>JANJFQ010000083.1 GCA_025435355.1 Candidatus Methanophagales archaeon | reverse complement strand
CATAGCTTCCGCATACGCCTTCGCTTCAAGTTCACGTTCCGTCTCTTCAGAAACGCTGTATATTCTATTCTTAAACTCCTTTATTGCAAACTTACTGTACTTACCAAAAATTTCGTTATTTTTAGTTATACCTTTCTTTGCTGCTTCATCCCTGTATTTGTTCAAAGTCCAATTCACTATATCTTCATATAACTCCGGTTCAAATATTTCAAATACGTCCCATGCGAGATTTTGCCAGAACGTGCCAACGTTTCCTTTTAGAATCAAACCTTTAGGAAACTTCGTGTTTATGAATTTGAGCGGAGTGCCTGTGATGCCGTGCTGTGCAATCCTCACGTAAAAAGCTTCAATTGCCTTTGCTATCTCCACCGTTCGTTCTATATTTATTGAAACCTGTTCAATTAGATTCCCATAATCATCATAGATGTTTCCATGTGTTGACCCGTTGGCAATAGCCAGAACCTGAGGAAATATGTCCCTCTTGTGCAACTCGTTAATAAATGTAGTTGCCTCTTCCACCGTTGTAAGGACTAATCCGTCTTTATCCTTCTTTCCTATCTCTCCAACTTCAACTTCTAATCCAAACTCTCTTCCTGCCATCTTTTCCTTAATGAAGTTTGCAAGCTCCGTGGTCACGTCAATATTCCTCTGAAGTTGCCCTAAAACGGTTGTTTCATTCAGATCGAAGAGAAAAGAAGCGTCTATTGCAAAGGAAGTATATCCAGCCGCAATTTGAGCTTCTATTAAGCTCTTTACTTCCTTTATTTCGTCGTCCGTCCCCTTCTTTACTGTTGTGTGATCTGCATGTAGAGCCCACTCAGCAAAACCAACTTCTTTAGCAGTGTCGCGGACGGCATTTGAAAAATCTTGCGGTGTTAATCCGGTATATCCACCGCTTAAATCACTCTCTGATTTCGCAAGCTCGAAGATAACTGCCGCTCTCAAACTTTTAGCTGCTCTAAAAATCCCTTTTGCAACGCCGGGAACGATTCTGGTATTTGCAGCCATTATAATCCCTTCTGTATTGTACAAAGCCTCGAACATCTTATTCCCCGGTATTGGTCCAAATTTTCCTCTTTCTTCCATCTTTTTCACCCTCTATATTATAATTTTTTTCTTTACAATATCTTCTCCAACTTCTCTATTAGGTCTTTGTTTCCTATATATGTCGGAACTCTTTGAGTTATACTTTCCGGCTCAATTTCCAGTATTGAAGACTTACCATTAGTTGAAGCTCCTCCTGCTTGTTTCGCTATAAACGACATAGTATTGCTCTCGACCAGCAGTCTTAACTTCCCAGTTGGTTTAGTCATTAGTGCTGGATATGCAAAAATTCCTCCATAGTGCAGTATTTGATTGAAGTCACCAACAAAAGACCCGCCATATCTTAATTTGTAGCCCCCTATTTCCAACTCCTCTATATATTTTCTAAATGAAGGCAGCCAGTCTTTTCGTAGTCCGCCTATACCATATAGCTTACCTGGCTCAGGAAGCTTCATATTTTCTTCTCGTAAAACGAACCCCTTTTTTGTCTGCAAAAATTCATGGACGCCATTCTGTGCAGTATAAACTAAGGTTGTTACAGGACCATATAGGATATACATTGCAGCTACCTGATGCTTTCCCTCTGTCGGCAAATCTTTCTTGTATATCCCTACTATTGTCCCAACCAGGTTGTTGCTCTCTATATTTGACGAGCCATCTAACGGGTCCAAAGTGATATTAAACGTCCCCGCATCACTAAGTTTTACCAGGTCGGGCTGTTCTTCCGATACTACTGTTTTAACCAGCCTTGATTTTCCCAATTCATCAATTATAAACTGATCTGCCCATTTATCTGCAACTAGTTGTAGCTCACCAAATACGTTTTTTGTATCTGCCTTACCCCGCCTGTATGGGAGTTCGTTACTTATTGTGTCGGCGATGCGACTCATTTTAAAAATTAAAGAAGCTAAGTCGCTGTCAATTCCTTCCAAATGTTCTTTTATTGTTTTTGTCATCTGCATCAATATGTGTAATCTATCATATACTATAAAAAGATGTCAATGAATATAAACAAGTAACAGTGACGGTTGACATCAAGCGCTGTAATTCCTTAACTTTTAGACGAAGATTCTCGCTTTATAAAAAGATGAGGGGAAAATGAAGAAGAAGAGAAAATTCACAAAATGCCCTGTCTGTGACGTGAGTGTGAACACAAATAATTTAGCAGAGCACTTGCAGCGTGTCCACAATAAATCAATAGATGGCGAGGCTGTTCGTGAGCGAGCAGAGGCAAATCCGCTGCTGAAGATGGACACAGGGAATGGGTGGATATTGAATATAAGAGGAAAAAGAGAAAATAAAGAGGGACCCGGAATATTTAGTGGAATTGAAGGCTAAAATGGTCTCGGGGCATTTTTAAAAAATGGAAATAGAAGACACCTACTGTGAGGCATTTGATGGGTTATTTGCACGAATATGCATAACGGCGAGAGATGAGAAGAGATTGAAGCGAGCGGCTTACGGCGCCACAGCATTGCCTTCCACTGTCTTTGGTGAATCAGAAGGTGGGATAGAAAAGTGGCTAAGTGAACAGGAAACGCCTGACGGCAGAAAAGGAGCGCTGGTTCAACTATGGGTGAACTATGATAAAGGTGCCCCAAAGAAGCTTGACTATGAAATATCGAAACGAATACGGCAGGGGATACTGGTAGTGCCTACGACGTCAGTCTTCAACGCACTTGATTCAAAAGATAAAATTGATGTCATGGATAGAATAGGGCATTGTGGCGATGGATACGAGACGATTGAGCAAAGGTTTGGAAGAGAAATAATAGTGGTGCCGATAATGATGGGCGAATTCCTCGTGGAACACTATTTAGGCTATAAAAAGGGTGTAATGGGTGGAAACTTATGGTTCTTTTGCGAAAGTTTGGGGGCAGCGTTAGAAGCGGGTGAAAAGGCAATCGCTGCAATAAACAAGGTAGAAGGTGCTATCACTCCTTTTGATATTTGCGCTGCGGGTTCTAAACCGGAAACAAAATATCCCGCGATAGGTCCTACGACTAATCATCCATATTGCCCCGCATTAAAGCATAAAATAAACGTGTCGAAAGTCCCGGAAGGTGTAAATTTTATTCCGGAAATCGTCATAAATGGTGTTTCTCTCGATTCGGTAAGAGAAGCGATGAAAGCGGCAATGGATAACGTGAGGGATGTCGAAGGACTGGTGAAAATATCAGCAGGGAATTACGGGGGTAAATTGGGGAAGTATAAGGTTTTTTTGAAGTTTTTCGTAAAGAAGAATTGAATTATATTCGGCAACATTTATAAAAAGGTATCTTAAAAATTTCAGAAGGGAAAGCGAGAGGCGAAAGCGAAAAGATGAGAAGAAAAAGGAAGACGAATCCGAGGATTGACAAGCTGATAGAAGATTTAAAAAAGATTGCAAGAGAGAACAGCGCACCCATATGGCGGGATATAGCAAAGCGGTTAGAGAAGCCGCGAAGGAATTATGCAGCGGTAAATCTGAGCAAGATAAATAGATATTCCGATGCAAATGATACGATATTGGTGCCGGGGAAGGTGCTGAGCGCTGGAGCGATTGAGAAGCCGGTAACCGTTGCGGCGCTGGGTTTCAGTAAAAAGGCGTTTGAGGAAATCAGCAAGTGCGGGGAGGGGAAGTGCGTGAGCATCGAGGAGTTGGTAGAGAATAACCCGAAAGGGTCAGGTGTGAAGATTATCATTTAATAAAACATTATAGAAAAAAGAAAGGTTTGGGTGTGATGAGTGGGGAAATGGAGATAATAGATGGTGAGGGTCACATTTTAGGAAGATTGGCGAGCGAAGTAGCGAAGGAGTTGCTAAAAGAAAAAGAGAAAAAAATAGCAATCGTTAACGCGGAGCACGTGATAATAAGCGGCTCTAAGGAGACAATATTTAAGGAGTACAAAATGAGAAAGGACAGGGGGTCGAAAGAGAAAGGACCCTTCTTCCCAAAAATGCCTGATAGAATCGTGAAGCGCACAATAAGGGGAATGCTGCCCTACAAGAAGGCGAGAGGAAGAGACGCTCTTTCAAGATTGCACGTTTATCTCGGCATACCTGAAGAATACGAAAAGGTGAATAGGGAGAAAGTGGGAAATGCAAGTGCAGAAAGATTGTCTCGCAAGTATGTAACCTTAGGGGAGGTGAGTGAAAAGTTAGGATGGGAACCAAAGCAAAGGTAAAGAAAATAGTGAATCAAGTAGGGAAGAGGAAGACGGCAGTTGCACGAGTGACCATAAAAGAAGGTAAGAGTGGGGTGAGGATAAACAAGAAGCCTCTGGAAATAATAGAGCCGGAAGTGGTGAGAGCAAAGATAGCAGAACCTTTATTTATCGCTTCTCAGCTTCCTGATGTTGAACTCGAAGGCATTGAGGTGGAGGTAAACGTGCGAGGCGGCGGTTTTATGGGACAGGCAGAGGCAGCTCGAACTGCTATTGCTCGTGGATTGGTGGACTGGACGGTGAATGAAAAACTAAAGGAAGCTTATCTGGGATATGATAGAAGCTTGTTGGTTAGTGACGTGAGGAAGAAAGAGCCGAAGAAGTTCGGTGCAAAAGGTGCAAGAGCACATAGGCAAAAGTCTTATCGGTGAGGTTTATGATTCCAGTCAGGTGTTTTACATGCGGAAAAGTAATATCAGATGTGTGGGATGTGTATAAGGAGAGGATAAAGCAGGAGGAACCGGGGAAGGTGCTGGACGAGTTAGGGATAAGAAGATATTGCTGTCGGAGGATGCTTTTAGCGCATGCAGAGCTGATAAACGAGATAGCGCCGTATGAATAAGTATGAAGATACTAAAGGGAACGTGCTCAATAAAGAGTGGAAAATGTTTCCACAGGATATTGAGCAATTACGACAGGGGGGTTGTAGGGTAGCTTGGACTATCCTTCGGCGTTCGGATCGCCGAGACCTGAGTTCAAATCTCAGCAACCCCATCGTTGTTTAGCTAAAAAAGGGTTGAGGTCGGTTTGTTTGGGAGAAGAGAGAGATAAATATACGAAATACGAAAAAGCACGTATCATAGGTGCAAGAGCACTGCAGATAGCCATGGGTGCGCCAGTGCTCATAGAAACAGAAGAAATAGACCCCATAGAGATAGCCATCGCGGAATTTGAGAAAGGAGTTATCCCGATAACCGCGAAGAGGGAGTAATAAACTGCAAATCTCTTCACTTCTTAAAAAACTCCTTTATCATTTTTATTGCACACAAATCGTCGCAAATAGAACAAGCATCGCTTTCCGAAGGTCTGCTGTTTCTTATTCTTCGAGCTTCCTCGCCATTTATAGCGATTTCAAACTGCCGGTGCCAGTCCAGGTTTCTTCTCGCATGCGCCATTTCATCGTCCAATCGTCTCGCCCTCTCACTTTGTTCAACCTTTACGAGATCTGCGACATGTGCCGCTATTTTCGTTACTATCGTCCCTTCTTTTATGTCGTTTACAGAGGGCAATGCCAAATGCTCAGAAGGCGAAACCATGCAGAGAAAATCCGCACCATGCATTCCCGCAACCGTTCCTCCTATTGCACTCACAAAATGGTCATATCCCGGTGCGATGTCGGTGACAATAGGTCCTAAGAGGTACAGGGGTGCAAAATCAGTTATATTCTTTATCGTCTTCACAGATGCCTCGATCTCATCCAGTGGCACGTGCCCGGGTCCTTCAACAATTGCCTGGACGCCTTCTTCCCTGGCAAACCTCACGAGTTCACCGAGAGTAATGACTTCCATGAATTTCGCACGGTCGGAGGCATCGGAAATACAGCCTGGACGCATTCCATCACCCAGGCTAAGCGTTAGCTCGTATTCTTTTGCTATTTCCAAAAGGTAATCATATTCTTCGTAGAACGGATTTTCTCGCTCGTTGTGAATCATCCATGCAACGAGGAAAGCACCACCGCGACTAACAACATCCAAGATGCGCTCGCAACTCCTCAACCGCTCCAGCGAATTCAGATTTACGCCAGAATGAATGGTAACAAAGTCTATACCGTCTTTTGCATGTTTCCTTACTGCATTGAACATGTCATCCGAACTCATGTCCACCACAGCCCTTACTCCTGCCCTCTCTAAAGCCGCCTGGTATATTGGTACTGTCCCAACTGGCACGTCCACTTCTTTCAAAATCGTTCTTCGTATTTCATCGAGGTCTCCGCCAGTAGAGAGGTCCATTATCGTATCAGCACCGTATTTTAACGCAGTCTTTACCTTCCTCACCTCCTCTTCAATATCAACATAATCCTTTGACGTTCCTACATTCACGTTCACTTTCGTACTCATCCCTTCGCCAATTGCTTTTAGCACGATGTCTCTGTTCGCAGCATTTCTCGGAATTACAACTCTACCAGCTTCGATGAGTCGTTTCAATTTCTCCACGCTAACCCCTTCTGCTAAGGAAATTTCCTCTAATTCCTTTTCTTCCCTTTCGACAGCGACAGAACTGGTGCTCATTTTTTACTTGCCTCTTTTTTCTTAAAAGAAAACCCGCACTAAAAGAAAAACTTTTTCTTTGATCAAACTTTATTTGAAAAGAAAGTTTGTGTGAAAATCTGTGTAATCTCATGGTTATTCATAAACGGACGATTTCTGGAATTTTTCCCCATGTTGCGAGCACGTCCTTGTATATTATAAGCGCACCTTCAATGCCCCCCACATGATTGATTGACCGAAAAGCTTTCGGGATAGAATGAGCATCGGTAACGGAATTGCAGAGCGCAGTAGCTGCGGAATCGGACAAAGATGCACTATTGCTTATCGCTGTTGCGGCATCAGCGTTACCGAAACTTATGGAATGTCCCACAGTCCCAGAAGAGGTGCATATACCTGATAAAGATGAGGAAGGCTTTATCTTAAGCGCAATCCTCTCCGAAAAGGGGCTTTCTCCTGCATATATGCCTACAAGCACTTCTCTATCGTTTACCAATGCCACGTCACCACCATTATCCACCATTGCGTGTGTTGCTCCTGCGTCTCGCATCGCATCCACTGCAAACTCTGCTAAAGTCCCTGCAACTGCTGACATCGGTCCTATGCCAAACTTACCCGCTGACTCTATCATTCTTCTTACCATCTCTGGTATCTTATCTTCTCTATCACTACCGACCTCTGTTTGTTCTATCCGGTAACTTTCGAGCGTTACAAGAAAATAGGGATGCCATCGCACGAATCTTTCCAATTCTTTTCTACGTTGCTTTATCTCCTCTTTTGCAATCTCTATATACTTCTTTTCGTCTGCCGTTATCCATACGAAAGTCTCTTTTAGCCTGAAACTCTCTTTCATCTTATATCTTTAATAGTAAAAGGACTGTAAAAATTTATGAAAAAGGAAGAAGTATGCAGCAGGTTAAGAGAACTATTGAGTGATGCAGTTGAGAGAAACGCTGCGGATGCATTGCTGCTTTCCGGTGGGTTAGACACGAGCATTTTAGCTGCTGTTTCTAAAGATGAAGGTAAAAAGGCTCTTACAGTATTTATGAATGGAACTCCTGCTCCTGACTCTGGCTATGCAAAAAAGGTAGCTCATGAGTTCCGTTATGAGCATCATCTGCTCTGCATAACAGAAAACGAAGCATTAGAAAGAATACCGGAGGTGATAAAAGCGGTTAGAAGTTTTGATCCCGCCCTTCCTAATGATTTGGCTATCTACGCGGCGTTGAAGGAGGCAAAGAATTTAGGAATAGAAAGCGTAATGACCGGAGATGGAGCAGATGAGCTGTTTGCTGGTTATTCCTACATGCACGAGCTTTCACATGATGCGTTGACTAAGTACATAAGAAATATTTCAAAAACGATGTATTTCTCCTCTAACAAACTCGTAGATTTTCTCGACGTGGAGATAAAACAGCCGTATCTTGATAAAGAGGTAATCGAATTCGCTCTCGACATAAATCCCGGCTTGAAGGTAAAGGAAATAGAAGGGAGAAAATATGGAAAATGGATATTAAGAAAGGCATTTGAAAAAGAATTGGGTGAGGTAGCATGGCGAGAAAAAGAACCGATAGAATTTGGTTCTGGAACGACAAAGCTCCGGGCGATTATCGCTTCTAAAATTTCAGATGTTGAGTTCGATGAGAAGAAAAGAGAATATGAGATGGAATTCATGAATAAAGAGCATCTCTTCTTCTA
>JANJFQ010000082.1 GCA_025435355.1 Candidatus Methanophagales archaeon | reverse complement strand
TTCTTACAGTATTTTATGCCGAGTTTTACGAGAGCAGTCTCAACCCGAGAAAGATTTTCATCCTCGAATTCTCGCAAATTTATGTCCAGATTCTCTGCCACGCTTTTAGCTTTGCTCGATACCTCAGTGCTTATTTGCCACACACCCCTCAACTCTCTTAAAAATATCTGTGCCGTTACAGCACCAATGCCTTTAAATTCCTGCAATCTTCTCGCTAAATCCTTTGTATCCGATGATTGATTATAAAGGTTCTCCAATGACTCGTATTTCTCCTTTAGCGTTTTGGCTATCTCAAGCAGCTTTGTCGCCGTGGAAAAGTCGTATCGCACATATCCGCCCTCATCCAGAATCTTGACCAGTTCGTCCCAGCCAGCAGCGATGATTTTATCCATGCTGTCAATTCCATACCGTTCAAACGTTTTGTAGGTGTTCGATGCGATTTTCTCGCTTATCCTCGCACCGAACAGGATAGAAGCTAAAAACCACTTGAACCTGCCTGACGGTTCATTCAGGTCTATCTCGAGGTCTTCCGCATATAACGGGAAGTTAGCGAGAAGCACTTCGATTTTGTCCATAGGTATTCGTATTTCTAACTGCTATAAATTATGATTGAGTTTAAAGATTTACTCACACATAAAAAGAGAATGAGGAAAAGGGGGCTGCTATGCGGAAGGCGATTTTTGAGCAGATACCTTATTCTGCCTTTGCACTCCATCTCAATTCCGTCTCGTATAAAGGCGGTTTTTCCATGACGTCCATTCCAGGTGTGTATCGCAAGCGATGTTGCATCCGCTCAGAGAATCGTCGCTGTATCAGCGTTAACGGTATGTCCACGGGGCAAACATCCTCGCATTGACCACAATGGATGCAGGAGTCCATGAGATGAAATATCCTGAGCACGTTATACATAGAAATTGCATAAGAATCTCGCTCGTCATTCATCTCCAAGCATTTCGCATCTTCTTCACATGCACAAACCGGACATACCGCCTTACATGCGCCACAATGGATACAGTTTTTCAATGCATCTACATAAAACTCAAATCTTTCCGAGCGTGATAATCCGCTTACTTCATCCATCTTCTCCTTCCAACTCGCTGCACGTTTCTGCATCCCTGCCTCTTTCTTCTGCCTCGTCTCTATTCCTTTCTCCGGTGCTTCCTCTATCTCCACATATCCGCTGTCTACTGCATTTTCGAATATCGCTCCTCCTTTTTCACTGCACACTTCCACAAATGTCTTCTTCTCGTCATTCGATCCCCAGATTCCACACGCTAAATCAGCCATTGTTGGTATTTTCGTAATGCACGACTTGCATGCATCTCTTCTTCCATACCCCTTCGCTTCCAGCTCGTCTATCTTCATCCATTTCTCTTTCTCCTCCCCTTCCTCTTCACTCACCAGAAATATCTTACCTTCTTTTATCTCCTCTCTCACCACGGAATCCGGGTCAAGCGCGTAATATGATGCTATCTCCCGCATTCTTAGCGGATGCAGCGTTGCACCGCAGTTAAGCCCTATCATGAATACGTTCTCAAGACTTACCTGTCGCCTCTTCGCCTGCTCTATTATTCCACGTGCGTCACAAGGCTTTGTCGGCAGCCCTATTCTTTTTTTCGCTGCATGCTCCACCACATACTTTGTAAGATTTATGGGTGCGCCATGCAAGGACCCCGCACATTCTTTCACCACTTCCGCGTCGCTCGTCAATACAGGTATGCCTTCATACACACTCTTTTTCCTGACTACCAATGCAACGTCAATAAAATCATTTTCCAATGCACTTACAAGCGTGGCAGTTACAAATCCACCATTAGCTCCTTTTTTTCTTATTCCTTCGTCCTTAGCCCATGCAAGATAATACTTCGAGTTCATTTTCGCTTTTACTTCTTCCACTCGCTTCTCAAAGGACTTGGTCCTATCCTCTTTATCTTTTCCGTTACCTCTCGGACCATTTCTGCAAAAAGCGACCCTTCTGATGCCGAAATCCACCTCAGCCACAGTCTCTCCGGTTCCAAGCCAAGCTCGTCCACAAATTCATTTAGAAACTCATACCTGTTCCTCGTTTTGTAATTTGCATCCACATAATGACAATCGCCTATATGGCAGCCCGTGACTAAAACCGCATCTGCACCCTCTAAAAGCCCCATCAAAACGAAAGCAGGGTCTATTCTGCCTGAACACATCACCCTTATCACGCGTATCGTAGGAGGAACTTGCCGCCTTTCCAATCCCGCTGCATCTGCACCCGCGTATGAACACCAGTTACAGCAAAACGCCAATATCTTCGGCTCCCACTCTTCCCTTTCAGCCAATCTCTTTCTCCCCCGTCCTGTTTTGATTTCTATTATCAGAACAGTCCTGTCAATAGATGTAGAAGAATGACAATGACAGCACCGATGACGCCCCCGATCGCACATATCAGGACAACAACCCATGTGTATGCGATCTTCAATCCAAAGACGAAGTTTACAGCTACAAGAATGAGCAACCCAAGGATTGAGTTTACGATGATGTGCTTAAGCATCTTGAACACGAGATACACCACGATTACCATTACAATTAACGCAAAAAGTATAAACAGTTCTGCTAACATCAAATCGCCCCCCCTTCCAACCATCTCGCGGCCTCATACACCCTTTCAGCCTCTTGTTGCTCTATATTCATGGTTTCATTCATTGTTTTACCGCCTCATCTGGAATTGTTACACTCTAATGCTAATGTTTCAGAGTAATAAAAGCTTTATGGTTTTATAAAAATAACAAGAAACAGATGGAAAAAAAGATAGAATGCCCAAGATGCTGGGTGGAGATGAAGAAGGAGGAAGTGGAAGTATTGGGTCCCAATGTTATCATCGATGTCTGTCCGAATTGTCAGGGCATATGGTTTGACAAAAACGAACTCAAAAAGATACTTGGTGACAGAAAACTCGCCAATTACCTGACAAAGCACATAGGCACGCAAAGTGAAAGTAAACGGGTATGCCCTCGTTGCGGCGGATTGATGGACCTGGAATATGCTCAAGATGTAGAAATAGATGTCTGCCTTGTCTGTAATGGAGCGTGGTTAGATCACGGTGAGTTGGAACGATTAAATGAAAAATCAGAAGCAGGTTATACTGGCGACAAGGAGAAAAAAGCGGTAGAAGAGCGGGAAGAGATGATGGCTAAACGGCGCAGAAGAGAACTTAACAGCTTATTTGGACGGTTGATACGGTAAAATCGCGTTATTTGTTTAGCTCCTTTTATAACCATAAGTTTTTTAGCACAGGTTTCCGCGAAGCGTTTTGATCAAACTTTCCTAAAGTTTGTTGCGAAGTAAATTTTACGTAAAGGCTGTTGCGAAAAGAGAAAGGATTATGTGAATCGGTATCTCAAAGAATTTTTTCAAATATTCGTCAATAAAATTGGAAATCTTTGATTTTAAAATTCGATTTATCGAAAACTTTTTATACATACCCCATATGTCAGAATTAATATGAGCTATACAAATACCAAAAATATAGGAGGTGAGTGATGGTGAACAAACGTAAAAAAGTATCTGGTCGAGAAATTCTTGCGATAATATTCGATTTTGACGACACGCTCACAGATGATACCATTACTCGTTTTTTAAATTCCAAGGACTACGATGCAGTAAAATTTTGGAGGGAAGTTGATAATTTGTATCCGCAATACAGTAAAATTCTAGTTCCATATAGAAGAAGACCCTCATCTATCGAAAGAACTCTCGACGAGGAGTTCTACAGCGATCGTTCAAGGATACTTTTTTCTTCATCGTTTAGACGCTTATTACAGAAAGCTCAGGTATTCCCTCTGGAACCGAACTCCAGTGTTCGAACCAGATTAACACACTCTCTAGAGGTTGCTGATATTGGGAAAAAACTTGCCCTAAAAATAGCAAAGGAACTTGAAAGAAAAAAACTACTATCGAAAGATCTTTTAATACCTTTTGTGACAATCGTTGAAAATGCATGTCTATTACATGATGTCGGCAATCCTCCTTTCGGTCATTTCGGAGAACAAGCTATACAAAGTTGGTTCCGTGAAAAATGGGAAAAACACGTACCTGCATGTATGAATAAAAAAACATATAAAGCAATGCTTCAACCACTATTGCGTGATTTCTTTCACTTCGATGGTAATCCACAAGGTTTACGGACAGTTCTTAGATTATCTGGACACGATGGATATGGCCTAAATTTATCACTTCCGGCAATCTTGAGTTCAATAAAATACACTATGGCGTCTGATTCTGATGAGCTATCTGCTGGGAAGTACGAGAAAAAGCCAGGATATTTCCAGACGGAAAAAAAAATAATACAAGAACTATGTGATCACATTGGATGGGATAGTAAAGTTAAATTTCCACTGGCTTACATTATGGATGCAGCCGATGACATTTGTTATTGTCTCAGTGATATTGCCGATGGATTTGAAAAAGGAATTATGAATTCAGATCTATTCAGGAATACCTTCAAAGAATTATGGTCAGAGAAATATGATGATAAGATTCCAGTTAAGCTTCCAGCGAAAATAGAATCTTTTGGTATGCAGATTTCTGTGCCGTGGTCAAAAGCATTTGTAGAAGAGGCTACTACAGAATATGTAAATAATCATGATAAAGTGTGTTCAGGAGGTATTGGTAAACTTATAGATAAGAACGGAATGGGTCGAGTACTGAATATTTTGAAAGAAATTGCTCGCAACAAAATATATCGCTCTCCAGAAGCGCAAACCATTGAGCTATCAGGTTATACTACTGTTTGCGGCCTCCTCGATCATTTTTCTGCTCTATTAGAAATGGAAATGGCAGATTTCTTGGTATTTGTTGAAAAAGATCGTTTAATATCCCATGAAGGCTTAGATCTAGAATGGCGTCTATTTAATCAGCTTTCAAAAAACTATATAAAAAGTTACGAATACCAACTTAAGGAGTTTGGAAAAGAACCAACATGTGAATGGTTCCTGCGTGCACATTTGATTGTTGATCACATAAGCGGTATGACAGACAACTTTGCTCTTCGAACTTATCAGATACTTGAAGGTATTTCTATTAATAGCTAATTATAGAATGTGTGGCTACTTCGCATAACTGCGCATTTGTGGCTCCGTTCGCTTGGCGGCTCGCTTCGCTCCAATTGCCCATCTGGCACTCGGCTTGCAAGTTGGCGCCGGCATTTGAATCTATCTTCGCAATCGCAACATTAATAGCAGTTGCATAACTAATTAGACGAAAGAGGAAATAAAACAAATACCCGACCAACAATGTGGATGCCCACACACTTCATTGCGGGATGGAGAAGTTGGGGCTTTTTGACCATACTCAAACATTAACGCCTTCTTTTTATCCGTGTTATCACCTTTTACTTATTTTGTATGTTTACCCACCTTCTTACCTCCAAAAAGCGATGAATGCGAAAAGCGAAGCGAACATGAAATAATCGTTACTTTATATTTTCACCTTTTTACCATAACAATTAATTCCTGTAAACTTCTCCCGGTACGATTCTAATAACGGTGTCAGTTTTCGTTCTGGTGCTTTAACCTTCCTTAGTCGTTCTTCAATCTCGGCATCGCTTAATCTAACATTAAGCGTTCTGTTTGGAATATCTATCTCTATTCTATCGCCATCCTGTATCGCCGCGATTGCACCGCCATTATACGCCTCCATCTCAACATGCCCAATGCAAGGACCGGTGGTAGCACCTGAGAATCGTCCATCGGTGATTAACGCCACCTTTTTATAGCCTGCACCCATTATCGCATCGGTTGGCGTCAGCATTTCCGGCATTCCCGGTGCACCTGCTGGACCCTGGAATGGCAACACGATAACATCGCCTTCAACAATCCTCTTCGCTTCTGTGGGGCTCTGCTCCATGACCCCGCAAGCCCTTACAGGGCTTATCGCATCTAACAAATCTTTTTCGGTGTAGAACACCTTAGCATGACCTGAATGAACCATCATATTTTTATCAACCGCAGTTTGCTTTATTACCGCGCTGTTTGCGATGTTTCCTTTTAATACCGCTATGCCGCCTTCAGAAAAGTGTGCATTGTCCATGGTTCGGATAACGTCGTCATCCAGCACTTTTCCTTCTTCTGCTATCTCCCTTATTGATTTTCCGTTTATCGTTGGTGAATCCTTTATTTTATTTTTTGCGACGCTCTTTTTGACGTATGATTTCCTGAATATCCGGCGGCAGAGTTCGTTTGTCAACTATCAGCCCATTCACCATCACTAGATTGGAAAGCGGATTGCTCTCATTCATGTGGGTTGTGGAAAACTCTTTATCCCAGTAGCTCATTTTGAACATATCCCGGATGACCTTTGCCTTCTGTGAGACAGTACTTTTGGATGTACCGAAGTAATTGGAGATGTCGTCAGCGCCAACGTAAGGTTCGAAACTCTGGTCGAAGAGGAAGTTGATGCTGCCCAGGGCATGGATTATTGCCGCTGCCCAGATTTCCATCCGACCAGAAAGGAATGGTACAGTTCGCTTGCGTGACATCTTTCGTGTAAGCTTCTCGCATAACTGTTTGTAATCTTCATCCAAATATGCATCACAAAATCCTGCAGTCATCTCAATAAGTTTTTGCATCTTTTCCTCTATGAGGACTTTATCTCTCATCGTTAACACTCCTTCTCTTATTCGTTATTAAATAAAAAATGCAATATAAATAGCCATTAGTGATGATTAAACACAGGAGATGCACACCAATGCCAGAAGTCAAAGAAGTACTAAAGCGAGTTAAAAACGCAGAAATGAAAAAAGGGTATATCACCGAAATATTCAGCTCCTTCCAGGGAGAAGGACCTTATGCAGGTAGGAGACAAATATTCATCAGATTTGCAGGCTGCCCTCTCTCTTGCTTTTATTGCGATACGCCTTATGCGAGGGACCCAACGCCTGGATTTTGGACTGCACATAAAAAGAAACCCTGCACTAAAAGAAATCCAGTATCCACGAACGAGTTGATGGAGTATGTAAAAGAGCTGCACACTCCAGACCTCCACAGTATTTCATACACCGGTGGAGAACCCCTTTTCTCCGCTTCATTCGTAAAAGAAATAGCAACGGAGGCAAAAAGCATGCAGTTAAAGAATTTTATAGAAACAAACGGGTATTCGGCAAAAGATTTCGCATCCGTAGCTGATTGCTTTGATTTCGCATCTATTGACATAAAGCTGAGGAACCATCGAGCAGTGGAGGAGAAAGATTACGACAAACTGTATAGCAATGCGGTGGAATGCATAAGAATCGCCGTTGACCGCGGGATAGGAACGATAGTAAAGGTAGTAGCGATAAAAAACACGTCCGTAGAAGAAATAGAAGAGATATGCAGAGACCTCGCAGACCTTAACATAAAGTTTGTGCTACAGCCGGTTACTGCTCCGCCAGATCTGCAAAGTGCCGACATAGTGCCAGGTATAAAAGAACTTTTTGCGCTTTCGGAAACCGCAGGGCTTTTTTTACAACATGTTATGGTAATCCCGCAAGTGCATAAATTTATGCGCATACCTTAAACCTTAAGATTGGGAATTTTTGAGACTTATAACACCAGCACCTATCAAATGCCATCTTGCACTTATTTTCCTCCCGATCGCCACGCGAGAGCCTTCTTCGGCACATACAGGTCTGCTCAGTTTTACATCTATGGTCTTCTTCGTCACCCTTTTCACCTCGCCTGTTGTGATTGTGGTTCCTGCACTCAACATTACGTGCTCCCCCACTTTTATCGCTGGCACTTCCACTTCTTTTGCTACACCAACAACGCGCTCCAGAAGGTGAAATTCTATACGAAGTTCATTCCAGGTTGAGGGCAAAGAGCCGGGTTTCCCTACACACTGTCCCACCAAGGAGTCCTCTCTCGTCATGCACGGGTCCAATTTCGTGCCAATGCCTATTAGTCCACCGGGGGTCACCTCTTTTACTCGCTCACTGCCTACCATTATTGATGTTATCTCCGTTTCTATAGGTATCCATTTTTCCTTGCCCCCGATCGTCACCATCCTTCCGGGTCTTATCTCTAACTCATCTCGCTCCCTTAGCCTGCCCTGGAGTAAGGAACCACCGATTACCCCACCTTTTAAGTTCCTTATACGTGTTCCGGGTTTATTTACGTCGAAGGAGCGTGCAATATACATCCTCGGTGTTTCATCAAACGAACGTTCCGGTGTGGGCATCGTCTTCTCTATGCTCTGTATCAATACATCCACATTAGCGGATTGCTGTGCAGAGATAGGAA
>JANJFQ010000081.1 GCA_025435355.1 Candidatus Methanophagales archaeon | reverse complement strand
GCCGATGAACTCTTATGAGATTCGATGGAAGAGCTCCGTAGCACGTGACTTACGGAATATTGACCCACAGCACATCCCACGGGTGATCAAAGCTGTTGAATCGCTTGCAAAATTATAAGAATCTTTTTTGCCAACACCCAGGATGTAACCCACATGCTGCGAGGTCGCGGATTTAATTATGGGGGCGCCCACTAGAACTCTCTTGGCCTTACTGAGTTTTTTAAACCTGTTCCTGATTACTTTGCTCAATAAGGCGTATTTCATTATTCTTACCATCAGTTTGAAGAATTTTCCAGAACCGCCAATTTCTTTAATTAACTGCGGGAATTCTTTCAGGCTCATCAGTTCCCTGTTTTCGTGTATCTCAACCCCTTTTAAACCTGCATTTTCGAGCCACTCCTTCCAGTCCTCAGAGGTGTGGATCGTAAAAGGCAGTTGCGTGATATCGCCGATGATCTGCTCCGCCTCCAGGAGCTCTTCCGCTACTTTTGGAGGCATGTCTTTATCCTTGAACATCTCGTTGATCCCGATACGGCCTCCTTTTTTCAATACCCTTGTGAACTCCTTGAATGCCCTTTTCATCTTCAGGAACTGCGACACAAACTGGGTTATTACAACGTCAAAAGTACCCGCTTCGAAGGGCAAAGCATAGGCGTCCCCGGCCCGGAACTCTACTCGGTCCTGGATGTTTTCCCTTTCTGCTCTCTCCTTAGCCTTCTTGATCGCCTCCTCCGCGACATCTACGCCCACGAGCCCGCAGCCAAATTTCTTGGCAAGGTAACAGGCGTTAAAACCGGTTCCGCATCCAACCACCAGCACCTTCTTGAATTCATCGATCTGACACAATTCGCCCAGTCTTTCCGTGGATGTCAAGCCACCTATCTGGAAAAAGGGCACCTCTAGGTAGCCCATGAAATCGTAATAGCTCAGGTTCTCGATCTCTTCAATCGAAAGGTCATTTTCTGCCATAGAAACTCCTCGGTAACATACTGCATACTGTTTGGATAATGTTTAAATATAGAAGAATTAAAAAATAATCAGTTCATTTGTATAACCCTTCCATAACTGTTTTAACGACCTCTGCATCGATTCCCATTGCGTTTCCAGCCTTTTCAAATACTTCGTCAGAATGAAAAGTATGCAACTTTTGGTCATTACAATCTAATATGCTGTGCGTTACCTTTTTAATCTGGTCAAATTTTTTCCCGGAATGCCAGCTTAGAGCATAGATGTCATATAATGTCATGATACTCTCTCTCCATG
Source organism: Candidatus Methanophagales archaeon (assembly GCA_025435355.1). Lineage (GTDB taxonomy): Archaea > Halobacteriota > Syntropharchaeia > Alkanophagales > Methanospirareceae > WJOV01. The sequence continues at coordinate 6,993 of JANJFQ010000081.1, read as the reverse complement.
AGCATGTGTGCAGCGTCCACAGCCACGCCCTGTTCTCGTAACAGATCAAATATAAGCTGTGGAGTCGAGACAATGCTATATCCTTTCTTTTTTATGTTTGCATAGAATACGTGACTGTCATCAATTAGTAACCGGAAGTTCCCTTTTCCAACCAGTCAGTCGCTGTGAGCAGTCTGTGCCATGCTTGTAGCTCGTGCTCCTGTACATAGATGTCAACTCGAGACGGAAACAAGTAGTTCTGAGTGAGTGACTCTGCATAGTATGTTGTCAGAGCATAGTTTAGGTTTGTTGAGCTTAGCATCTCAAGCGGATTTTGCACATTGTATTCTCTAAAAGATGGACGGGGATTGATTTCTATCCAGTAAGAAAATAATTTTTGAAGTTATTTAAATAATAAGCGTCTACTATAATGAGGAGGTATAACATAATGAGCGAAAGGAATTTTGGCGGAAGAAGACAGGGTTTTGATCGTCCACCGCGGGAGATGCACACGGTTACTTGTGCGGACTGTGGGGACGAATGTCAAGTACCATTTAAACCAGATGGCTCTCGACCTGTTTACTGTCAGGAATGTTACCAGAAACATCGACCGAAAAGATTTTAGTCGATAATGTGTAGGTAAGATTGGAACGATTTTTCCTCTTGTCGAAACAAACGAGGGGAAAATATTTTTTTTTTAAAATCCATGTGATCTTGTGGTTATAAAGAGGAGCTGAACAACTCCGAAAAAGTTAGTGCAAACTTCCTTGCCTCTTCCAAACATTTGTCTTTACTAAGCACCGCCTTTTTCAAAGCATAATTCTCACGAGAAACACCGACGTAAAGAGCTAATTCGATTTCTCCTTCCTGCACGTTTTCACAACAAGCGTGCACACCTACCGGAAGCGAACACCCGCCTCCAATTACCTCTAAAACCTCGTTCTCCACCTCTGCTTCTATCCTCGTCGCTGCATCGTCTATCTTCTTTAAAATCTCACTTTCGCTCGACCTTCTCCTCGTAACCGCTGCAATTATGCCCTGATTCGGTGACGGGACAAAAGGGTCGCAATCAAGCCTATTATAATCTATATCCACGTTCAACCTTTCAAGCCCTGCTTCCGCAAGAATCACGGCATCATAATCTCCCCTTCTAAACTTCTCAATCCTCGTGTCAACGTTACCGCGGATGTCTTTTATCATTACTTTTACTCCCCTCGCATCCATGTGGTTCAAAAATTGGAACTTCCTCCTCACACTCGAAGTCCCTATCACTGCACCCTCTGGCATATCGTCTAATTTATAGTTCGATACTAACGCATCGTAAGCCGAATCACGAGGCAAAACCGCTGATGTTTCTAACCTTTCATCCCTTTCCACAGGTATATCCTTCATACTATGCACTGCAAGGTCTATTTCACCTGCTAAAAGCATCATATCAAGCTTTTTAACAAAAACTCCCTTTTCCGGCATTTCATATAAACCCCGGTCCGTCATTACGTCACCTAAACTTCGCACTGGTCGTATCGTAAACTCGTGTCTCAAACCCGCTTCCTTCAACCGTTTACATACTTTCTCCGTTTGCAATATCGCCAGTTTACTACCCCGCGTCCCTATAATCATTTGTAGTTCCTGAATTCGAAATAGAATTCAGGATTTTCCACACTCTATTGAGTGAGCACCTTCAGCATCATAGCGTTACTGCCAATCTTTCCCCTTTCTCTTCCTCTTCGTATATTTCTCCATTCTCTTTATACGTCTTTAGTAAAAAATGCGTCACCGTATTACGAACTTGTTCCAGGGGTGCTATCTTCTCCGCAACGAAATACGCAACCTCTTTCATTGTATTCTCCTCCACCAATACCGAAAGGTCATACTCGCCCGAGACCAACCGCACAGACTTCACTTCTGAAAATCTCGCAATCCTTTCTGCAATGGAATCATAGCCGGTGTTCCTTTCCGGACTGACTTTTACATCTATTAACGCCTGCACTGCATCTATTCCTGCTTTTTCGTGATTTATCACCGCTTTATATTTTCTTATTACCCCTGCACCTTCCAATTCCGAGATGATTTCCTTCACCTCATCCTCATCCAGCCCTGCCATCTTCGCTATCTCATTATCACTTGTTCTCGCATTTTCTTCCAATATCTTCAGTATTTCCCCTTTCTTCTGCTTTTCTTTTATCTCTTCTTTCATACACAATCACTTCTAATCTCCGCAGATCGGACTTTACACTTTACTTTCTCACTCGCAAATAAAAATCTTTCCGCCTATCATCGGGCAAAGTTTAGCTTGACTTTGTCACATTTCAAATTTACCGCAGAGAGCGCTGAGTTCACAGAGGAAATAGGTATATTTAGGATTTGAATAAATCTGCACCCTCTGCGTTCTCTGTGAGCTCTGCGGTTAATCTGACAATGTCAAGCTAATACATCTTTTATTTCCACCATCGGAACACGAACCTGTTTCATCGTGTCCCTTTCCCTTATCGTCACCGTATCGTCTTCCAGCGTTTCGTAATCTATGGTGACACAATAAGGCGTGCCTATTTCATCCTGACGCCGATACCTTCTGCCAATACTGCCTGAATCATCATATTCAACGAATATTGATGCAGCCCTTAGCTTCTGAAACACTTCCTCCGCCTTTTTCTTCAACTCATCGCGATTAAGCAAAGGAAACACAGCCGCTTTTATCGGGGCTATCTCGCTTTTCAACCTCAGCACTTTTCTTTTTTCTTTCCCCACTTGCTCTTCATAAAGAGAACTCTCCAGCAACGCATAAAAAATCCGGTCTATTCCATAAGAAGGCTCAATCACATGCGGTATTATCTTTTCAGGCTCTGCTTCGCCTTGAGCGTCGCCTTGAGCATGCACACTCATATTTACATTCGAAAAAGATGTATGCGCCGAGAGGTCATAATCCCCTCTATCCGCCACTCCCACTATCTCCATCCATCCATATCTCTCGCTAAGGAACTCTGCATCCCAGCAATCTCTCGCATAATGTGCCATCTCCTCCCTGCGATGCTGTCTAAACCTCAGTTTATCTCGCGGAATTCCTATCCTCTCCAGGAACTCCCCCACCTTCGATATGTGATAACCCAAATACTCATTTGCTATTATCCCGCTCCTAACTGCTTCTCCCACACTCTTTTCCTCTTCTTCTCCTTCACCCGCCGGAACAAGCCTTAGCATTCTATCCTTTACATACTCAAATCGCGGATGGTTGTTCTTCTCCCGCGGGTCCACGAATACCTCCGCTTCTCCCATTGTGAACTCACGTAACCTGATAAGGCTTTTCCTTGGTGAAATCTCGTTCCTGTATGCCTTCCCTATTTGTATTATCCCAAAAGGCAGTTTACCACGGTTGAATCTCAGCAATCTTTGAAAATTGAGGAAGATGCCCTGTGCCGTCTCAGGTCTCAGATAACCTTCGCTTTTCTTTTGTGTTCTCTCATCACTTTCTCCTTTTTGCACGCCTATCCCGGTCTGGAACATCAGATTAAACTCGCCTGCCGCTTCAAGCTCTCCGCCACATTCCGGGCATTTCTCACTCACATTTACATTTTCACCGACACGAAAAAAGCTCTTGCAGTGCTTGCACACCACTGCTTGGTCTGCAAAGCTTTCCAGGTGTCCTGATGCCTCAAATATCTCCCTCGATACTATGTTCGTCGTCTCTATCTCATAAAACCTCTCACGCGTGTAAAAATCTCTCCACACCTCTTCTATTCGCCTTTTTAACTGCGCACCTAAAGGACCGTAATCATAGAAGCCCGCGGCACCTCCGTAAATCTCAAACGCCTGCCATAAGAAGCCTCTTCTACGAGCAAGCTCTGCTATTTCATCTTTCCTACCTTCTTTACCCCTACCCGCACTTGTCATTTCTCATTTCGCATCTTTTGAAAATGCTACTTATCTATCCTCGTATCGTTCTTTATCCTCTCCCACTGCTTGTTCCCTTCTCTGAGTTCCGCACTCCCTAACAGCGCCAATTCTATCGCCTTCGCTATGTGCTCCCTCTGCTTGTCCGTTAAATAAACCAGAGATTCTCCGTATGAATCCTCGAAATATCTAAGCCCCTTCACCAGATGCTCATGCATCTCCTTAAAACGCTCCGGCGCCTTAATATATTCAGCTTCACTAAGCGTGCTCTTCGTAGTCTCCCCACACGTTCTCATCTCCTTTTCATATTTACTCTCGCTGATTTTCTCCCAGAAGTAGTCATGCATGACTCCTATGCCGTCTATAACAGCCGGTATTTCTCCCAGTAAGTCCGAACAACTCATCAAATAAAATTTCTCATCTTCATTCATCATATACTGCGTTCGTCGCTGCTTGAAAATCCCACCTAAAATACTCATTTTTAGCCCCTACACTAAAACATCCAGAAGGTCCCTATCAAGTAGTATGCTGGTCAATTTACCGCTCGCGGAAATAACGGGGAGCTGATCAAACCTGTTTTTGCTCATCCTCCCCGCGCATTCACTCACCTCACAATCACGAGTCGCTGTAACCAATTCCTTTACCATTACATCCTTTATAAGCTTATCCGGCAATTTTATCTTTGACACATTGTAATACAGCCTCATCGTATCTCTCATTCCCTCCCACGTCCATTCATCCTCGTCGGAGCCCAAAGATAAGTCTGAATGCTCAGTTCCATCCTCTATCACCGCAGCATTTATCAAATCCCGGTCCGTTATCAGTCCAACCAGCTCGAGCCCTAAATTCAGAACTGGAACTGCTTTTGCCCCCGCAAGCTCCATTATTCGACCTGCAACTGATAAAGGCATCTCATCCCATACTGCCACGATATTATCTCCTATGTAATCGCATACTGGTGCCTTAATGTCCATCTCGGCTATTTTCCTGACCATATCGGCAACAGATATTATCCCTACTAACTTATCGTCTTCCACCACTGGCAAACGACGTATTCTACGTGAGAGGATAATCCTCGCCGCTTCGGCAATTGTAGCATCAGGACTGATCGTAATGGGATTCCTGCTCATCAGCAACGCTATTTGCCCCTCATCAGGATTCCTTAGCAAATCTTGCCTCGTAACTACGCCCACTACTTTTCCTTCTTTAACAATCGGGACCCCAGATATATATCTCTCCTTGCATATCTCCATTAACTCCTCTCTCGTCCCTGGCACTGTCATATAAGCAACGTCCTCTACCATTATATCCCTTATTCTCTTTTGCTTGCTTCCTTTCTCACTCATTTTGCTTCACTTCCGTTTTCACTGCAACTGCAAGCTTCCCTTTCCCCTCTTATTCTATTCTGCTTCCATTATTTTATATACGTGGTCATTGAGCCTTACCCTATCTTTCACTTTTAGCCCTATTGACTGCCCTGCCGTAGCGAGTTCAACTTTTTCATTCTCTATCTCCATCGATTCTACAATCTGCTCGAACGACGTTTTTGCACCTTCTATTCTTATTTTATCTCCCATCTTTATATCATCACTTAACTCTACCACCGCAACGCCTACCTTCGAGAAAAAATGCGTAATTCCCCCTATCATTTTCTTCTCAGCCATATCATCCCCCCTTTTCTTTTTCTTCTTATTTCACATCTATCTTGTATTTCCCCTCATAATGTAAAAAGGATATCTCCTTACCCGGCTCAATCCTCCCTTTATCCTTCAATTCCTTCGGTATTTTTATTTCAACCGTTGAATAGTCCTCCAAGTCCATAACTTGCGCAGTGTCATCCAAAACAGAAAGCACTTGACCATTCCTCCGCTCTATCACTGGCACGTATATCTTCGCAGTAACAGGCTGAATTGCTGTCCTTTTTTGCGAATCAAATACTCCCATCCCCTCTATCCTCGCTTTCGCCGCTCCATGCTTCCCAGGCTTTGAAGTCGTTATACTCATTATTACGCATGTCTCATCATCTATAACAACGTATCTCCCCTCTTTTAACGTCCTTACCTCTGTTAGCTCCTTCATATTTTATTCTTATCCTCCGCCTTTTTCTTATCGCTTTTTTAATTCTCATTCTTTATTTAATTCTTTATTTAAAACCTTTTCGTTGAATTGACGACAATTTATTTTGGAGGAAATAGTAAGAAGTATACCCAAAAAGTTACGACAAATACGGCATGATAAATATAAAAGATAAGAAAAAATGCAGAGGGTTGGATAGAAAGCGGTAAATCTTCTGCCCCTTCCAACTTACTTCTTATACCTCATCTTCTTCCTTCTCTTCTTCAACTTGTGCTTCCGCATCTTTGCTATTTTTCTCTTCTTTCCGCAGGGAATTTGAAATCACCACCTTTCTTCTTTCTTTTTGATTTTATAGTTTCTTCTTGGTGCATAAATATAATATATATAGTTAAAGATTGAGAAAAATGTAGGGAAAGGTGACGAGATGGGGAGGATAGAGAGAGCACCGAGTTGGATACTGAAATACAGCGAAAGGATAGAAAAAGGGACGATAACGGTAGAGGATATTCTGGAAGCGGAGAACAAGGGGAGAGAGGTGCCGATAAAGATATCGTCAGTGACGAGAGCGATAAATGCAATGAACTATCCAATTACGGGATTGCGAAGAGAGAAAGAGGAAGAAGCCGGGGTAAGAGAGGAGAAAAAGGAGGAGCAAGGTAAAGAGAGCGCGGAATTCGGAAGAACAGAGCGAGGGCCGAGTTGGATGCGGAAATACAGCGAAATGATAGAAAAAGGGACGATAACGGTAGGGGATATTCTGGAAGCGGAGAACAAGATAAGGGCGGTGCCAATAAAGCTGATAACAGTGACGAGAGCGATAAATGCAATGGGCTATCCAATTACGGGATTGCGAAGTGAGAAAGAGGAAGAAGCTGGGGTAAGAGAGGAGAAAAAGGAGGAGCAAGGTAAAGAGAGCGCGGAATTCGGAAGAACAGAGCGAGGGCCGAGTTGGATGCGGAAATACAGCGAAATGATAGAAAAAGGGACGATAACGGTAGAGGATATTCTGGGAGCGGAGAACAAGATAAGGGCGGTGCCAATAAAGCTGAT
>JANJFQ010000017.1 GCA_025435355.1 Candidatus Methanophagales archaeon | reverse complement strand
GCTGCTGCACCCAGTACCTTGACCGTTTCCCTCTCTAGACTCGATAAAAACCGTGATGCTAAATCTTCTTCCTTCATAAATGTCTATTTAACAAATAAAGATTAATAAAGTGCGAAATATAGGTTTCCAGTTTTGTAAGCTCACTGAAAAAAACGTTCAAGAAGACCGTCACGATTGCCAAAGCGTTGGGAATACCGAAGTTGGGGCACATATCAACGGATGGTACTAACATGAAGACAAACGCATCAAACAACTACACGCTGAATAAGGAGGAAATAGTGGAGATCAGACGGAACGTATTGTTTCAGTCTCACGCCCGGATGCAGATTTCCATACGATTTCCGGATCCGCTACCTGTGCCCGCCCCATAGCCACAAGGTCTGCTTATTCCTCTTCCTTCATACGCGTAACAGACAAAGTAAAACAAACAGTGCACCCTTTACCCTCCTCCGATTCTATCCATACGCGACCATCATGCACTTCTATTATTCGTTTCACGATTGCTAACCCGGCACCTGTTCCTTTGCTATTTTTATCCATCTTGTAAAACAATCCGAACACTTTCTCGTGCTGGCTCTTGTCTATTCCTATGCCATTATCCTTCACAAAAAACACGTTTTCTTCTCCCCCCTCACGATAACCGATGTCAATTCTGGGATGTGATTCTTCGCCCATGTACTTTATGCAGTTCTCAATCAGGTTCACAAGCACTTCGACTATCCTTATCCGGTCCACTTGAACAGTCGGAAAGTCCTCAGCCACGGATACTTCAACCCCGCTCGATTTTATATCTTCTGCTGTTTGCTCCAGTGCCACCTGAACAAGTTCGCCAAAAGGCACATCTTCCGGCGGATTCACCACACGACCGATACGCGAGAGTTGCAGTGTGTCACTCAAAAGGCGGTCCATCTTTGTAGTGGCGTCTTCTATGAACTTCAAATCGGCTTCCACTTTTTCTCTATTATTCTGTCCTATATCTTTTCGTAGCACGCCCGCAAAACCATGAATGGTAACAAGCGGCGATCTTAAGTCATGCGATACCGTGTAGGTGAACCGCTCCATCTCAGCGTTCTTTGCTTCAAGCTCTTTTATAAGTCGCTCACGTTCCTCTTCCGCTCGCTTTTGCTCGGTGATTTTCAGGTTCAGTTGTTCGTTTATCCGCTCAAGACGTTTACTGTGCTCCTCCCGTTCGTTTCTGGATTTTTTCAAATCAGCAGTCATTTTCTCGAATGCCATTGACAGTTGCCCAATCTCATCTTCTGACTTGTTAAAAACCTTATAATCCAGGTTCCCTTTCATTATCTCTTCAGTACCTCGATGTAATTTCACAAGTGGTTGTGTTACTATTCTGGATATTATGATAGAAACTAGCATACCTGCGGCAGAAAAAAGGGCAAGAATCAATAGATAGTTCACTCTTAGTTGTGCAGTAATCTCTAAATGACTGCCAATCTGTTTTTCAACCATATTTTTTGAAAGGGTTTCGCTAACTATGATAGAGGCTGCACCAGTGATTAAAATAACCGAGACGAGGGTGACAAGAACTTTTATTTGGATTTTCATTTGCTTACATCACCGCCCCAATCATAAAAAATTCCCCAATGTGAAAACGGTATATCATGTCCATAATCTTATATTTTGTAGGTCTATAAAACTATTTTACATTACCCTCCCGAATTAGACAGTTAACCCATTTTACCCTCGATCCAGACTTGGAAAGGTTCCAATTCAGCCCGGATCTCTTCATCGGTCTTCCTTCTTTTTTCGCCCTTCATATCTCGCACCATACTCTATGTAGGTGCGAGGCATATATATTAACATTTACTGGTAAAATTATGCGGAGGGGGAGATTCGAACTCCCGAACCCCTTCAGGATGAGGCCCTGAACCTCACGCCTTTGTCCTCTCGGCAACCTCCGCGAAACTTTTCTTTTTGGTAAATTAAACTATTTATAATTAGGAAATAAATAAAAACAAAAAGCGTCGATGGTCTAGAGGTATGACTTGGGCCTTCCAACCGAACGTTTTAGAAAAAAGTTTGAGAAGATAGCCCACTGCCCGGGTTCAAATCCCGGTCGACGCATAAAACATTTAAGAAAAGGTTTAAAGAAAAAATTTTGCATTGATTTAAAACCCTAATGCATCCTCTATTCTTCCCAACTCCGCACCTGTTGTCTCAGCCCCGGCAGCGTATCCCTTGGTGTTAGCGAGTAAAGCAGCACCTATTAAAGGGATGCCAAAATTAACACTGCCTATCTCCACGGGCAGCTCGAAAATTTCTTCCATGAATTCCAACTCCTCCTGAGTGGCATTCCTATGCGCTAAGATGCCTTTGTTCGTCGCCACCGCAGCCATCCCCACCGTTTTCAGTCCACCTATCGTGCCCTTATAGACCTTTACCTCGAGTGTTTTCTTTATCACCTCAACCGTCTTCTCCGATAACTGCGGATGAACCAGCGCAACTGCATCGTTTGCCAGTATGATATTACCAGCAGCATTCATCCTATCTCTATCCGGCAGTCGGCTAATTTTTTCCGTTAAACCTTCTGAGCGTGCTAAATCATCTACTCGCCGTATCTCGCTCTCCAGCGTGTAAGTGGAAAAGATAAAACCATTTGAGTTCCCAGCAGCTAAACAGCCAATTAAAGACGTTTCGGCGAGAGAAGTTCTTATTACTTTCACCTTCAACGCACTCTCCATTTCCTCTGCCAACCTATCCGATGTATGAGAAGGCAAAAGAAGCACCGATTCGGTGCAAGTTGCAAAAACACCTATATATGTGCTGCCATCAACACTGAATGTTCTTCCTATCTCTTTATCTCTCCTTCTCTTCGTCACTTTACTTTATTTATTATTCCACAAGCTCAGCCCTGATTATATCCTCTTCCTCTGTTACCTTTACCCTTATCCTGGAAGGTGGCTTCTGCGAACCTCGCTCCCACACCTTTTCGTTTATTGTCGCATCTAAAATGACATAATCAGATTTTGTATGCCGCATCAGGAATTCCCTTATCTCTTTTATTGCTCGGTTGCTCCTTTTCCATCTCGGTGCCTTCTTCACGTTCCTCAAAGGTATCGTATAAATACGTTCTCGCCCCCCTTCTTCCTCGCTCATGTTTCTCCTTCCCTTCTTATTCTTTTAGCTTTGTCCGCCTCCAATACCTTCTTTTTGGATGCGTTGTCACTTTTCGGCTTGTTTTTACCATTATCCATGCCGGGACTCTTCTGTTTTGCTTACTCGCTTTGCTAAGCCTGAGCTTCTTGCCCTTTGTTTTCTTCCCCATTGCCATTGTATATGATATATCAAAGCCCCTTTTTATTATAAATAGCTGAAATAAAAATAAAATGAACTTAGGAGTTTCAGCAGATTTTAGCGCCGCACATTCTCTGCCGAGACATCCGGGTAAATGCAAGAATCTGCATGGGCATACGTATAAGGTAGAAGTGGTGGTGGAAGGAGAAAAGAGGGAAGATACCGGGTGTGTAGCGGATTTTTCAGAAGTGAAGGCACTGGTAGAAGGAGTGCTTGAACTCGTAGACCATAAATTCTTAAACGAGATAATCTCGTATCCCACAAGCGAGAATATAGCGTTGTTTTTAAGGGAGAAGTTGGAGAAGAAGTTGAAAGATTCAAATCTGGGTGTGACGCTGTATTCGATAAAATTATGGGAAGGGAAGGACAAATGGGTGATGATGCAATCACTATAATTCTTTTACGATCGAGTTCTTTTAAAAGGCAAGCGAAGCTCTTTCCCCGTGCCGTGCCGATAATCTCGGAACCAGAAAATCCCTGAGGCGAAGCTGGACATTGATTGCTGCTTCCTCCAGTAAGTTGTATGCCGGAATTTTCTCAAAATATTCTCCAGCATCTTCCTTTGCTTCTCTTTCGACTTCTCGATTTCTCCTTTCTCCTCAATATCATGCTGGAGCTGCTCCATGCTATCAAATATATCTTTTAGCTCCTTGTCGTCCACGTAATGACTCACGAGTTCACTCAGTTCATCGAACACTTCTTTCAGTCTTTTCTTGTAGCTCTTCTCGTCTTTCCCCGCTATGAATACTTCGCAATCGCTCAAAGACTTCTCAAGCCTGTCAAGCGTCCACCCACTCGCTAAGACACGTACTTCCGGATAAAATCTTTTTATCCACTCCGGCTTCAGTGTCAATATATTTCTAACGCTTACAATACCTACGAGCACGCCATTTTCCACCACCGGCAGCCTTTTTATGCGTTTCTCCGATGCAAGCTTACATGCTTCCTCTACTGATGCTTCTTCCGGCTCGATGGTGATTAAAGGGGAAGACATTATCTCTTTCGCTTTTACCTCACTTGCCCTCTTGTTCTTCAATAGAACTTTTAATGCTATGTCCCGTTCAGTGATTATTCCCGCGGGTTTACCTTCCGAGGTTATAACTACACTCCCTATCCCAAATTCCTCCATATCCTTCGCTATTTTAATGATTATCGTGTCTTCATCTTCGGTGATGATGGGACGGCTCATTATTTCACGGACTTTCATTTTTCACCTCTTTCACCCATTTTTTCCCCGCATTCCTCAGCCTTCTTCCAACGTTCATTCCCTGTTCTATTTCAAGTTTTCCCCATCCTTTTTTTATTCTCTCTCGCGCGCTGGTTTAGGATACGACTTAATTTGTTCGAGAACACGGGGAAAGTCAGCAAATACTGCTCCTAAATCCACCGTTCCTACCACATCAACAATGCCTAAAGCTGCTATAACCTCCCCTTTCCTATTCCGGACTGGGGCAACAACAACGGGTACACGCGCATATTTCCCCGTAAAAGGCGTTGTCCGTATTACTCGTTTCTCCTTCAGCACCCGCTCCAATACCGGACCCGTATATTCAAAATCTATAACTTCCCCTTTTTCCACTCTAACACCCTTTTTATTCCTGCTTCGCATTGTTACGGGTATTACAAGCAAATCGTTCACTGCCTTTGCTATTGGTGCGAGTTCCTCCGCAGTCGAATCCTCATTTAATACTATGCTCTCTTCCATTTTTTCTTCTTCTCCTGATAAAGCTTTTCTTTTGAGAATGCGTTTAGTTACACCTTCGGCTCTCCTTTGAATAGCAATATGTAATCCTCATGCACCTTCTTCAGATACTTCGCTAACCATATCACCACGCAATAAAATACTACTAACGCGATGTAGCGTATATCTCTAAAGAGGAAATCCAGTGGCACTAACACTTCTGCAAGGCCACCCATGCCCGCCATTCTATACCATCGCATCCCATAGTAAACTATAACATAAATGTTTATAGCAGTCAGACTAATGGCAATCCACTGATAAATCTTGTTCAATTCCAACCAGCCCTTCAATCCCCTGCTCATGAAAAATATGTAAGCAAAGAGAGTCCAGCCCACTATGAAAAGAGCAGTGCCTGAGACCATACTTTCCCAAAGCGTTATCTCTTTGTCCAGGCTTATATACGTTCGCCACAAAATCGCTACAACCAAACCCCCTGCCACGGTTCGCTTCTCCATCATCGCCTTACCACAAGATTCTTTTACGCCCATTTTTAGCTAAACCTCCTCATCCCGTTCATCCTATCCTTCTCTTTATAAATAAATATTATTTTTTCTTCTGAACGAACAGGCAGGGTAAAGCACAGGGATTACCCTTCTCTGATTTATCCAGCAATTCTCACCATCCCTGGATTTCCTCATACACGCCCATTGTCATTCTTGCGATATTATCCCACGAAAATCCTTCCGCAGTCTTCCTACCCTTCGAGCCCATCCATCTCCCTTTTTCCAAATCCGAAAATATGCTCTTTATCCCCCACGCAATGGAACCCGGATTGTCATACACCTTCAGCCCGTTTACATCGTGCCAGACGTAATCGAATCCGTTATGCGTTACCACAATTGGCTTACCAGCAGCCCACGCCTCCAGCGCAACTATTCCAAAAGGTTCATTCCTTGATGGTATGCATACCACGTCGCACGCCTTGTAGAAGTTCACGAGGTCGCCTTCTAAGACATAGCCAAGGAATCTCGTTGCGTGCTGAACGCCAAGCTCCCCGGCTCTATGTTCCAAACCGCTTCTCATGTATCCGTCACCGATGAAAAAGAACTTCGCATCAGGGAATTCTGCTAAAACCGACGGAATTGCCTCTAATAGCAAATCCGCTCCTTTCTGGACGACCATCCTCCCCACAAATAAACATACAGGGTCCCAAACGCCAACGCCATGCCATTTCTTCACGCTCCACGGGTCAATAAAGCCATTGAACTTCTGCAACGAAACCCCGTTTGGTATCAGCGCTATTTTCCAGTCTTCGAAGTTGTATATCCACTTGGCTTCCTTCTTTATCGTTTCTGAAGTGGTTATTATTTTATCGGCGACGAATCCGCCATACCCTTCTAAGTTCCTTATGTCTTTTGATTGCCCCTCATAAAAAACGTTCCCGCATCTTCCGTATTCGGTTGAGTGAAGCGTGAAAACGGTTTTCTTATCACGGGCATTCTTTATCTCGGCAATCACATTTGCAGTCATCCAGTCGTGCCCATGAATGACGTCAAAATTGCCTGATACGTTCTCAGTCTGGAAGAAGTGATAAGCGAAGGAGCGGCACATGTTGCTCATCTCCTCCACAAAGTTCGGATTCCAGTCGAAAGGGCAGCGGTGGTAATGCACTCCGTCTATCACCGCATAATGCTGCTGTCCATTTCCCATCATTGTGAACATGTGCACTTCATTCTCCTCTCTCTGAAGAGCAGCAGCAAGCTCTGTAACGTGTGGCGCAACACCTCCAACAGCAATTGAATGCAAAGATTCCCAACTGAACAATGCGATTCTCATTTTACAGTTATCCCTCTCTCTTTCTACATCTAAGTTCGAACCCGGCAATGACTCCTCTGCTTCAATTATAAAATTCTCTAAGCTCATCGTATCGCTCCGCAATGATTTCCTTGAACTTTTCTGGCATTTCTCTTAGCTTATCCGCAGTCTCCTTATCACCAAGATGTTCTATCCACGATGCCAGCCTGGGAATCTCCTCGCGGGTAAATGCATCACAGTTGTCTATCACTTCTGCCATGTTTTTTATACCCATCGCTCTGCTACTCCCTTTCAGGTAATATGGATTCCTACCAACAGGTGCGAATAAAGAAGTTGCGAGCCTGTACAGTTCTGCCTTCTTCTTATTTATATCTTTTATAATCCTTTCTTTCCCGGCTTCTTCTTCCTCTTTCTCTTCTCGCTTCGTTGTCATAACGCATCTACCCTCAATCTCGGTTCTAATTCGCTTATGCGCTCCTGTATTGTGCTAATCAACTTGCTTCTCGGCTCCCACCATTGCATGCCTACGACTTCGGATGCAAGTTTCTCGTCCCTGAACACATCTCGTATCCAGTCAGCGAAATCATTGTAGCCCTCTCTGAGATGATACTCTATCGCCCTCGGGTCTACTTTTTTCAACATATCCACGAACATTTCCAGACTGCGTGCTATAAAACCTGTATGGATGATTTTACCACCTCTGCGCATGTTAAAGTAAAAAGATTCTTCATCCGAAACTGTACGTAATAAACTCTCGCTCCCATTTCCTTCTTTTCTGATTCCTGTTCCATTTCCATTGGCATCGAATCTGACGAATCTTTTTACGGTGTTATCCACGGTTGTGCTGTGTGGTATGGTAACAAATGGCCATATTTCGCCTTTAAGAACTTCAACGTCCTTTCCGAGCTCGCAGTTAGCACCAATGATTGCTTCCTTTACGTATGCATTTTCTCCCGTTATGGTTCGTTCACCAATGAAACACTGCTCAAGGCTTGAGCTTTTCCCTATGTAAACGTCTTCAAATAAAACCGCGTTAGGTCCTACCGAACAATTCTCTTCCACAACCACACTATTACCTATCACCGTAGGTCCTGTTATTCCCGAACCGTTAATCTCCACATTTTCTCCTATAAACACGTCTCTCTTCGCCTTTCTCAGCATCCATTCCATCGCTTTCATATACTCCTCTGGCTGACCCACGTCTGCCCAGAAATTGTCTGCTTCCATCTCGTATCCGAACATCTTGCCTTTCCCTTTCCCTTTCCCTTTGCCCTTCGCCTGAAGCAGGTGAAAAAGGTCCTTTGCAAAGTCGAAGGCTACCCCATCAGGCACAAATTCCATCGCTTTCGGCTCCACCACATATATCCCGGTGCTCGCCAGATTGCTGAAACACTTTCCCTTATCAGGTTTCTCGTGGAATCTACTAATGCAGCCGTTACCTTCGAGCTTTGCAACACCATAGTTCCACGGGTCTTCCACGTGCGTTAAAGCGATGGTTACCAGCCCTCCTGCTTCGTGGTGAAAATCTATTAATCCACGCAGGTCCATATCGGTGATGTTATCGCCCTGTATCACCACGAAAGGTTCATCTTCTTCTTCATCTAACCCTGCATTTTTCACCGACCCCGCAGTTCCAAGCGGGTATGGCTCTGTCGGATATGACAGACGCATATCCTCTCTATACTTGAAGTGGTCCATGATCATCTCGCGAAGGAACGTCGTAGTTACCACGATGTCGTTCAATCCGTGCGAGACCAGGTAGTCAACCACGTGCTCTATCACTGGCTTATTCACCAGCGGGACCATCGGCTTCGGCTTCGTGAACGTTAGCGGACGAAGCCTGGTTCCAAACCCTCCAGCCAAAATTACAGCTTTCATTTCTTCTTTCTTCACCTCTTTCTCTCTTCTATTTTTTTGCCTTATACAGTGGAAACGTAGGTTGTGGCACTCAGAAATAGTGATTTGTGAGCACATGCAACATGATGTGCATAATTTTTTACCTTATAGGAACTTACTTTAAATAATGTGATAAATTGTTATAATTAAGAACTATTTCCTAAATTAAACAATATAGTGAGATCGGATGATACGAAAGAATATCTCGTTGCATGAGAACGATATGAAGAAAATAGGGGGAATAGTGGAGAAACACGAGGGCAATCTCAGCGCTGCGATACGAGAAATCATTGATTTCGTTGATTTCATGCTGTGGAAGTTTGGCAGCCTTGAAGAGGCGAAGAAAATAGAAAAGAGAACAAAAGGCGTGTGCGTTCCGAATACGATGCTGAACTGGTTTCTTACCCACACGGATGCCTGTCTTCCGGACGAGGATGCGGCTGGAAGTATAGAGGAGATTTGTGCCATCGAATCCGTATCTGACCTTGTTGAGATTGCAGATATAGGCTTAGCAGTAGATATTAAAGTAGATGCCGATGATGCCCAAAATCCTTCAGAAGTAACGATTCGTTTAACCGGTGAAAAAACGCATACAGAGTTCGTAGCGAAAATTATGGCTTGTTTCCTCGCTGAAAACAAGGGATTGGCAGTGGAGGATGTTTTCCGGCATACTGCTTTCACCACCGTGAAACTGAAGAAGGGCGGGGAAGGTGGAAGGGAAAGCGAAGGTGATTATAAAAAGGTGCGCGAGAGTTTGATAAAACACTTCGGTGAGCGACATGTAATGATGCAGGAGCTATTGAACAAACCACGATTCTGGAATGCAATGATAAATGCCACTGTGAATTGGGGAGATGTGGAAAGATATAAGTATCCGAAGATATACCGGTGAAAATTCCAAGTTCCAAGCACCAAATTACAAATAAATTTTTTCATATCCTGAAGGAACGTTGTAGTTACCACGATGTCGTTCAATCCGTGCGAAGCCAGATAGCCAACTACGTGCTCTATCACTGGCTTATTCTATGAATATATCCTACATTTTGCTATATTATGATGCAAGAAGTATAAAATTTTCACTTATTATTTTAAATACGTGATAAATTATCATTGTATAGTAATATTGCTTGAGTTGAGCAATAGGTGAGACAGTATGATACGAAAGAATATCTCGTTGTATGAGAAAGATATGAAGAAAATAGGGGGAATAATGGAGAAACACGAGGGCAATCTCAGCGCTGCGATACGAGAAATCATTGATTTCGTTGATTTCATGCTGTGGAAGTTCGGCAGCCTTGAAGAGGCAAAGAAAATAGAAAAGAGAACAAAAGGCGTGTGCGTTCCGAATACGATGCTGAACTGGTTTCTTACCCACACGGATGCCTGTCTTCCGGACGAGGATGCGGCTGGAAGTATAGAGGAGATTTGTGCCATCGAATCCGTATCTGACCTTGCTGAGATTGCTGATATAGGGTTCCCAGTGGATATTAAAGTCGATGATGCCCAAAATCCTTCAGAAGTAACGGTTCGTTTAACCGGTGAAAGAGCGCATACAGAGTTCGTAGCGAAAATTATGGCTTGTTTCCTCGCGGAAAATAAGGGATTGGCAGTGGAGGATGTTTTCCGGCATACTGCTTTCACCACCGTGAAACTGAAGAAGGGCGGGGAAGGTGGAAGGGAACGCGAGGGTGATTATAAAAAGGTGCGCGAGAGTTTGATAAAACACTTCGGTGAGCGACATGTAATGATGCAGGTGATATTGAATAAACCACGATTCTGGAATGCAATGATAAATGCCATTGCAAATTGGGGGGACGTGGAAAGATATAAGTATCCGAGGATATACAGGTGAGATAATGCAAAATGCAAAATTCATGAATAAAATCCATTTTGCTTTCAGCGCTGCAAGCTTTGCAATTATATAGTCATATCAAACCCCTGATAGCATCCTTTATCTTCCCCCTTTTTTGCTTAATTGATTCAAAATCAAAGCCTTTATCCGCAGCCACGAGGAATATAAACTCTTCGCACTTCTCCGTTAATATCACACCAACGTCTGCCTTCGTTAATATCTCTATCACCTCGCCCTTTTTAAGCATTCTCGTGCATTTCTCTGCTGTTCTCAACATCATCGCTACCACTGCTGAAAATTGTGATACTTCCTCTTGAGAATGCTTGTTCAAAAATCCTACCATTATCCCATCCCTCGTGACCACTGCCGAGGCATTCACTCCTTCCGTCTGTACTAAATCCTTTAGTACAAGCTCAAGTTCTGATCCGTTCATCTTCTTTCTTCACCACATATTTTTAATACCGCCATTGCAAATACATACAGTCCAAGCAGTAGCATAATCCTATAAGCCACCAAAAACGCCCTGCCCCAGGGCATAAGCTCATAACAGTCTGTGTATGTGTAGTAAGCCCGAAATACAGAGCCAATAACCATTATTGCACCTGAAGCTGCTATTATGTCCAATCCTCGCTTGAATATGGCTAAATAGGCTTTCCTTTGCACGTAAATCGCCATACCTACTATGAAAACACCCGCAACCATGTTTACCAATTCTATTGCCGTTGCGGCATCTATTGTCATTGTATCCCTCTTTTATTAACCACAAGATTACACATAAGCTCTGATTTCTGGTCTTGTGTCTATCTTGTATAAATCTCGTGGTTTTTTTCACCTTCGCTATACAAATGTCTTTCTTTTTATTTTTTATTTTGCACTTTGCAATTAATTTAGCCCATCCCCTCAATAGCAGCCTTCACCTTCTCCCTCTGGGGCTTAATCGACTCCAGGTCGATACCTTTATCCACGGCCACTATGAATATGAACCCCCCGCACCTCTCTGTTAATAACACACCATTATTAGCCTTCGTTATTAGCTCTTCCACCTCCCCTTTTTTAAACATCCTCGTGCATTTCTCCGCAGTTATCGCCATCATCGCCACCACTGATGATAATGGTGACACCGCCTCCGGAGTATGCCTATTCAAAAATTCTACCATTATTCCATCCCTTGTGACTACTGCACCGGCATTCACGCCTTCCGTTTCTATCAGCTCTTTTAGTGCGAGCTCAAGTTCTGGTTTATCATTGGAAGGGGTTAATTTCCTTTCCCTATCATGCTTGTAAAGAGCCATCACTAAGGTAGCTTGTAATTCTCTTTCGTTGAACGGTTTGAGTATATAGCCATAAGGCGCTGTTAGCTTTGCTCGCTGCAATGTACTGTCATCAGCATAAGCAGTGAGATATACCACGGGAATATCGAAACGGGCACGTATTTGTTCGGCAGCATCTATGCCGTCAATATCCCCTTCTAACACGATATCCATCAGCACTAAATCCGGACGTGTCCCTGCTGCTTTTTTAATCGCTTCCTCTCCGGAAGATGCGACAGCAGGCACATCATATCCCAAACGTTTCAACATAGTTCGTATGCCCGTGGCGACGATGCCTTCATCTTCAACAACCAGTATCCGTGGACTTGCCATGTTCTCACACCCTTTTTTTATAATTTAGCTCCGCAAATGAAATCTTAAATGTTGTACCTGCACTTCTATCAAGCTTAATCGTACCTTTAAGCTGTTTTACTAACGTGATTACTAATTGCAAACCCATTGTTTCTGAGTTTCGGAAGTCCAAATCTTTCGGGAAGCCGACACCGTTATCACTGACAATCAGTGTAAACTTATTGTCATTATCCGAACGGAGCTCAATAAGGATTTCGCCTTCCTTGCCATCTGGGAAGGCATGTTTCAGGGAATTTGAAACAAGTTCGTTGATAATCAAACCACAGGGAATTGCTGTATTGACGCACAGTAAAACATTATGGACATTTATCTTCAGTTTAATGCCATCCTGGTTGACTTCGTACGAAAGAATCAAACCAGTTACCAGTTTTCGGATGTATCCAGCCATGTCTATCTTCTCAAGGTCTTTGGATTGATACAGTTCTTCGTGGACGAGTGCCATTGATTTGATACGATTCTGGCTTTTCTTGAACACCCTGAGCACCTCTTTATCCTCGATATATCCAGACTGAAGGTAGAGCATACTGGAAATTACTTGCAAATTGTTTTTGACACGATGGTGTATTTCTCGCAAGAGGATTTCTTTTTCTCTTAGCGATGCCTTGATTTGCTCCTCTGCCTGCTTGCGATCGGTAATGTCTCTGCCAGTGGTATAAATCTCTAAATCTCCTTCTGGTGTAGTAAATACCGTGCCAGAGAAGTTGCTGATTATAGTTCCTTTTCCCTGTATGTCTGCCGTCAATTCAATATTCCTGACCTTTCCCTTCTCAAATATCTCAGCAATAGCTTTTTCAGTCTCTTTCTTCGGTAAGTATTCGTAGATGGATGAGCCAATCAACTCCTCACGACCCTTGCCAACTTGTTGCTCAAACGCTTCATTCACACCCATAATCCTACCGTCCTTATCCAGGGTCATCTGGAAATCCGGCGATGACTCAATCAAGTGCCGTGTGTAGTCATGCTCCTTCCTTAATTCTTTTGTTCTCTCTTCCACCTTCGACTCCAGTTCTTCGCTGAGCCGTCGCAGCTTCTCCTCCGCACGTTTGCGCTCGGTGGTGTCGAGTCCATATACACTGACATAGCCAGCGTCCACCACAGGTACAAACGTTAAGGCGAATGTACGGTCCTCACACTCAACCTCTGTATCTTTTCTTACGCCTGAACTGAAAACCTCCAAAGCGAACTTGTGCCACTTGTCAGGCAAAGGCTGTTGTCCCTCTTGACATCTCCAAACATTCAACAAGGGTGAGGCAGCCATGTTGGCGTAGAGGATGGTGCCATCTTGTGCGACTCGTAGCACTGGGTTGGGGTTTTCGTTTGGGAATTTTGCTAACCTATTTATTTCCTCCACTGCCTGCTTGTACTTGGTGATGTCGCGTGCAATACCAATAAGCCCAACGATGTTTCCCAGATGGTCACGATAAGGTGCTTTCGTGGTTAAATACGTCCGAGATTTGCCCAAAGTCGTCACTACCTCCTCGAATGTCTTTGCTTCCCCAGAAGTCATGATTTCGATTACTGCATGAAGAATATTGTTTTCCTGCGGCACCTCCTCCGCCCGTGTGCGCGAGTCTAAACAAGTTTGCAAGTCAGTAATTCGTTGACGCAACTCTACCAATTCATTTATAAGTTGCTCTTTTGTCTTATCTTCATCTTTCACCTCGTGAACCTCCCAAAATAGCAATTTCACTTAACTTAAAAAATGTTTCGCATTTTTCAATTTGCACTTTGCTTTTTACACCTTGCAATCATAGTCACACCATACCCTCAATAGCAGACTTTACCTTCTCCCTCCGGAGCTTAATCGACTCCAGGTCGATACCTTTATCCACGGCCACTATGAATATGAACTCCCCGCACCTCTCTGTTAATAACACACCATTATTAGCCTTCGTTATTAGCTCTTCCACCTCCCCTTTTTTAAACATCCTTGTGCATTTCTCTGCAGTTATCGCCATCATCGCCACCACTGATGATAGTGGTGACACCGCCTCCGGAGTATGCCTATTCAAAAATTCTACCATTATTCCATCCCTTGTGACTACTGCACCGGCATTCACGCCTTCCGTTTCTATCAGCTCTTTTAGCGCAAGCTCAAGTTCTGACCCGTTCACTTTCTCCTTCTTCACCCCATAATTTTAATCCCGCTATTGCCAATACGTATATCCCAATCACTAACACAATCCTACCAACTACCAAAAACGCCCTACCCCAGGGAATAAGCTCATACGAATCTATGTATGTGTAGTAAGCGCGAAATAAAGAGCCAACGACTCTTATTGCCCCCGAAGCAGCTATTATGTCCCATCCTAACTTGAATATGACGAAACGGAATTTCTTCTGCGCGTAGATTGCCACTGCTAATATGAGAATACCTACTACGAAATTGACCAATTCCACTACGGTTGCGCTATCCATCGTCATAGCACCTACTTTAATCTTTTCTTTCTTTATTTAATTATCTTCTTAATATTTTTAGTTCGCGTTTTTTTATTTTTTATTCTTATTTTTCACATATGCGAATTCTTTTTAAAAAAAGCGAAAAGTTTATATAGGTGCTTTTATATAACTAAGGTTTAAGATGAAAGTCGAAGATGACTTATTAAAGGACGTTCATGTGCTCTTGCACCCGCTGAGGTATAGGATTGCAGAGTTGCTTGTAGAGAAGCCGATGCACATAAACGAGATAAGTAAAGTGTTGGTAGAAGAAAGGCGGCTTGTTTCTTACCATCTGCTCACCCTCGAAGAGCATGGATTCCTGAGCAGTAATTACGAAATATCCGAACAGCCGAAGTCAAAGGGAAAGGCGATAAGGAAATACGAAGTGACGGAAAAAGTGGAAGAAGTGATTTCGGAGCTTAAAAAGAGGATTTAGATTCTTCGGGTCCTTTATTTTAGCTCATTTTTACCTTGACATTATCAGATTAACCGCAGAGCTCACGGAGAACGCAGAGGGTAAGGGGGTTTATTCAAACAATATATATCTTAATTATTTCCTCTGCGAACTCAGCGTTCTCTGTGGTAAATTTGAAATGTGACAAAGCCAAGCTATTTATGTCATAAAAACAATATAATAGTTAATGATGCTGAAAAGGATAGGCACATTTAAGGTATCTCAAGAGGGGGGAAAGAAGAAAGAGGATTATTTGAGTTAGCTATGTGACTTTCAGATTTTGCAGGAGTGGTAAAAAATCTTTTTTTCGGAGGTGACAATAATTATGGATGACAGAATAAGAAATTGTCCAGAATGCGGGTCTAAAAACATAATAACAGACCCTAAGCATGCGGAACTTTACTGTGACGATTGTGGGATAGTAATAGCCGAGAAACTCGTGGACCTTGGACCCGAATGGCGTGCGTATGACGAAGAACAGGCATCTAAAAGGATAAGAACAGGTCCTTTTATGAGTTATAGAATACATGACAAAGGGTTGAGCACACCTACGCCGGGGTCACTCACTCGTACAAAGAGATTGCGAGGGTTAATAAGTATGGATGGTAGTGAAAAGACCCTTTCCTTCGCACTTGGTGAGATTGATAGAATGGCATGTGCACTCAACCTGCCGAACGATATCAAGGAGGTAACTTCTGTGTTATACCGAAAGGCGGCTAAGAAGAATTTGATTAAAGGACGAAGTATAGAAGAATTGGTTTCAGCGATGCTGTACATTACTTGCAGGCAGTGTGGAATTCCACGAACACTGAAAGAGATTGCAGAGGTATCAAGAATGCCTTTGAGGAAAATAAGGAGAGCATATTTTTTTCTTTTAAAGAAGTTGGAAATAAAGCTTGCACCTGCTGACCCCGCACGCTACATCCCGCGGTTCTGCTCCGAGTTGGGATTAAGTGATGCGACAAGGGAAAGGGCAATAGAAATAATAAAAAATGATAAGGGAACGGGAGTAGCTAAGGGGTGGGGACCGACGGGTACGGCAGCGGCGGCGATATACATTGCCACGATTTTATGTGGTGAGTCCCGGGCGGAGAAGGAAATAGCAAAAGTCGCAGGTACAACTCCGATTACACTTCGAACCAGGTGTAAGGAATTGGAGAAGCGGTTAAAGTTGAATATAGATGTTCTTTCGCTACATTCTCATCATAAAAAGAAGGAATGTTTCGTGATTATTTGAAATAACATATATATCTAATAAAAGGGTATTTTATTAGATTTATAGATACATACATCTAATGCACACCATATATCATGCCTTAGGCTTGCACATGCATCAGCCACCGGGAAACATAGAGTTACTCCTGGGAACGAACGAATGGGAGGCGAAACAGATACTTCTATGCTATGAACGACCATTGAAATATGCGATACGATACGACGACGTTGCAAAAATTCATTTAGGTTTTTCCGGGATATTGTTTGAACAGCTTTGCTCTCAGCGAATAATAGAAAAGTTCTCAGATGTATCAGATTTGAAACGGATGGTGAGAGAATATCCGGGGGCAGAAGGTATTGAATTCGTGGGTATGGGCTATTACCACCCTCTTTTTCCTTTGATCCCGACGGAAGATTGGAAACCGCAGATAGAGCGATGGAAGGAAAAAGCGAAGGAACTTGGACTTACTGCGAAAGGCTTCTGGCCTCCTGAGATGGGCTTCTGCATGGAGATGATTCCTGCGTTGGAAGAAACAGGATTTAAATATGTGATTGTTGACGGTGTGCACGTGAAGCCGGTCAAAGAAAAACTGTCAATAGAAGAAATAATGTATAAGCCACACATTGCAGAATATGAATCATCGGAAATAACAATTATCCCAAGGGATAGAGACATAAGCAATGCACAGGAAAGCGGGCTTGACCCGGGCTGGTTTGAGCGCGAAGTTATGCATAAAACAGAGAAATGCGAGGGAAATAGTCTCGTAACAACATGGTCTGATGGCGAAAATGGCGGCTGGTTCAGACAGATGCACGAAGAATCCGGATTCTGGGGGCATTTCTTCGCCCCTTATATGGAAAAAGTAAGGAATGGCGAATGTCCCATCACGCCAATAAAAATAAGCAAGTTTATAGAAGAGAATCCGCCTGAAACTCACGTCGAGGTTCGAACTGGTGCATGGAACGTAGCTAACACGAGTGGATATGATTTCAGTCAATGGGAAGGTTCAGAAAAGCAGCGGGAAGGCATTGAAGAGCTGTGGGCTACAAGTAGAGAATATCACAGGCTCGGTAGGCGGATCCCAGCGGTAGAGGAGCATATATTGAGGGCGGAAACGAGCTGTAATTTGTTCTGGGGTGATGCCTGGGTTCACAGGGTATACGAAGATACGAAAGAAGCTAAGCGGTTGATGGAAGAAATAGTTAAGAAAATAGAGGCGCATAAAAATGAGCAAGAGATTCGAATTGAGAAATAAAGTGGCACGACAGAAACCACGAGAGGGCTGAGATATTATTTTCGAAAATTCAAACAGGTTTAAATGTAGAGGTTTCTTCTGCATGTTTACTGGAAATGGAACTGATCTTTAAGAGCGAAAGCAGGGCAGACGAACTTCCCGAAGTGATAATAGCGCTGAAAGAAATGGAGAACCTCAAATTTTTGACAATTACTCCGGAAATAAAGAAAAAACAACGAAATGATTAAAGAAGAATCTTTAATAGAAACCACGAAAAGGATAATTAAAGATGCATCCGTGGAAAACGGGGCGATAGTTGCTGCCAATACAGACAAGAATTATTATCCACGAGATGCTTCGCCTTATCGCTACGTATGGGTGAGAGACGCCTCATACACGTGTATCGCCGCGGATATTATGGGCATAGGAATCCAAACAAATTTTTTCCAGTGGTGTTTGGAAAGGGCGGAGGGGTTTGACCGAGATGGTATTTTCTATCAGACGTATCATACAAATGGTGCAAAGGCAGACGGGCAATTCCAGCCAGACCAAACGGGCACTTTATTATGGGCTGTCTGGCACCACTACTCCTATCAACAGAGAACTGAGGATGCAGATGAGTTCAAAGACCTGATAGAGAAAGCTGCGGATGGAATCTGTAAACTCTGGGACAGGAATCATTTTATCGTGCCGACATACGACTTATGGGAGGAGAGATGCACGTTTCCCGACCTTGAAGATAATCATACATATTCCTTAGCGGCATGTGCGGGAGGGCTTAGATGCGCAGATGCACTGATGATAGAACTAAAAAACGGGAGTGAAAACAAGAAATGGCTGAGACGTGCGAAGGAAATGGAAGAAACGATAAATAAGGGTTATTACGTGAAAAGAGGATATTTCTTGCGAACTTTTGGTAAGATAAACGACTACGTGGCTGATGCGTCCGTGCTTGGAGTAGTATATCCGTTCGAGGTATGCAGTCCGAACGACCAGCGGATGGTGACTACGGTAAATGCGATGGAAACTAAGATCGTAGAAAATGGTGGCGTTCATAGATACGAAAAGGACGTTTACGACGGGTGGACGCAGGATGGTAAGTTGAGGTGCAAAGGGGCGGGTGCATGGCCTCTGCTCAATTTCTGGATGGCTATATATTACGCAATGAAGGGAGAGAAGGAAAAGGCGAGGAGATACAACGAATGGGTTTTGAAACGTTTAGACAGCCCTTACATTCCGGAGCAGATATTTGAAAACGAGTTGCAAAAATCCGTTTGCCCGCTCGTATGGGCGCATGCTATGTTCGCGATAGGCCTTTTCCTGGAAAAGAATAATATCACATTAACAGACTTACCTTAACTTTCCTTTTACTTGCCACTTCGTCGGTATCGTAATCAACAACCTTAATCTCCACCTCTTCTGGAATTTCTTCCAACGCCGATAGGAGATGTACTGATAATAGTTCCACATTGTGAACTTTTCTTTTTTATCAACACCCTTAAAGGGATTGTATCATACATGATACACCATGTATAGTTCAAGTCATAGAGCGTTCGGGTACCCTCGCAAGCGGCGGCATAAGGTTTTTGAAAATGTGGTTATTTTAACTACACCCTTAATATCATATTTAAAGAGAAAGTGACATTGCTTATAGCGACGAATGCATGCGGATAGATGGTAAAAAAAGTATTTTCTCGTTTACATTGACATTTTGGGATTTGAAGAAAGAGCCAAGAAGGAGGTCGAGAAATCCAACTACTTTACTCCTGAGTTGGTAAGGGATGCATACATAAGGGATGTTGAGAGGCGATTAAATGAACTAAAAGAGGGTAAAACAGTAGTTCATTTTAGGGAAATGAGTCTTGATAGCTGGTTGCTGTTTTCCGATACCATCTGGAAAGCTTTTAGAAGTGTTGGTGAGGTGTTAAAGACTAATTTGCCCTACGAAGTAGCTATTGGAACTAAAAAATTTAATGAACCTCCAGCAGGTGAAGAACTGATCGCACTTCGGGATGAAACAATGGAGTATCTCAAAACCAATATCTTAAGCCCATATAAAAAGTGGTACCGTAAAGAATATGGGAAATCAGTTGAACAAACTTTCATTCTCCTCACGCCAGAAGTTCACGAAGACTTTGAATCCAAAAAGGTCAAAAAGATTGCTCGTAAACCATATACCTCATCCGAATTCTATTTGGTCGAACTGGAAAAATTTGAGAGAAGTTTGGAGGTTCTCGAATTTATTGAGAAAATAGGTTCTGAGAGGATTGAGTATAGGGAAATAGAGGAACTGTATGTAAAACCTGAAAATTATGAAGTAATTGAAAGGATACTCAAAGACAACAACATAGTCTTAATCATAGGCGATGCAGAGATAGGCAAAACCTATACTGCAATAAAGCTGCTTTTCGAGTTCTTTAAAGAAGGGTACGAACCCGTTTATTTTCCTGAAGAGAGAAGAAGAGAGCAATGGGTGTTTGTTAGACATATGACTGAGCTTGATGGAAAAGCAGTTTATCTCGAAGACCCTTGGGGAAAGGTACAATTCGATACAGCGGAGAGTTTCTTCAGACATATAGGTGATTTGATTTTATGTGCAAAGAGAGAAAGGTGCAAGATAATTGTAACTTCACGGGAGAGAGTATTTGAGGAGTTTGAGAAGAGGAAAGAGACAGCAGAGGATTTACGGGGATATGTGGGTACTCTGAAGGTAAATCTGGCATATAGCGAAGAGAAATTAAGTGAAATGCTGAGAAGATATATTGAAATTTTTGAGCCAGCATGGCATGGTAATGCAGAGTTAAGAGGAATCGCATTTGCAGCAGTTGGTGTAAAGCTGATGACTCCAATGAGCATTAAACGGCTAATACAATACACAGAAGACTTTGCAGATGAAGAAAACTTGAAAAAAGGGATGGAAAAAGCGAATGAAGATACAAAAACAGTCTTTGCGAGAGAGATAAAAGAAATGTTTTACAAGGGTGAATACGACAAGGTCGTATTTTTGAGTTTCGCTTATATTGACATTGATATTGATGTTGCTAAGTCGTGCTATGAGAGCATTTTAAAAAATTTAGGGTACGATTTAATAAAAGCAAGAGACTTTGATGACTTACTCGAAGAGTTCAATGAGGTTGAATGTTCTTCTTCCCCTTTTTACTGGATCCACCATAGAAGAACAATAATTTACCGGGAGACATATCTGGATAACATAATGGCACCATCATCGTCAGATTTCAAAAAAATAGCAATATCATTAATACTAAATGATATGGCCCGTCATATGCCTCTATCAGCTACATTGTTAGTAAACCCTCTCACTTATGTTCATCCTTCATACTGGGATGCTTTTAGATCTGCATTAGTGGATAACAGTAAACCCAACAACATTTGTAAGAAGATATTTTCCAATGTTTTATTTAAGTTTTCGATAGAAGACAGGGCTTTATTGAATGTTATTGACGCAATAATAAGAGATTTTGATAGGCTTCCTGAGGATGTAAGGAATTTGCTGTTCAAGCTTTCAGAAAAAAATGAGATTGCAGAGATAATTGCAAATAGAATAATCTGGGGATTCGATGACTTTCTGAAGATGCGAGAAATAAACTAATACTTAAGCTTTCCAAGAAAAATAAGCTTGTTGACACTATTATACGAATAGTTAAAATAAATTACGACAACCTTCCGGGGGATGTGAGGAATTTAGTATTGGAAAAAGAAGATTACCTTACTTATGCTTAGATTTTCGTTGGCAATAGGAGCGTATTAAAAGGAAGGCGAAGGCACGCAAGCGAAAGTCTTATTAAACCCTTTCAAAGAAAAGGAATGACATATAACCCATCCTAAATGACTTGTTAAGTTCACATCTTGGAACTTATATCGGAACAACTCCGATAGCCATGTCACTCTAACCGTTTCAGCCTTTCCCGGAGCGAGAGTAATCACATTCGAGTTCTTATTGTTCACCTCGACATACACCCTCCTCGATTCCACATCCAACCTCTCAAAAGACGATTTGTGTATAGGTAATCATAAAAGGGGTTTGAAAAGTGAGAAGAACAATATTGAAAAACAAGCCGCTTGTGGAAGCCATATTTGAATTACGTTGGAATCTTCAAGAGCCCGCACCGGGTATGAGGATAGACCCTCATTATAAACTACTCATCGGTAGGATATATGATAGAGTAAAGGATAAACAAATGTAAACTTGTACCGGGAACTATTTGAAGGAACAGAAATTGGCACGACACCTTTAGGTTTTGATTTAAGATTCTCTTTCCCGTCCGCAAAGCCCAAGGGAGCGATTTATTTAAGATTTTACAGAGGTAAAAAGAAAGAATCAGATGCTTTAATCTGGGAAACGGCTGTCCAATCGGTTACAGAAGATGCGCCTGAAGCCTTGGAAGGAATTGCTGCATGGATAAAAGATGCGCATAACTTAACTGACGATTGGTTTTTTAAGTTAATAGAAGGAGAACTGCAAAGGAGGTTTGAGTGATGGCATACGAGCCAACATCTCGGGACATAGAAATCGTAAAATATCCGTTTCAAACTGCATTTACTGGAAGTTCGATATTAGAAGAGAGATAACTCAATGAGATACGGGATCGGTTATTTTCGTTTTTAATGCATCAAAAGTTATTTAAACCACCCATCTCTCTGGATTTATCATCGGTATTGCAAATTGACGCATCCTCAGTATATCGGATTTTTGGGTTCAGAAGAGACTATGCTGAAGAAACTTATAGAAGAGGGGTAAAAAGGGACGAATTATTAAAATAGATGTCCGGATTGATGGATATGTTAATTAGTGAAGAGGACATCTTCAAAAGAATAGATAAAAACAAGCTTTTCAAGTCTTTATCTGCTATGCTGGATAAATTACCACTTGAACAAACATCAATTCCAGAAGATGAGCTTACCAAGAGAATAAGAAAAATTATGGCACAGGAAGCAACGTTTGGGTTATTGGACGTCCTAACTCCTGAACAGCTCGAAGCTTTTGAGACATCAGTAAAATGGAGAGCCCTTTTCAACTGAGATTAGATAACCAATCAATTTTTGATAGGGCTGCGGAAATCTACGCAGAATTACAACGGAAAGGAGAACTTATTGAAGATGCTGATATCTTGATAGCTTCGATAGCAGACACACGAAACTTTACTCTTGTCTCAGATGATAGCGACTTTGATAAAATTCAAGGCCTATGGGTTGAGAATTTTCAAATCCACTATCTCTTCAACCGTGTCCTCCTACAACCGCTGGCTCTCTCGCAAGAAAGGATAATAAATAACTAACCCCTGATTGTCATAAAAGCAATAGAAAACAATGAACCTAAGCATTGAGCTCAAACCGGTAGAGGACAAAAATCGCGCAATGACACGGCATGTCATACTCAAACGACCACAGGCTTCGTGGTCTCAATCGGTTTTCTCTGTCTCTTTTGGTGATTCACTGGAAAAAATCGTTCCTAACAGAGATTATCCTTATGAAGGTCTCTCAGTTTTGATAAATGGTGAGAATTTCCATTTCATGGATGGAATAGCAGTGGGAGTAAAGAAAGGAGAACGATACGTGAAGCTACGGGCAAAAAAAGTAGCTGTTTTCCCCTGGAAGGCTATTTACTATTACGAAAATGAAGAAGAGAGCTTAAATCTCGCTATAACTTACTATTTGATGAATATCGAAGCAAAGCCAAACGGCATCTCTGCTTGCGTTTCGCTTAAAAGCAACGCATCTTCAGTTGTAATCGAGCCAATTGTGGATATAAGGCACATGTATGATTATTCAGGGCCTGAGAAGCATTCTTCCAATGCGCTAAACGACGGACTACTTATCTGGAGGGATGAAAAATACATCTCAGTTAGAACGACAAACGAATGCGAGGTCAGAACATGGGAGAAGAATCTCGAGTGGTGGTATAAACTCGGTTCGGGGTTCAGAGAAAAAACAGACGGAGGTGTGATATTCAAAGCAGAAACAAAGAAGCCAGTATCGTTAGGTGAAATAGAGATTTCTTCCAGTGAGACTTCAACTGCTTTGCTCATCCTATCTTGCAGCAATTCCGAAGCACAACTCGAATGGCTGAATGAAAAAGGAAAAAAGTGGTTGAAAGATGAGCGTGAAGAAGAAAAGAGAGCGAAAGAAATAGTGAACTCACTTGGTGTAAAAGATGGTGCAATTGCTTTCAGAGCACTTGCACTCTCCAAATTCGGGATGCTCGTGGGTAACAAATACTTCTACGAAGCTGGCGATTTTTGGTTCAGAACACCCTGGTTTAGGGACTTGTTTGAAGGCATCATAAACAACATCGAGACTCTATTTCGCATTGGACATGCCGAAAGGATGAGGAATATTATCCTGCATTCTTTTGAATATCAGGATGAATACGGAAGGATACCAAATAGATTCCCGGAAAGGGCAAGCGAGGAATTAGATTATAACAATGCCGATGCAACGTTGCTCGCGTTTATCGCTGCGGGTGAGTTTTTAAAGAGGAAAAAGGATGAAGGCTTTGCAAACACTATTTTAGAAAGAGCGGAGTTCTCCATCTCACGATTCAAGGTGAACGATTTGAATACGATAAATGGTGCGCCTGTGCTAAATAATAACGGGCTTGTTTCTGTCGTTCCCTGGCATTCGTGGACTGACACGAAGCGAGATATAGAAATAGAGGGCAAAAGAGCGAAAGTTTCGGTAAGGATACCGGATTCGTGGTGCAATGCACGGGACGAAGACGAATTGAACAAGCCAAAGTATCTTTTGCCAGAGATAAACGCGCAATGGATAAAAATGGTGAGTCATTGTGTGAGGATCTCCGCGGAGAACGAGAACAAAAAGGAGAATTTTTCTGCTTTATTGGAAAAAGCAACTAAAAACTTCAAAAAAGTATTCTGGGATGCTGAAGAGAATATATTATACAATCTCGTAACGATAGATGGTAAAAAGGATAAGACGCAGGGGTCACCTGCCGTGGTCGCGTTCTCTTTGCTGCTGGATGAGAACGTCTTTTCTCAGCGCGAACTGATGGAATTCGTCAAAGGTGTGAAAGCGAATTTGTTGGTGGAAAAGAATGGCTTACCATTCGGGATATTGGTGAAGAAGTCTCCTAAGAGAACGTATTATGGCGATGAGGAATACCATGAGGCGGTGGTCTGGCCAAGAGATACGCCATACCTTATAAGAATTCTGCAAGCAGTAGGAGAGGTTGAAAAAGAAACCGTGGAAGGGTTACTAAGGGGTAATTTAGAGCATCAGATGAATGAAGGGTTCGTGTTCTACAATAGCGAGCTGTTCAGCTCGAATAAAGGGAAAATGGTGCCGGTTAAGAACCCGGTTCAGTTCTGGTCGCAATGGGTGGACCCCTATATCTTTTACCTAAGCAGGTAAGCGAAAATCATGTCTTGAAAAATCCCAAATCCTAAGCATCAAATCACAAACAAATCCCAAATCTTAATTTCAAAATGTTTTAGTTTCAACTTTGTTTAATATAATATTATCCTCTGTTTACATGCATCGAAGTATCCATCATGATAATTCGTAAGCAAGTATAACGCTTCTTTTATTGTTAGAGCGGAATAAGGTATTTGTAATACGTCCTCCCCTTTTTTGTTTCGCTCAATCACCAACATAATCTTTTAGACTGTATAGGATGCATATTAGCTTTTCGGGTCCGTTTCCACTGGAGAGTGTTCTCCGAAAACATTCTGTGGAATAAAATGGTATAGCCGCTTCATTCAAAGAATAAAAAATTTTTTAGTTGGGAACTAATTCTTTAACGGTTTGTTCTCCAGCATTATATGCGGTATCATAATGATTATAAATTCAACAGCGATAGCCAAGTTATAAATAGTGCCTGTAAAAATTGCGAAGCCAATAAGAGCTATCCAAAGCCCATAATCCAATGGATTCTTAATATAATTATACACAGATTCTTTCACAATTGGCACATTTTCCTCAAAGAAATTTAGACACAATGATCTTTTTAAGCCCAACAACCTGAAAGCCCAGGAAGCTAAAATCATGCCGGAAAATAATAGAATTAGTCCTGTGTACCTTAAAACAACGTTATTATGGAATAGAGGATGTTCCTCAAATTGTAAAATAACTATCAGGCAGGACGTGATTGCCCAAAAAAATACTGTGAAGAGCATGTGAATGTTAAAAGCATTTCTGCCGAACCATTTAGTTAATCTTCTGCCCTTTAATTGAAGAACTAAGCTTATTGATTCAACTAAAATGGTCAGGAAGACAAATAATGTGGTTAAAATGAATATTCCGTTCATAATTTTTACCTCTTATCATATTCAAACTGCAATTTTATATAACGTTCTCGGTGTATGTGGAGTTGCGAAGCAATTTGGGTGAGCACTGAAGGTGCGAACCGCAATCTCGTAACGATGGATGGGCGGTGGTCTGGCTAAAGAGATACGCCTTATTTGATAAAAATTCTCCAAGCAGCAGGAGAGGTTGAAAAAGATACCGTGGAAGGAACTAAGGGGCAATTTAGAGCATCAAATGAACGAAGGGTTCGTGTTTTATAATAGCGAGCTTTTCAGCCTGGATAAAGGAGAAATGGTGCCGGCTAAGAACCCGGTTCAGTTCTGGTCGCAATGGGTGGACCCGTACATATTTTAGCTGTGAACGGTATAGAGAAAGAAAAAGAGTTTTTAGGAATGTTATACGATGCCTCAATTCTCATCCCCCTTTCTCTTAAGTTTTAGAAGAACATTGATGGATGAAAGAAATGTGTGGAACAACTAATCATACCATATTTATTTATCGTATTCGCCCTGTTGTAACTTATTATGATGACGAATACTCTTATCAGAGCTTGTTGCACCGTACCGCCTATATTTTGTTATTGCATTTTTTATCCTCATGTCAATGTTCTTGGGGTCATCCGTTTGAACAATTTCTTCAAATATAGTTTCCAACCCTGTTGGCGCAATTTCGAGAATATCTCCATCAGTCGATACCTGTTTAGAAAAAATGTGCCACCTACATTTTCAGTGAATTTACGAGGCGTGTTTCCTCTTTAAGTAAATCATTCCTGCCAATATCCTTCAAAGTATCCGTTATCGCCTTTGTTACATTGAGGTACCATGTCTTTGTTTCATTACCAAACGTGACCTCCACGCGTTCTACCCTATCAAGAGCTTGCAACAGCGTATCTGCACGTTCCCACGAATCTTCATGGCCCGAAGCTTCTTTCAGCTTCCACTGAAGCACTGATAATAACCGATACGCCAGCATGCACACGAACAGATACGCCTTTACCCGATGCTCAAGTCGATGGCGCACTGGCTCAACTTCTTCCTGCGTCTTCAAGACACGAAATACCTTCTCTATAAAGTCCTTCTCCAAGTATTCATTCACCGCATCGTTGGCATCCCGCGCTTCATCTGTTGAAAGAATAAGCCACTTTCCATCGGTGCGCTCCGCCAACTTCAATTCCTGCTTTTTATAGCTCCAAACTATACGTGACCCCTCTTTTTTTCTACTCACCCTAGCATCAATAAAATTG
>JANJFQ010000080.1 GCA_025435355.1 Candidatus Methanophagales archaeon | reverse complement strand
ACTCCCCACT
Source organism: Candidatus Methanophagales archaeon (assembly GCA_025435355.1). Classification (GTDB taxonomy): domain Archaea; phylum Halobacteriota; class Syntropharchaeia; order Alkanophagales; family Methanospirareceae; genus WJOV01. The sequence continues at coordinate 8,352 of JANJFQ010000080.1, read as the reverse complement.
TCATAACAGTAATAATCGCTTACCGTGCTGTCACATCCACTGAGGATGCCATCACAAGAGGGAGTGCATGAGTAAGGCAGGTTTTCTGGGTTGCATCCTCCACAGGCGTGGAATGAACATGTTACCGTGCTGGCTGAACCCAAAAGAGTGAGATTAAATGCCTTAGAAGAGGATGACGCAGGTAGAATCTGTGCTAATTTACAATCTGATAAATATTCAGAGTGTTTTGAACTGGAGGTGAAGTTTATTTCGCTTTTCATTGAATAGCTGCTGACTGATGTTTCCGTTAATTTTACAACATTTATGGCATCTGTATAATTTTTTGATAGTTCTCCGGATTTCACCGAAAGGTGAAGTAACCCGCATTCAGTTCGGTTGGCAAAGAAATCGCATTCTGATATTTTCACGGTATTAATAACATCGTGAGCTGATGCAACGGTTTCTGTTGCAGTGTTGGTATAAGGATCAATCGAGAAGCTTTCAATAGAACTGACTGCGGTTGCTATTAATATGAGGATAATGGCAATTGATATCGATTTTTTACCGCCTTCCATTTTTACTTTACTTCACCGCACTACCTTTACATTCCCTTATTCTATCTCAAAGGATAATATATTATTATTTTATTGGTTTCATTTCATAAACCCCGTAACGAACTCTTTCAGCTCTATTTCAACCTCATCCAGCGGTAATTGACCTGACGATTTTAGCTCCATCCGTTCCTCTATCCCATACATTTTATAATCCTCTCGCAGCCTTTTATAGCCTCCACCGGTGATATTCAACAAAATCTTATCCTCGTTTTTAACGAAGCCTTCATCAACGGCTTTAATCAAAGATGCAACTGCTACTGATGCCGCAGAGACCAAATCTATCCCTTCTTCGCTTTCGAATAACTTTTCCGCTATCCTGCACTCTTCGTTGGTTACCCCATACATCTTTCCGTTTGAGTTCGCAAGCATGTCATATACGCCTCCTTTGATGGAATAAGGTGGATTTCTTGTTGAAAGCACGTCTGCATACATCTTCTTTATTGCCTCTTCGGCATTTCTCATGTCTTTATCTGCGATTATCTCTGCTCTGCAAGCTTGCCATGCACTGAACATGGGAGCAAAAGGAAGATTCTGAGAAATAACAATCCCAGGCAGCTCTCGCCCAAATCGACCATCCTCAATTAGCCGCGTAAAAGTTTCCCACGCGGCAATCGCACCCGTGCCACTGCCAACTGCTTGAAAATAATAATCTGGCAGAACCTTCATAGAGAATGCCGCTTCAACCTCCACCACGCCCATTCCATCCCTTCTTGCCACATTTCTTACCCCTCCTTCTTCTATTAATTCTAAAGTATCTATTTTCGCTATCTCCTTGCTTATCGCGATCGCATCTGAATAATCGCCATCCACGGAGATTAAGAAAATACCGTCGTGGTTTCCCGTACTTGTCCACATTCGGTGGATACAACTCTTTGGCACAATTGCTACTACGGGCATTCCTGTTAGCGAAGAAACTTCAGCGAATGCTCTTGATGTATTTCCGGCAGAAGACACCACCAGGACATTCCTGCTACTCGCTTTCTCTTTTGCTCGCAGAAAAGTAGGTGGTGCTTCTAACTCCTTGAACGTGCAGGTCTTCATGAACACACTTTTTTCCGGCCAGTAACCACTGAAACTGATATACAAATTTTTTAACCCCAGTTCCGTTCCAAAATCCTCGCTTTTGTATGTAATCGGACTTGCGTTTATAGGCAAAGGTTCCTCTACTGGCAGCCAATCTATATAGTTGAACATCCCGTATCCGGAAAGTCGCCTTATCCTCTTTGTTTCATACGCGGTTCTTAACAATGAATCATGACCCTCAGGGCATGTATTCGTGTATCTATCCGGAATGGATTGCCCGCATTCTAAACATCTCAAGTGATATTTCGCATTTTTCATTTTGCATTGGCTTTGCGTTATAGCCTACCTGCTGGCTCTGAAAGCGTGAAATCAGCATCTAAAATCTTCCTCTTTAGCATTTCCGCCAGCTTTGCTGCCCTTTTTCTGTCCGACTGACGCAGCGTTACTGGAATTTCTCTACCTGAAAGAGTAACAACGCCGAGATTGCAGTAAAAAGCACCTTCTTGACAGAAACGAACGCAGGCACCACAGTTGCAGCATAAATCCGCGTTCACTTCCTTAGCCATAACGTCAAATGCGTCCGTAGGGCAAATGCTTGCAACCTGGCACTCTTCGCATTCAATGCATTTATGCTCGTCAAACCTCACAGAAAGGTCGCAGTCACGCCAGACATCCGCATAAGTTATTTCACCCACAGGCAGCCTATTATGAACGTCCAGGACACCCAGCTGTATCTCCTCATCCAATCTCTTAGCGTTTTCCAATACTCGCTCATTCAATACAGGAATAGGCACTGCCCACGAATTCCACACCTCAGGTCCGGCAGAAGTGCGAAATCCACCCAAATACTCAGGCAGCATCCCGTGCATATCTGCAATTCCCATCAAATTTGGCTTTTTCGCCGAACTTCGTGTTCCTTCACCGATAACAAAACCCTCTGCACCATTCATTAATATTTTCGTGCCCACGCCGATTGTATCCATAAAAGGGTCCTTTTCCAGTGGGTTCAACTCGCCACAGCCAGAGAAAGTCAGTTCCTTGAAAGCGCCTTCAAACTTGCTCACAGAAAATATCGAAGCTACTTCGTCCTCATGTGCATTTACAAATGCATAGTAGTTCTTAAACGCGTTTCTCGTGCCACAAAGTCTCGCGAAAGGTATTTCCTCGAGATTCGTTGTTGTTTCTATCCTTCGACCTTCAACAGTTTCAACCACGACTTCTATCTCTTCTCCCGCAACCAGTTCCCTGAAAAGATGCCCACCGCCATATTTTTCGTCCCTACGAGAAGTGCCATACACGATAGCGTCAATGATGCCAAGCCGTTCGTTGGGACAAGGACCTGCGAATGCCGGCACACCATTCAAGAACACCTTCGATGCGCGTTCAAACTCTTCTCGCTCGGCGACTTTAAAAGAAAGAACTGAAAACGTCCCGCTCTTCAGGCCACAAGTAGCAGAAGTAACGACGTCCACATCTTCAAAACTCACATCCTCTCCACTTCGCACACTATTACAAAGTTCATCAGCAGTCATCACCACCGCCGCTCCTTTTTCTACTTTTTCCTTTATCTCGGCTAAAGTCCTTCTTTTCTTCACTTTAGCCTCCTTGTGTGGATACCGCACTCCCCACCACACTTGCTCGTCCCGTTCCACCTCCCCTCTCTCTCCTCTTGCCACCCGTATACGGGCACGGTGCATGGCTCACAACCAAGCGACCTTACCCTTCTCCCATCTGGAAAGACCAGATTATACCATGGATGCAACTCTACACCCTTCGCTTCAAGATACTTCCAAACCTCCTCTTCAGTCCAGTTTAATATCGGGTTCACCTTCACCAAACCCCGGAATTCTATCTCCTTGTAATCCTTTCTCGTCCTCCCTTCCGTATTCCTCAGACCACAAACCCACGCATCGAAGTTCTTAACAGCTTCTTTCGCCGGCTCAACCTTCAATAGTTCACAACATCTGTCAGGGGCAACCTCGTAAATCCTCTTTCCATAAACCATTTCCAGCTCAGAACAATCCTTTTCAAATCTTCCCGCCGGTAACAACCTCACTTCTATTCCATTTTCTTTTAGTACAGGTGGGACATCCCTCGCCACCATATACACCGTCACGTTTAGATTCAACAGCTCGTTCATCTTCACCAGATATTCAAAGGTCTCTTCTGGCTTGAAAACAGTCATTATCGAAAACACGGGAATCTCGGGATGGACTTCCCTCGCAAGGAGAACCGTAGCCATGCTGTCCTTCCCGAATGAACAAGCAACCGCTATCCTTCCGTAGTTTTCCACCGCTTCTCTTATGATCTCCTTTGAATGCTCTTCCTTACCACTATTGTAAGCAGTTTCTATCTTATGGAGCATTTTTTTATACATAAATGTTTTTCAACGCAAGCCACTATTTAAATTTTTCTATTTTGTGCAGTAAATTGCCTAATTGTATAATGATAACGCAAAAAGATATAAATAAGAAAGGTCTTTATACTATAAGATATGAGCATCGCTGACGACATAGTGACTGAAATCTTCAGGCATGATAAAGAACTCCCCCTCGTATTAACAAAGACAATTAAACAGAAACTCGGCATTAGCATAGGAGAATTCAGTGAAAAATCGGGAATACCTGCAAGCACGCTCTACAAAATACTTTCCGGGGAGAGAGACCCGAACTTGCGCACCTTCAGGAGAATAATAAACACAATAGAGGAGATAGAAAGTGGGTGCGCGAGGAAGAAGAAATTCATCGCGGTTATTGGCGTAAGAGGGGTTTTAGACGGGATAGAAAAAAAAGAGATAACCATTGGACCAGAGACCATTGACATCAAAGAATATGCGGTCACAACCATAGAAGAAGCGATGATAGCTGCGATACATGCGGAAAAAGATGGTGCCGCAGCACTTGTGTGCGCACCCATCGTCAGTCCAACCGTTGAGAAGATAGTTAATATACCTGTTGCCACGATAAGACCAAAATCAAGTGTTGCCAGGGCTATTGAATTGGTGGCGAAGAAAACAAGTTAAAATGGCTACCTTAAAGTATAAATAAAGTCAATCACAAATTAAGCTAAGAGGTGTTTTTCAGAGATGAATAAGGATATGAATATTCCACTTAGAAAGATACGTGAAGACGTGTGGGAAGTGCCACAATCGTATAAAAGCTACATGAGGAAGCCAGCGAGGATATACGCTGCCGAAGGATTGTTAGATAAGATGAAAAGAGACCTGACGCTGCAGCAAACAATCAATGTCGCGTCGCTTCCCGGTATAGAAAAATACTCGATGGTTATGCCAGATGGGCATCAAGGATATGGCTTTCCAATAGGCGGCGTTGCTGCTACGGACTTCGAGGAAGGTGTCATATCGCCAGGCGGTGTCGGTTACGACATAAACTGTGGTGTGAGGCTTATTCGCACTAATCTGAGGGAGGAGGATGTCAAACCACATCTGTCAGAGATATTAGATGGCTTATTTGAATATATTCCCTCAGGACTTGGGCTGTCCGGGAAAGTGAAGTTGTCGTATAGCCAGTTAGATGAGGTGTTGCTGGGCGGTTCGGAGTGGTGCATTGAGAACGGCTATGGCTGGGAGGAAGATATAGAGAGGACAGAAGAGGGAGGGAGATTAGAAGCTGCGAATACGGAGAAGATAGACGATAAATCGAAGAAGCGGGGTACTCCACAATTAGGCACGCTCGGCTCTGGCAATCATTTTTTAGAACTGCAGGTAGTGGATGATATTTTTGATGCACGACTTGCGAAGGCATTTGGAATAGAAGAAAAGGGGCTGGTGACTGTTTTAATTCATACGGGTGGTAGAGGCTTCTCGCATGGCGTTTGCACATTCTATTTGAGAACATTTGAGCGTGTGATGAATAAAGACGCGGTATTATCAAAAATACTCAGTTTAGAGCGTGAATTGGCTTGCGCTTATTTGAACAGCGATACCGGTATGGATTATTTTGAAGCGATGTGTTCGTGTGCGAATTACGCCTTTGCGAACAGGCAGCTCGCAACACATTGGGTAAGAAAAGTGTTTGAAGACGTGCTTCGAAGAAAAGCGGAAGATATGGAAATACAACTGGTGTACGACATCGCACATAACATAGCGAAAGAGGAAGAGCATGTGATAGACGGGAAGAGGAAGAAGTTGTGTGTGCACAGGAAAGGGGCAACGAGGGCGTTTTCGGCTGGTGATGAAAGATTGCCGCCTATTTATAGAAGCATTGGTCAGCCCGTGTTGATTCCCGGTTCGATGGGTACACGCAGTTTTTTAGCCGTAGGCACCGAAGTAGCAGAGGAGGAAACATTTGGTAGCTGTGCTCATGGTTCCGGCAGGGAGATGAGCAGGACCGCGGCAATGAGGAAATATAGAGGTAGTGAAGTGAAAGAAGAATTGGCGAAGCGGGGTATAATAGTGAAGGCACGAGAACGAAGTAAGAGAGACGTGAGGAAGAAGAAAGGAATCCCGTTTGATAAATATGGTGAGCTGGCAGAGGAAGTTGCTGCGGCATATAAAGACCCTGAGGTGGTGGTTCGGAGTTGTGAAGTATCAGGGATAGCGAAAAAAGTAGCGGCTTTCAGACCTATCGGCGTTATAAAAGGGTAATGCGGATAACAATAAGCGGTCTTCCCGGCAGTGGAACAACGACGGTTGCAAAGTTGCTATCAACGGAATTATCAACGGAACTGATTTCCGCTGGCGGGATGTTTCGACAAATAGCGAATGAAAAGAATTTAGAGTTAGAGCAATTCAGCAAATTGGCGGAAAATAACGATGATTTCGATAGACAAATAGATGAGGAGCAGAAAGAAGAGGCGATGAAGCGTGAGAATGTCATTGTAGAAGGCAGGTTGTCTGGCTTCTTCGTTCCTGATGCAGGGTTGAAGATATGGCTGAAAGCGCCGCTGGAAATAAGAGCGCGGCGAATTGCAGGTCGAGAGGGAACAACCTACGAGGAAGCTCTTTACGCAATGAAAAACAGAGAACGGTCAGAAAATATGCGATATGAGAAGTATTACGGTATAAATTTGGACGACCTTTCCATTTATGACCTGATAATAGATTCATCAAAGTGGAGCGAGAGAGATATAGTGATGATGATAATAAAGGCGGCGAAGGAGGGTGTGAAGTGAGTAAAAACTAATTATTAAACAACAAAAAATCTTAATTCAACAAGGACCACCTCCACCAAAACCGCTTCAACAGGATAAAGCCCCGTAGTTGAAAAGAAATGTTTTATTGAAAGCCTTCCACTATAAGTACGCCCCCAACCTCTTAACCCGGCTGACGGGATTAGGATGCGTGGAAAAGAGTTCCATCAATCTATCAGCACGGCTCACTTTCGCCCTTTCTGCAAAAGCTTTTAGCTCGTACTCATCTATCTTCCCATTCCTATCCAGGTCGGCAGCACGCAAATCCTTTAAATCACTTCTTGCAGTTACAGGATCGGCAGCAAAGAAAGCTCGCATACTTCCCATTTCCTTTTTTATCTTATCCTGCCTTGCACCTGCACTACCATAAATCATTTTGTATAGCGCAGAAGCGAGTTCATGTGGCTTCCTCGTGAGCTCTGCACTTCCCGCATCTGCATAATACTCCCTTATACGTGATACATAAAGCACTATAAGGTTACTTATGAAATATACAACGAAGGCAATAAGAGCAATAGCCATCATTGGTAATGCCCCTTCTCTATTCCTACCGCCACCGCCAAAGATGCCCGACCAGAAGAAGCTGAAATAAATGAAGTAGCATATCATCGGTATCACACTCAACGCCGTTATAACCACCATATCTCGATTTTTTATATGCGAGAGCTCATGCCCTAAAACCGCTTCTAACTCATCCCTATTCAACATTTCCATCAATCTTCTCGTGACGCAAACCCTTGCTGTCTTTTTAGAGGTGCCGAAAGCGAAAGCATTCGGTATTGAAATCTCAGAAATCCCTACTCGTGGCTTGGGAATCCCACCCTTCAGCGCTAATTCGCTTACCATCCGGTGTAATTCCGGCTGCTCACGTTCCGAAACATAGCGAATACGCATTGACCGCTCCACTATCCTCGGACCTATAAAGAACTGAATACCCACCATTACAAAGGCGAGTAGGGCATAAACTATCGGCGTGCCTGCCCCGGTGAGAGTCGCTATAACAATTAATAGCGCATATATAACCGCAAACAGGAGCAATACACAAAGCCACATCCTCATCTTTAGCCACGCTGTTCTCATTTTTATTCCTGTATATATCTTGTATCCTTATACTTAAAACCTATTATTATTGAATTTTAAATTATATTAGGGACATATAAAAGAAAAAAAGAAAAAAGGTTATCACAGGTATCCACCGATTTATTGATGAACACCTCCTTCACTCTTTCTCGTATATCTCAACCGGCTTTGGCAATATTCCAGGTCTATTGTCGGTCATCCAGTAAACATAGCTTATCACGTGCACAAAATATTCCAGATACCCCTTAATGAAGTTGCTTAGCCCCTCGCTCCTGCGCCCAAGTATCAATATCACAAGCCACTGAATAACCATGCATATCTCTGCGATAAATCCGTACACCATCAATACCAGCCCTATAACGAACGAATACACGATTCTAATAAAAAGTTCCAGCCGTTTTGCATCATGTTCGTAAACTCGCACCGCCGGATTTGTTTTATATTTCCATTTGCGATACCAAACCAGAACAGGAAGAACTGTGGCATGATTATGTCAATGTTATGT
>JANJFQ010000079.1 GCA_025435355.1 Candidatus Methanophagales archaeon | reverse complement strand
TGGTGATGGTTTTGGAAGAGGTTATCTCGGCATACAATGATGCTCCGCATCAAGGGTTGGATGGCCTATCTCCAGATGAGTATGGGAGGAGACTTATATGTGCGGCATCCGGTTGACTATAACAGAATTTTCGGTTTCTTTATCTTCAACCAATTTTTTAAGGAGTACTTGTTCTCCTATTTCGTCATTCAAATCACTTCCGAGATGAATTAAAACTTCAAGCAAATTCGTTGGTACTGAGTTTATATATTTATAGAACATGCGGTATTCTATGCCTGCATCCCCTCCCTGAAAAATCTTTTTAACTTTTTCTCCTAGGTCGGGGTAGCTCAGATATATTTTAAAATATAAATCCGCAATGGAAGAGTGGTTAAGCGAAAGAGTTCTTCTTTTTCCTATCTCTTCCATTTCTGTTATCTCTGACAGGGCTATTAGCTGGTTGATTATGTTTTCTTCTATACCAATTTGTTCTTTCAAGAACATTCTCTCGATTGGAATTTCAAATCTATAAAAAACAGACAAAGGAAGGAAAACATCTTCTGCGTTTAGATAATTGTCCTTTCCCAACTTTATTTCTCTAATCAAATCCCTTATCTTCTCATAAATCTCTTCTTCTACTGAATCCTTCTTCGGATTATATGCCTTTAATGCCCACGATAAGAGCCACAGGTCTTTTTTGTATTCTTCAAGGTTTTTTTGATACCATGTTTATTCTTTCATCGTTAAAACTGTGTCTTTTCTTCAAAAATCTCTTTATCATCTCTTCTGTTACGTCTTCCGCATGTATATACGTTTTGCACAAATATTTAAATTCCGAAGATTCTTTTAGGTGTTCCCCACGAATCTCTCTCGTTTGTCGAGATCCAATTATGAGTTTTGACTCAGATTTCCTGTTTTTAAACTCCCTGACAAGTTTTTCACACGCCATAGGAAGAAGATGTGCGTCATCAACGATAAAAACCGTTTTTTCATCTTTTATCTTAGGTATATCATCAAAATAGCGCATTACATCATCTCTTGAATGTTTTTTGAGTTCAACGATATAAACATCCTTGCTTTCCTTTGCGAGTTTGAACCCGATATTTTTTAGAATCACCGACTTTCCAGAAGCAGGCTCGCCCAAAACCAGTTGAATATTGTCATTTTCCAACTTCTTTATGATTTCATCCACTTCCTTTCGTTCAACAATAAAACCTTCTTCAAAGTCTATCCATTCTGGCTCTTTTTTGAAAAAATTTCCTTCAAATGTTTCTCCTTTCCTTAAAGTTGATTGAATAGTGGGTATATTTGCATTCCATAATCCATTATTCCATAAATCCCTCAAACGAGTTTTAACTAAATCTTTAAGCTGATCTGAGTTTTTAAACGATTTGAAGGTATGCCTATTTTTTATCTCTTCTATCCATCTTTCAAGCTTTTCTTCTCTTCTCTCAACTTCTTTGATATAAATTAGAATACAATCCTCGCCAAGTTCCGAACAAGCTGTGTCATACTCCTTGTGAGTTGGGGGTTCCCTGTATTCAAAGTTTCCATATTCTGAACCCGGATTAAAACATATATATCGCTATCTTTGACTCCTTCTGATTGCACTATATCAGGATGTTTTCCGCTTGGAATCTCCTTTGCACTTTCCCATCTCCAAATCATAAAAGGTAAATTTTCGTTATTCCAAAGTTCAAAAACAGCTTCTTCAACTGCTGCTCGCTCCTCTTCCAATTCCGTCAATCTTGAACTTATGAAAACCATTAGTTGCATCGTGGAATGGTTTCCATTCAATTTTTATATATTGAGGAGTTAAATAACTTATCCATAGCTGCTTTTTTTCTCTCTTTGTTCGCCCAGACTATCACCTGCATCCTTTAATCTCTTCAATCCAGTTTGGCTGCTCGGGTATGCTTTCCGAGTCCACCATCTCTCCCCATTTCTCATCTGTCAATCTATCGCTCATCGGATGTTTAAATTCATAATAGCTCATGACTGGACCTGCACCGAGAACAATTTGTCCATCTGGTTGTTTATTCGCAATATTTGTTCGTCATCTGCTAATTCCGCAGTATCAAACTCAAACAGTAGGAAAGTTTGATCAAAATGCTTCGCACCAAACACTTCTTCGATGGCTTTTTGATAATATCCTTCTCTTTCATTGTTTTGTATGGTTGAATTAAGATGTTTGCGTTTTTGTTTCTCATCTCTTGATATTTATGATTTTTAATCCATTTATATAAATCAAATCCAGACGGCAGTGACAAAATCATATACCTTTTCTTCTCAAGACATTCAGTGCTCCTCCAATCTCCTCTGCTTGCGACTCAATGATAGCGAGTAATTCTTCTGGAGTTCTCAGGTCTTCATCGCTTTTTCTATTTTGATTAACCGCTTTAAGGTCGTAATTTTTTGCCTGTATATCCTCAACTGACACGCACCATGAACGCTCGCTTTCTGAGAGTTCGTGCGTTGATGGGTCAAGTAATTTAAAGAAATCTTCAAAATGCTCTACCGTGAGTGGCTGCTTTTTGGTTATATTGAAGTCGGAAAGGTCATAATACCATATCTTTTTTGTCGGTTCTCCTTTGGTAAAGAACAAGAGGTTGGTTTTACTGGCGGCACCCGCATTTACGAAAGCCTTTGGCGGCAGGCTCACGATACACTACAGATTACATTCATTTAGGAGTTTCCGTTTCGTTTGAACGAAAGCGTTCTCATTAGTGCGAAATAGAACGCCTTCATCCATTACGATTCCACAACGACCCCCAGGTTTGAGGCTGTCTATAACATGCTGAAGGAATAGCACCTGTGTGGCACCGGTTTTATAAGCGAATCGAGTTTGGGCGTCCTTCCCCTCTTTGCCGCCGAATGGAGGATTTGTAAGAACCACATCGAAAAGAGCAGGTGCGTTTGAGAAAAGTCCGCCATAGACCTCAAGTCCCGTGAGTGTATTTCCATGCCAGATGTGCGGCTCGTCTATTTCTTGAAGCACGAGATTCGCCAGTGCAATAGGATGCACTAAATTCTCTTTCTCTCTGCCATAAAAGGTTCCTGTTTTAAGTATCTCAATATCCTCAGCAGTTCTCGCTTTTGTCACCACATGCTTATACGCCTGTGCTAAGAATCCACCAGTGCCGCAACAGGGATCGTATATCGTTTCGCCAATTTTTGGGTCAATTATTTTCACCATCACCTTAATAACTTCCCTTGGTGTAAAGAACTGTCCACCATCGTTGTTCTTCTCGCCCATCTTCTGAAGCAGACCTTCATAGACCTGAGAAAGCGTGAACATATGCGTTTCGTCCACCTGCTCAAGTGAAAGCGTATGGATTCGGTCGAGGATGTCCAGAAGATTTCTCTCGGTATCTATGCGTGTCCGTTCAACGGAAGAAAAGACTTCACTAATGACTTTCTGTCTTGATGTTGCGCCTGGTTTGTCTTTCAAACTCCTGAGTGTTGGTAACAGGTCGCCGTTCACTTATCCTTCTTAGTCGCACATATCTTTCTTCGTTCATCATCTTAATGTTACACCACTCCTAATTTCACACACATGCTTGTAATGCATCATGCATTTGGACTCTGTGGCTCTGTGGTGTTGTGATTTTTCGACTGTTTTTTGACATTTATAACCTCCTTATCATAGGACCCTTCTCCCCTATCGACTCAAAAACATAAAAGATTGTTCTTCCGCTCAGTTTGCTAAATTTCTGTTGCATCAATCGAAAAAGGCGGTCTTCGCAAGTTGAAATAATAAATTGGTATCCTTTAGCAGACTCCATAACAAGTCCCCTAATAAGGTCAAGAAAAGAATAAGCATTCAAGTCGTCGAAGTGTTCAACAGGGTCGTCCAATAAAATTGGAGCGAATGAGGACCATGTCTGAGTTAAAGCAGCGCTTGAGAAAAGGCTTAGCATTACAATTTGAATTTGTGATTCACTAAAAAAATCACTTGGAGGAATATCCTTTTCTTCTTTTCTTTCAACTCGGACTGCAATCCCGTCCTTTTCCGGATACAATCCCATATCTCCAAAACCATATACCGGCCGTAGTCTTTTCTGAATAGTCGAAGTTAAGGGACCATACTTATCAGTGTATTCTTTGAGTGCCTGATTTTGTAGGGATTCAAGTTTTTCACAAATTTTATCAAAATATGATAACCAACCCTTCAACCTATCATAATCAATTTCCAAATTTGAAATCTTCTTTTTAACGCTTTCTATATCTTGCTGAATCGTATAAAGATGCAGATATTTGCGCAGCATCTAATACGATTTCGAAAAATGTAATTTCGTTTCGCAAAGAGTCTAAATGAGACAATTCTTCTGTGCGCTCTTTTTTGATGAGCAGTATCTGATTTATCTCGATGTCCAATTCCAAATCCAATTTTTTAATTAAGCCTTCTGCTACCTCAACATATTTTTTCGAATCCAATATTTCTTTTTTTAGCTCTTGAATTTCTCTATCTAAAATACTTTTTTTCTCAACTAAATTATTGACTTCCTTCTGGAGATTTTGATATTCAGTTTGCTGCATTTGTATCTGTCTGCGCAACCCTTCCAAGATATTATTAGTATTAGCCAAATCAGTTTGAACAGCCTCTTTTTCCACTTCTAAGGAGACTTGTCGTTTTTCAGCTTCACTTCTGATATTTTCGAGCGTTTTCTAAGAAATCGCAATGATTGGGTTCAGGATTGTGTTGAAGCACAAAAATAGAATTAATATCTTTTCTATCTGAATTCGCCCAATGAGTATTAACTTCGGATAACACAGCCCATATACCTTCGCTAAAGCCGATTTGCCCTATCCAATCGAAACATATCAAGAATAGAAAGCAATAATCTACCCCATTTTCAAATTTGCCTTTAAATAGATACACTGAATTGCCGCGAAACATAGAGTTGCAAGTAATATTTTTCTCAAGCCAAGAAGGAATCAGTTTAGGTTGAATCCATTTTCTCAAAGTACCATCTTGTTGTTTCACCCATGTAATACAGCAATTGACCCATTGGTCATCTCGCACTCTATCCGCTTTATTTTTCTCATGCACCTGCGTAATATCTGCATTGCATAGAGTAGAATATTCGTCTTTAGTAAGACCCTCGATTCCTCCAACTACAATAGTTCCATTGTTCCACGACTTGTTCTTTAGAATATCTTGTATTTCCCGAACCCCTTGCAATCCAGGAATTGCATATTCAGGGAATATTGTAAAATGCGTCTTTTCACAGCCGTGTTTTACTTGCTTTGCAATTTCAAGAGTCCTAACTATCCGTTTTATTTGCATATTCTTCTTCTCAGCTTGCCACCGATATGGCTCGCGGTCAGTAGTTAATTCAACAAAAGGCTGCATGATAACCATTCCAACCTCATGATTAGGAATGGTAATATCCAGTGGAACTTCTTCTATTTCTAACATAACTCACCTCTAAACGCTTTTCTTAAAATTGACTGTGGCAAAGCGTTTATTGCTTCAAGTTGCTTCTCGATGGAAGTGCGAAGTTTTTCAACCTGTGCCATTTTTTCTTTGAGTTCTGAAGCAATGCGGTGCTGAGTGGGACGAGAGGGGAGTGGGACAGTGATTGCTTCAAACTCAGGTTTAGTGACATGTTGCATCGTGGCACCGTGTATCCGTTCTTTGATTTCTTCCATTGCATAGTTAACTACAAAGTAAAGAAAATCTCGCTTCACTAACTCAGGGAATTCTTCAACTCTAAAGATATGTTGATTAAGAACTGCATTTCCACGTTTCCAAAAGTACACACCAAGCGAAGCCGACCAAGAAATACGTAAGTCCCCATTAGAAACCCTATATCGTTTTTCTACTTCACCATCGTAGTAATTGAAAGGCGCTTGAGGATCATTCAAGTTTTGTATACGGATAATAGGCGTCCCTGCTTGTTTCCATTCCGTTGGTTTAAAGGCTCGCCCATTGATGTATCTCGCTACCTCCCCCAGCCTCTTTGTCTCCCACTTCTTTGCCTCTTCACTTTCAAATACCTGGCGGAGGTATGCAGTGGGCAGTGCTTTGGCTGCTTCTAACTGCTTTTCACATGCAGTTCATGCACGCTCCACCTCTTGCATCAGTTCTTGAATTTTCGTGGCGATGCGGTGTTGTTCTTCTATTGGAGGCAATGGAACCAACATTTTGAAAAGTTCACCCATATCTGCTCGTGGCATCCGAGTGCCAGTCTTATGACGCATTGCCTCCTCAACCGTCTCTGCCCGCCGAAGTAGCCAAGCCAAGTAATAAAGCTCACAGCCGTCCTTTGGTAGCAGAGGCAATAATTCTGTGGAGCATCGCCCTTCAAATTCAGGAGTCCCCACTTTATTTAGATAAGGTCTCAGTTTCCCGTATAGTACATGACGAGAATTGAATCGAAAAGTAGTGCTTTGAATGTGTTTACCATCTGAGTCATTTACTGTACCTGTAATTCTTCCTGTCCCACTTTCGATGTGTTCTAATCCGATATAAGGAAGTCGCTTTGCTCCGGGGTGTTTGACAAAACTTGATTTGAGTCAACCTTACACACCGCCCCCAGCCTCACCCAGCGCCAGTTTGGTGGAAGTGCGGAATTCGGATTGCTAATTGCAGAGTTATTTATTTCAGTTTGCGCTTTCGTCATCTTTCTGCTCCATTGCTGCCAAATATTTGCAAAATTTCCATTTCCTAATCGTTAGTCAATTGTTGGTCATTTATTAGTCAATTTAGGCAATTGATAAGCAATTCCTTTTCCCGCTTTTCCTGTTCGCATAAATATCCCTTTTTCTACAAGGTTTGCGAGATCAATTGTTGCCATTTGCCTAGAAAATATATTATTTATTGTATAGTATTCCTTGTTTGTAATCTTCCCCTTTTCCTTTACATATCTCACCGCTTTTATCTGTCGCTCGTTCAAGCCAAGATTCAGCAGATATCCCTCAGTGAAAATATCCTTTCTAAAAGTCACCCTGAATCCTTGATACTCATCGAAAAGAGGCTCAGGAATTCCTGCCTCAACGCATGCTTTCCGCATCTTGTCTATCCCGCTTCCCCACTGCTCAATCCATCCCATGTCGTAAAAAACTCCCCCCTATTCCCTTGTTCCTGAGCACTGACGCATGGGGCTTGTAGAGGTCCTCGAGAGTAATACCGAAAGGCAATCCTCCAGGACTCCAAACAATCAAGTTATCATCATATATCCGGACTTCAGTATTTGATGAAATCGTGTAGTCCCGATGACAGACTGCGTTGATAACCGCCTCCCTTAAGGCTTCAAGGGGATAATCCCAGATTTGCTCTCTTGCTGGTTTACCAGTCATAGCAAATTTTACATTGATATTTTTACGTATGAAATCCATAGCCTCTTCTACCTGCTCAATGATTGTGCCCTCAATCATCCTATCATCAATGACTATGGTCTCCTCTTTGAATCTGCCACAGTGTATTACTCCCTGTGAAAGAAAGCGCTGAGGGCGTTTATGGAAGAGAAGAATTGCCGCCCAGGTAGGTTTCCCTTCTTTTATCAGTTCCAATTTTTCAAGGACCTGTAAGGGATTCTCATCTTCCTTAATTTTTCTTCTACCAGTCTCGTTGGCTTTTTTAGTGTGCTTTTTCCAACCTGAACGCCTTTGATTTCTCCCTTATCAGAAACACCAATTAGAATCAAGCCTCCTTTTGTATTCGCAAAAGCCACAGCCGTTTCCATTGCTTCCTTGTCAAAGTTCTCTTTAAATTCGACTGTTTCCGATTCACCATTCTCAATCATCTGGCGTATTTCATCCATGTTCACGCTGCGAACAGCCTCCTTTTTGTCTCGTTAATAATCTCATTCGGATTACCGAGCTTTTTCAACGCTTCAAACCCTCCTGCACGAACAACATCAGGCGTTATGAAGATACGGGGATTCTCCAGCTCATCTGTTCCACCTCTCTCAAACTGCTTTGCAAGAGCAAACAAGGTGTTTGTTGTTTTCTCAGGCAAGCTCTTAAACCATGTATCATGTTTGTATCGCAACGCCTCAACTCGTTCTACACGGCTCTTCGGCGGCATTCCATAGCATATTTCCGCTAAAACGTCATACCGGTCATAATCCTGTCGGTTTGTGAGTTCACGAAGCAATCGCAAACCGCGTTCACCATCGGGAAGCATATCGATAAGACCTTTTCGCATCAGCGGGTCTATCCAGTATTTTCTGAACTCTTCGGATGTCTTTACCTCCTCTACCAGGCGCTGAGCCAGCATTTGCTTATACTCCTCGAGGGTGACCATAGCTAACTTACCTTCCTTTTTCGCTACAATATATATTCCAGCAGGGTTGATATGGACATCAAACCCTTCCACACGGATTATTTTCTCTTTCTTTCTTTCTATCTCCTGATTCTGTTGGCTCGAGTGCAGGTGAAGGACGGCTTACAAATCCC
>JANJFQ010000016.1 GCA_025435355.1 Candidatus Methanophagales archaeon | reverse complement strand
GGGAGCGTAAAATTGACGTAGTCATCCTTTTTTGGGTAACAACGCTCGGGTTTGGGGTACGTTTTTTGAGTACTATCAGAGGGCTAAAACGGAAATACGAGGAAAAAGCGAAGACCACATTGAGCATGAGTAGTTTCCACGATCGGTTCACACCTGAGATGGTCGATTTTCTCAGAAAGTGTGTGCTCCTCTTAGTGTACTCTACAAAGCAATTCTCCCCAATTTCAATCCCTTCTTAACTTCTCAACCAACTCATTCAAATAACGTTCCCATTCCTCATCGCTCATGTTCGGAAACGACTTATCGGCATTTGGATAGAAGAACCTGCAAAGCGTGATTGTCTTCAGCCAGGGTGCGAAATGCTTAAGCGTGGACAGCCCTTGCGAGCCTATGTAATAAAGCACACCTAAGAACACAACGAGGTCATGCTGCCCTTCGCCTTTTACTCCTTTCCAGTCACTATCTCTCAGCCTGTCTATTATGTTTATAATCGGCATGCTTGCATCTGGCTGGAACTCCTTTTCCAGGAATTCTTTTAGTGTGTGTGCAACGGCAACCGTTGGCATTTTCGATTCCTTCGCTATTTCTATTGCGTAATCCATCAAACTCTTTCCATTAAACTCTGTTTCTAATGCGAGCGAGCCAACGATGAAAAGAGGTCTTTTTGCATCTTTTATCGCCCTCGCTGCAATCGCAGGTGTTGAAATCTCTCCACGCCGTGGACCCGGCACGTTTGCTATATCCCAGGGATCATCCTTTTCTACCATTTTATCACCTCCTCACCACACACGTCCGCTGATGAAAAACGGTTTTTTACCCTCCATCCTGCTTATCTGCACTGTTCCTCGGTCCATAAGAGGAGCCACATATTTCAGGACGTCCTGCACAGGTATCGAAAGCGATTCCGAAATCCTTTCGATCGTATGTTCCTCGCTCTCTAACATAGAAGTTACCTTTTCCGCCATGAATTCGCTTCTTATTATCTCCTCAAAAAAGGCATCTATCTCTTTATCTTCTAATTTAACATATCTCGCAATTTCCGCTATCTTACCGACAATCCATCTTAGTTTTGGATTATTCACACCCTCTTTTACCGTGACGAGTGCGTCATAATGCTGTTCGAGCTCAAAAGGTCCCAACTCTTTTATCTCATTCACCGAACTCTCTATCAATTCCTTGAACTTCTGCCCTTCTGCTGCGGAAATCCAGCCAAGTCTTAGCCTTCCCGGGTCTATTCCTGCGAATTCAAGCAGTTTCTTCACGAACTTCACACGCATCTCCGCATGATAATTACCCACGACATAATGACAATCACCGATATGGCACCCCGTAACGAGAACACCATCAGCATGGTGGAAGAAAGGCTCGACCATCATCCAGGGGTCTATTCGTCCTGAACACATCACCCTGATCAGTTTCGCATTCGGCGGATACTGGAATCGCGATACACCCGCCATATCCGCACCTGCATAAGAGCACCAGTTGCAACTGAAAGCCAATATCCTCGGCCTTAGCTCTATTCTCTCCTCCGCCGGCACAACCGCGCTTTTTATCTGTGCTAAAATCTGCTCATCGCGGAAGTGCCGCATTGTTATCGCCTGATATGGACACGCACCTGCGCACGTCCCACATCCTTTGCACAATGCTCTGTTACCCTCTGCTCCAAACTCACCCGGTCCATACATGTTTATTTTAATAGAGCCATATTCGCATATCTCCGCACATAATCCACATCCCTTGCACAGACCCTGGCTTATGTCAGAAACAATGCCCTCTGTTTCTACTTCGTTTTTTGTCAATATTGTAGAAGCCCTTGAGGCTGTCCCATACGCCTCCGCAACACTTTCAGGCAGGAATTTCGGTGAATGTGCCGTCCCGCACAAAAAAATACCGTCGGTAGAAAAATCAATGGGTCGCAGCTTGACATGTGCTTCAAAGAAAAACCCATCCAAGCCCAACGGAACCCTTAACAGTTTGGAAAGTTCCAATGCATCCGGCTGCTGCACCATCGGAGTGGATAGAACCACCAAATCGGCTTTGTATTCTCGCTCCGCCCGGACAAGCTCAGAGAAGAACTTCACTTTCAGCTCTCCATCCTCTTTCACCACTTCCGGCGGTTTCTCAGGACTATACTTATCGAATCGTATGCCGGTTTGCATTGCATCGCGGTACAGCTTCTCGTATTCCTCGCCAAATACACGAATCCCATTGTGGAGTACGTGGATATTCGCCGCGGGATTTTTTTCCTTGAGTAAAATTGCATTTTTTATCGCTACCGCACAACATATTCGCGAGCAGTATGCCACTCTTTGCCCTCTGGAACCTACACATTGAATCATAACCACGTCTTTCTTTTCTTCCTGTTTGTTCTCTTTCAACTTCTCCTCCAATTCCATCTGCGTCATTACTTCCTCATATTCGCCGTATCCATAAAGTCCATCTGGCTTTAGAACCTCCGCACCTGTGGCAACTATTATCGTGCCAACCTTGAAATTGTGTTCCTTCCCCTCTCCATTCTCTTTTTGCACGGCGGTTACCTCAAAGTTTCCGACATAACCATCCACGCGCTTAACGCGGGAAGAAGTGAAGAGTTTTATTTTCGGATGTTCTTTTACATTCTTAATTGTGGGTTCTAAAGATGCGAGAGCATCTACGTTCCCAGGATAAAGCTTGTTTATCTTTCGTAACAGCCCTCCGACTTCCGCTTCTTTTTCCACGAGATACACGTCGAAGCCTCGATTTGCAATACTTAGCGCCGTGGTCATACCGGATGCGCCTGCGCCGATAACCATTGTATTGTTTTCAACGCCGATATTTATGTATTCTAACGGCTCTAACCGCGTAGCACGGGCAACGCCCATTCTAATCAAATCCTTTGCCTTTTCCGTTGCTTCTTCAGGCTCTCGCATGTGCACCCAGCTACACTGGTCTCGAATGTTTACAAAATCGAAAAGATAAGGGTTTAATCCTGCATCCTGGCACGCACTTCGGAATAACGGCTCGTGTGTTCGAGGTGTGCATGCTGCTACTATCACCCTGTTAAGCCCGTGTTCCGCTATCGCATTTTTTATCGCCGTCACGCCCTCGTCTGAACACGTGTACAAATTGCGTTCTGTATATACAACTCCGGGAAGCTTTTCTGCGTATTCTATTACTGATGGCACATCCACGGTGCCACCGATGTTCGTGCCACAGTGGCAAACAAAAACCCCTATTCTTGCCTCTTCATTTGTCATTTTTTACTCTTTATCCTTATTATGCTATTTTGATGATAATGCAATTGAGATAACCTCACCCGCTCTACCTGCTGCGCCACTCGCCTGTGCAACCGAATCCGAAATATCTTTTGGACTCTGTGCGAATCCACAAACGAATATCCCTTCTCTTGTGGTATCCACGGGAGCATATAACGGGTCTTTCACCTTAAAGAATCCGTATTCGTCCAATTCCACTCCCGATACCTTTGCCAGCTCTTCTACTCCCTTACTCGGCACCAGCGCGGTAGCTAATATAACCAGGTCTACCTCCATTCTTTTCAGTTCCCCTGACTGGGTGTCTTCATACCATATTACCGGGCTCTTATCCACATTCGCTGTTATTTTCGCGGGTCTTGCCCTTATATAATTTATCCCATATTCTTCCGTACCACGCTCTATATACTCCTGAAAACCTCTTCCAAAAGCTCTTAGGTCTGTATAAAATACGAAAGATTCCATATCCTCCTCATGTTCCCTCGCCAGCATCCCACTCTTCGTTGCATACATGCAGCACACGGAGGAACAATAAGGATATTTCTTCAAGTCCCTCGATCCCACGCAAAGGATAAAGGCTAACTTCTTCGCAGGTTTTCCATCGCTGCTTAACCGAACGAGATGCCCGCCAGTGGGACCTCCTGCATTTATCATCCGCTCATACTGTAATCCCGTTATCACATTTTCTATTCGCCCGTATCCATACTCCTCTATTTCATAAGGTTCATAAGCGTCGAGTCCCGTTGCAAATATTATAGCACCAACGTGAAGCACAATCTCTTCCTCCTTCTGCTCGAAATCAATTGCATCGCGTTCGCACGCTTCTTTACACGCCGGCGCCTTACCGCATTTGCCCTTCGTTATGAATATGCATCTTTCCTCATCAATTACTGCAACCCTCGGCACCGCCTGTGCAAAAGGAAGATATGCCGCTCCTCTTTTTCCAAGTCCCATGTCGAATTCGTCCGGGAATCTATCCTTAAGTAAACAAGCATCTTCACAAGCGCTGCACCCAGTGCATTTTTCCTCGTCCACGTATCTCGGCTTCTTTCGAACTGTTACAGTAAAGTCCCCTTTCTCTCCCGATACCTCTTTCAGCTCCGCATAGGAAAGCACGGTGATGTTCTCATGCCCGAAACATTCGAGCATCTTCGGCGCAAGAATGCATATCGAGCAGTCATTCGTCGGGAAGGTTTTATCCAACTGAGACATTCGACCGCCGATAGAGGAATTCTTCTCCACTAAATACACCTTGAAGTCCTGCTCCGCTAAGTCAAGAGATGCCTGAATCCCTGCTACTCCGCCTCCTATTACCAGCACACTTTTATTTCCGGTCATTTTCAAACTTCCTCTAATTTCTCTACACCTCTCTTCTTTTTCAACTGCGCTAACTTTGCTATCTCATTACGATCAACGGAAGTTGTTTCTAAGTCTTTCAATAAACCAAGCAACTCATCGCCCTTCTTTGACCTTATAATCACCGTCGAATACCCATCGGGACTGCCGACACTGCCCACCGAGATGTCCGCCAATCTGGCAGTGAAATCAGTGCAGAAAACACAACTCTCTCTGACTGCTTCTTGCAACTCATCAACGTCACATGATTTCTCCTCACCCTCTATATACACAACGAACTTCCCCTTCTTCACATCTATTTTATCCGCAAGCCCAAGGTCAACTTCCAGTATTTCACTTACACGCAGGTTGAGCAAATCAAAAGAAAAATTCTCGAAACAGAAAAGCCCTATAGTATACAACTCCACATCAGAAAAAACTTTTTGAATCCTTCTGATTCCATAAATACTGCATGGAAGGGCAACGATTGCTATTCTTTTTCCTCCCCCTTCTATTATTGCTTCTACCAGTCTTTCTACGGTAGGGGCGAATTGATATTTAGAACCACTCGCTTTGATAACGTCCTCCACATTTTCTGCTACAATTGCTTTAGCCCTGAAACCATCTTCGCGATGCACGACAATCGCACTGTCAAAAAGCCCTTTCTCCATACCCGCAGTTAACAACGAAGTAACTATACCACCATCCTGCCCTTCCACAGAGGTCTTTCCTGCCGTTATTTCCCTCACGATACCGATATCCTTGTCCATCTCCCCGTCTAAGAATAACTGCTCGAGTTCATTCACGTATGCCGCCTCTTCAATCCCGTATTTTAATGCCTCTGCTCTGAGTCCCCATATAAACTTTGGATAATCCACCTCCAATGGACATCTATCACTGCATAATTGACAGCTCATGCAAGACCATATTTTTTCTTCACGAACGTCAATAAATCCCTCCAACGCTTTTTTAGCAATCAACCGAGGAGAATACTCCGCTTCAAACCACGATATGGGACAGGTCGCATTACACTTGCCGCATTCTACACAGTTATACACCTTCGTTTCCTGAATGAGCTCTTCCATTTCCATTTTATTTCACTTCCATCCGTTTCTAAATCGCTCTAAGTTCGTGGGGTCAAATATCTTCCCGGGTGGCATTTTCGCAGGCTTCCAGCCTATTTTTTCCAACTCCATCTTCAACTCCTTTCTTCTCGCAGGCGGTAATTCCGACTCATCCCTTACAAACAGGTGCCAATCGTCTGGCATTGTCCCGAGCAACCGCTCGTGCAAATCTATGTAATTGCTTAGTTTTATTAATCTTCCTCTTGGATTATCACTCGGTCTTATGCACAGTTTTGCAGTCATTACCATCGCTTCTTCCTTCGTTTCTGCTGCATATATCAGATGTTCGGGTGCAGGTCCAAAATAGAAAGGTTCTCCTCCTACCTTGACGTTATAGGCATACCAGTCCTCCTCTTTATCTTTTCTGCCAAGATAAAGTCTTCTGTAAGCCTTGGAACCATGAGGCCCTAATATTACAGGGATTCCCCATCGGTTGCATCCAGTAGCGATAGAAGCCGCCTTCTGTGACATCGCACCCCATGCAACACCACATGCGCCAACTCTATTTAATATGTAATCGGCGATTTCCTCGAAATTACCTCTTAGCTTCCTTCTTGCGAATATCCCTGCTATTTTTATCGCTGCACCAATGACGTGTGCATTTGAGACGCAAGAGCCGATGTTCACCATGCAACCTCTATCAAAAGCACCTGTATATTTCTCATATAACGTCTTCCCTTCTTCATCTTTATATCGGGCTATGTCCATTGCAGAGCACCCGGTTGCCACCACGATATATCCTCTTTTTGCGAATTCATCCGCCATTTCTGCAACTTCTTTACCTCCTTTTGGGTAGTTTGGACAGCCAACGTATGCTATCACACCCGGAATATCGCCAAAAACAATGGGTGCGCCGACGTTCCTTATCTCCGTATCTAAAACCGGACCTCGCCCCGCTCTTACCTTATACTTCTCTTCTTTTATTTTGTAATCTGCCGCCACATTTATCATGCTCAGCGGCGATAGCTCTGCCCTGCATATTGACTCGCACTTCGCACAGCCCACACACGCTTCGTATAACTCTGCAAGCTTATCAAAGCTGCCTTTCGCTGCCGCTACCATTGCATCCGGAATATGCAAATCATTTGGACATGCCCTTCTGCATTCGTCACACTGCACACACGATTCCGCAAGTTTTTTTAGCTCTCCTCTGTCAGGCAAAGCCTTAAAATGCGCTCTTTTTGGCGACACTTGCAAAGCAACCTCAACAGCAACTTCTCCTACCTTCTCCGCATCAAGTATCAATGCCCCCGGCGCTCCATTCACCAAATCATTTATTACCTCCTCCGTAGCGTCATCGGTTCTATCTGGAAGACCGTAGCATATTTTGTCATTGCTTGCTATTACCGGTGTCTTCACCTTCATCGCCTCTTCTATAACATCCGTCCGCACACATTGTTCATCCACTACGATAACATCTGCTATCCCCGACCTTATTGCATATAACTGCTGAGCTATGTGCCCGACGATCTTCGCTCTTGGCTCGTATCTCGTTATGTCTATTGCGGTGCAACACATCCCGCAGACTTCTACTTTGCCCTCTACCCCTCTCTCCGAAAGATAATCTACCATTTCCGCACCTGGCGCAACATTATGTCCTATACACAGAACTACCGGCTTGGATTTATCAACAACGCCAAGACCTATTTCAACCAAAGGTGCATCAGGGTCACCCTTGGGGAATTTATAACCCTCTATCTGAGCTATATCAGCTATTTCCTTTGCTAAATTATCAATCATAGAAACATGTAAATTTTTAGACTCGAAATCAATAAAAGCTCCTTCTTGACCCGTATGCGCAGCGGACAAACAATTCGTAAGTTCCATTTCTACATAGTCCAGTGCATCTTCCAAATCACCCAATCTCCTCGGTCTTATTCCTGTGACTGTCCTTATTATCGGAGCTTCGATGTCAATGTACGGACCGAAATCTATGGGTAAATCCCTGCCATACTTTTCTATCAGATGGTCAATCAAATGACGCGCATGTCCAGCATGGGCAGCAGTCCCTATACAACACGCTATCAGAACGATTCTTGCCTGCTGTGCATCTATTTTTATTCCACACGCACCTTTTTTACCGCATGTGAGGTCGCATTTCCCGTATGTGCAAAGACAGCACATGTCACAGAACGGTGCATAAAAAGGCTTATACCTGTTCAAAAGCTTGAAGTCCCAGTTTCGAAGCGTTGCTATGCCCGGCATCGGATGAGGCCCCATCGGCTCCCATTCCTCTGCTTCCTCCACTATTTCACCTATGCTTATCCGCACGTTTTTCAAGTCGGAGATGCTGAAAATCCCACCTTTTTTTAGTTCTTCCATCTTCTCTTTTTACCCTTTTGTTATCTGCATCTTCCTTTACTACAACTTTTTATTTAAGGCTTATTGTTTTTTTTCGGCGACTTATTTTAGCAATCCTCAGATTCACTAAAATTAACGCCCTCTCAGCTCCTCTATTTCCAATAGGAATTTATCAGCCAGCTCGTTCAATCTCATCACCTGCTCGCTCATCTTTCCGAGCGTTTTGATGGAACCGGCGATCAGGTGCCTTAAGATCCGGTAGTTCTCCTCCCTGGATAATAACTGCTCCAACTTTTCCTTCCCCATTTCGTGATACCATTCGTCGTGTCTCCATACGAGAATCACGCCTAAAATGCTTACTGCCTCCTCTACCTTCAAGTCCTCCAATCGTGAGAGCTTGAATGGAAGCTCCGCGAGGACGAAACCCAACGGATTACTGACGGCTGGTAATTCATCCAACGAAATACTTACGTGCTTCATAATAGTGGGCAAAGCCATGAAGAGTTCCGATGCCCTCACGTGCCCGCCGAAGTATGCGAGAAGGGCACCCTTAGGTGTCATCATGTAGATCTCAGCGCCCCTCTTACCTTCGCCAACCTTCTGGATTATATGTGCCACTTTCATCTCTGGAAGCTTCCTCAAAACAGTTGGATACGGGATAGCAGCACCCTTCGATATGGCATACTTGCTGGAAGGACCCGCTTTGATAAGGAATTCGAGAATAGCTCCGAGGTATTCATATTTCGACATCTTCTCGATAGGTTATATTCATTAGTGGATATAAACATAAAGGGATATATTTATATGATAGAATAAGAGAAGCGAAAAGTATACTACCAAAAAAGTGACAAAAATGGATGAATGGACACCAAAAAAGATTGAAGAACTTTTTGAACGGGACGTCCATGAGCTCGGGGAGTTTGCAGATTCCATCAATCGAAAGAATGGAAACATCGTAACGTTCGTGGTTAACAGGCATATAAACTACACGAATATATGCGTTTCGAGATGTCCCCTTTGCGCTTTCTACCGTGATGCTAAAGATGACGATGCGTATTTTATGAGGATTGAGGCGGTGCTTGAGAAAGTTGCGGATGCGATAAAAATGGGTGCTACGGAGCTTCATATTGTCGGCTCACTCAATCCGGAAATAAGCATAGAATACTTCGAGGAGATTTTCAGGCAGATAAAGAGAAGATTCCCGAAAGTTGTTATTAAAGCGTTGACAGCGCCTGAAATTCACTTCCTTTCGCAGGTTGAGAGAATAAATGTAGTGGAAGTGCTCTCAAGGTTGAAGGGTGCCGGACTGCAAGCAATGCCAGGCGGTGGCGCGGAGATTCTCGATGATGAGATACGAGAAGTTATCTGCCCGAAGAAGGTCAAAGCGGATGAATGGCTTCAAATAATGGAGATTGCGCATAACATCGGAATAAAAAGCAATGCCACAATGCTCTTCGGACATATAGAAAACTCAAAACACCGCGCTCTTCATCTATTCAAGCTCTGGAAGTTGCAGGAAAAAACAGGCGGCTTTGTTTCCTTCATTCCTCTTCTTTTCTATCCGGAAAACACCGCGCTCCATTCGTTGGTTGAAGAAAAAATGAATCCTGTTGACATTCTCAAAGCGATTGCGGTTTCAAGAATAGTTCTGCGAAATTTTAAGAGCATAAGGGCTTACTGGGTTGCATTAGGCGATAAGCTTGCTCAAGTCGCTTTGAATTATGGTGCGAACGATTTGGATGGAACGCTTATGGAGGAGAGGATTACACATGCGGCAGGTGCTAAAACACCACTTATGCTTCCGATAGATAAAATTTCAAGTCTTGCGAGGGGTGCTAACAAAATACCTGCGGAACGCGATACGTTTTACAATATTTTGAGGGTGTATTCATGACATGAGCATAAAAATAGGCAAATTCGGGTTTGTGAATAACCTTTTGCCCTATTACGGGCTTGAGCAGAAAGGTGTGAGGGTAATTGAAGCGTCACCAAAAAAGCTTGTCGAGATGTTTGAAAAAAGGGAAATAGATTTCGCACCTGTCCCTTCGTTCTATTATATAAAGAACAAAGATAAGTTAAGAAGCTATGAGTTCTGTATCGCCTCAAAAGAGCGCGTTTTGAGTGTCGTTGTCGTTTCTAATGGTAAAATGCTTGATGACGATAACGGACGTATTGCAGTAACAAATCAAACAGTAACATCGCTAAATCTACTTAAAATCGTTTTGCGCGAGTATGAGATGAGAAACAGGGTTGTGCTTGTGAATGAAAGTAAAGCAAGCGAATTACTTAAGCACGGCACTCATGCACTCGTTATTGGTGATGAAGCAATCAAGGCGAGGATGGCATATAGAGTCGTTATGGATTTAGGTGAGGAATGGCATGAATTAACAGGCTATCCAATGGTTTTCGGGATTTCCATGTCGCTGAAAGAAAAGGACATGAATGAAGTAAATAAGGCAGTTATGGAATCAGTCGAGTGGGGGGAAAAGAACGTTGACGTGGTTGTGACGGAAGCCGCGAAGAAGCTCGGAATGCCGGTAGAATTCCTCCACGAGTATTTTAAGTCACTTACATACCGGCTGGGCGCGAAAGAAAAGAGAGGGCTTGAACTGTACGAGGAGAAGTGTTATGAATACGGGTTACTCTGAATGTAAGGTTTATGAGAAAAAGAATTTGGAAGGAGAGGATTTGAGGTTTGAAGAAGCTTCGCATCTATTCGAGTTGCCTTTGCCGGTTATTGGCAGAATTGCAGATGTGATAAGGAAAAGGAGATGTGGAGAACTCGTAACATTCGTTGTTGATAGGAACATAAGCTACACAAACCGATGCGTGTCGAGATGTAAATTCTGCGCTTTTTATGCAAAGAATAATGAAGAGAGCTACGTTTTGAGCAAGGAAGAGATTATAATAAAGATAAAAGAAGCAGTTGACGTTGGTGCGATGCAAATTCTCATTCAAGGTGGACTTAACCCGGAAATCGGTATTGAATGGTGTGAGGATTTGTTTTCGGCGATAAAGCGTGAATTTCCAGACGTACAGCTTCACAGCTTATCACCACCAGAGATATATTTCCTCGCGAAGAACGAATCGATGAGCATACGCGAAACGCTTGACAGGCTGCGTGAAGCGGGGCTTGATTCTCTCCCTGGTGGTGGAGCTGAGATTCTGTGCGATAGGGTTCGGAAGGTCATCAGTCCGGATAAGATCAGTGCAGATGGCTGGCTTGAAGTAATGGAGATTGCACACGGGCTGCGAATGAAAACAACGGCAACAATGATGTTCGGGCATATTGAACGCGACGAAGATGTAATGGAACATCTTTTCAGGATACGCGATTTGCAGAACAAAACGAAAGGCTTCACTGCTTTCATTCCATGGACGTTTCAGCCGAAGAACACGGGACTCTACGAGATTATAAAAGAGCCGGTACCGGTAACGAGATATTTGCAGGTATTAGCGATTTCAAGGATTGTTTTGCATCCGGTAAGGAATATACAGGCGTCGTGGCTAACGCAGGACTTCGACGTGGCGAAATTGGCGCTGGTTTTTGGTGCGAACGACTTCGGCGGGACGATACTGGAGGAGAACGTTGTAACTGCGGCTGGGAAGGAGCACAAACCCGCGAGGGTTGAGGATATTGTCAAAGCGGTGGAATCGGTTGGCAGACCCGTAGCACAGAGGAATACGGGGTATGAACTTTTGCGGTTGTGATCGGGAGTAGGAATTTTACTTAGCGATTCCAGCATATACGACGTTGCGAAGTCAAGCTTGACCCTGCAAGACCTTGTGTCTTCCTCAACGAGTAGCCATATAACACAGCCGCTCGGTTTTTCTGCAAGTTTGATATTCACCGTTTGTTGGGCTGTATGGGAATCCGCCCTTGAACTCTTAAGCTGAACATGCCGAATTACGCCGTTACATTCAAGGACTAAATCGTAACCGGAACTGTCCACCTCGGGTCTGAGAACCCCGACCGTCTCATGGCGATTGAGCCAAGCTTCCTGCAGAAGTTCAGAAACGAACACGTGTTCAAGCAGCTTCTCACGGAAGCTTGATTCCGTGTAGTCTGATGCTTCACCGTGTTTCAGTCCGCTTTTCATGTTTTAACTAATGATAGATTGCCCGTTGGTTCATAAATAGGCTTATCAGGACGGATTTTCAATCTGCCTTCATAAGCAAACTTGGCCCGTTCACACGCAATATCATAATATTTCTTGATTATTTCTGAGCCTGCAACTTTCCTCTTGTTTATTATTCCCGCTATAGCAGTTGAACCTACCCCTAAAAAGGGATCATAGACAATGTCTTGCTCATTTGAAAGAGCAAGAACTAATCTTTGAACCAGTGCAATTGGAAATTGACAGGGATGGCATGTTTTTTCTATATGATTGCTCTTTACATTTGGAATATTCCAGACATCTGAAGGGTTTTTTCCTTTGGGATTGCTAGAATATTTTCCTACATTTGGTCCTTTGAAATGTTTTTTACCAGGATATTTTTGAGGAACGCGCACAGCATCCAAATTAAAAGTGTAGTTATCACTTCTTGTAAACCAAAGAATAGTTTCATATCGACCAGAAAAACGATTCGAACAGTGAAGTCCATGACCAAAATGCCAAACAATACGGTTCCTAAGTTTTAAACCACTACTTTTGAAACAATCATAAAGTAATATATCGAGAGGAATAATTTCACTGTTGTCTACGTAGTTCCCAACTTCCCAGCAAATGCTTCCTTCATTCTTAAGCACTCTTATGCATTCATCAATTACTTGCCTTTGTTGAGAAACGTATTCTTGAATATCCAATTTTTTTTCGTATTCTTTGCCGATATTGTATGGTGGAGAGGTAACAATCAGTTGAATAGACCTGTCAGGAATTTGACTCAAAAAATCGAGACAATCCCCAAGATACAAGGTTGCACTGTTCTCTTTAGAAAAAGATGTCTCGATTTCTAAGCCTTCTTGAGATGCAAAGAGGCTCCTATTTGGATCATATTTAATGGACATAATCAACCATCTTCCTACTTCTTTTTAATTGAGCCGCCTTTTCGCCTAACTTCAATATATCCGACATCGATCTCGTATATCCTTCCTATTTAGAAGGATATCCGAAACTTACTTCGTATATATCTCCCTTTGGCAGAAAGTTAGTCCTCATTATGTTCGACCTATTTCATAATCAGACTTTTTAATATTTAAAACTTTGCAGAATCCCTTTAGAGGATAGCTTTGATTTTCGTATAAATGTGGAAGAACAGACTGAGGAGTATTCTATAAAAATGGCCAGAAAGTGTCGCCTTCGAATAATTCCTCACGGATCTCGTCTTTCTCCTCTTTTGTATACTCGTCATTATGACGTATTTCATTATATCTCAACATCTTTTCCATAAGTTCAGGTTTTAATTAAATATTCTATTCTCTCCTGCCCGACCAAAGGAGCACTTAGAAGCGGCATTATGCCCTGGGCTATCAGTTCCAAATATTCCCAATCGGCAATTTTCCAGGCCTCTGTATCCTCAATGCTTTTCTTCTTTCCCCTTTTTTTGTTTTCTTTTAATCCACTTTTCTTCTTTACCATTTAAAACCCCTCTCGATCGTTCTCATCAGTATAAAGCTTAACATTATGACCATCGACTTTTATTGCATCGCTATTTTGTGCGATAAAATCACGCAAGTGGCTTTCAACTGGAAATAATAATTCTTTTTCCTCTTTGATAAGCTCAGCATCTTCAGACTCTGGGAATTCTTCTAAACCTGTTTGAGCAACTGTAAGTTTGCCGTATTCATCTTTGCGAATTTCCCAAGTTCCATGTTTCTGAGGGTCATAAAGTTCAACTTCGCCCCTTCTATACTTGTATCCTGTACTAAACAGGAAATCGTATTTTCATTTACCTCCCCATATTTATCCCTAATGTAATCTTTTATTTCTGAATATGAGGATGTGGAAGAACCGACAAAGATTATCAGGATTGACAATCCGCAGGAATGCAGAATAATCGAGCGCCTTAACAGGTTCGTTGTAAAGGTAGAGATCAAGGGAAACTATCATCCTGCATACATAAACTTTGCTTTGTGCATTCATGTTCGCTTCGGTTTTCAGATTCGGATGTTTTCTGGTAAGGCAAACGTGAAAATTAAACAAAATCTCTATTTCGATCAATACATAGAAGGTCTATGCGTCTAACACATCCTATATCATATTTTTATATCATTAATATACGATGAGGCTTAATAATGAAAATGGTCACAAATGAAATCAAAACCTGATGAATATGGAAAATATGGAACATACGGTGGAAAGTTTGCGCCTGAGGTGTTGATGTCGGCGTTAGAGGAACTTGAAGCGGTTTTTAATAGTTTTTACAACGACGAAAGCTTTACAGAGGAGTTAGATAATCTCTTACGAACTTATGCGGGTCGTCCAACATCTCTTTATTTTGCAAAGAATCTATCTGAGATGAGTGGTGCAAGGATTTATCTAAAGCGAGAGGATTTGGTGCATGGTGGTGCGCATAAGCTAAACAATACGTTAGGGCAGTGTTTGCTGGCGAAGCGTATGGTAAAGAAGCGAATAATTGCGGAGACCGGTGCGGGTCAGCACGGAGTAGCAACTGCGATGGCTGCTGCGGTCTTAGGGCTTGAATGCGAGATATACATGGGCACTGAAGATATAGAGCGGCAGAAATTGAATGTGTTCCGGATGGAGCTTTTGGGTGCAAAAGTGAACCCGGTGGATTCCGGCTCGAAAACGCTGAAAGATGCGATAAACGAATCTATGCGCGATTGGGTGACTAACGTCGAGAATACTTACTACTTGATAGGCAGCGTGGTTGGACCGCATCCTTATCCATTGATTGTGCGCGAGTTTCAGCGAGTCATAGGCAAGGAGACAAAAGAACAGGTATTAGAAACGGAGGGTAGGTTGCCGGACACCATAATAGCGTGTGTCGGCGGAGGGAGCAATGCAATGGGCATATTTTACGATTTCCTGGAAGATAAAGAAGTGGAGCTTATTGGCGTGGAAGCAGCGGGAAAGGGGTTGGAGACTGGAGAGCATGGAGCATCGATATGCGCTGGCACGGAAGGCGTATTGCACGGGATGTATTCGAAATTATTGCAGGATGAAGACGGTCAAATAAAACAATCATACAGTTTTGCTGCCGGGCTTGACTATCCCGGTGTGGGACCTGAGCTGGCGTATTTGGCAGACTCGGGAAGGGTAAGGATGAATTCAGTGACGGATGAAGAAACGTTAAGAGCTTTTGAGCTTTTATCCAGGAAAGAGGGTATAATCCCTGCTCTGGAATCTGCACATGCAATTCATTTTGCAATAGAAGAAGCAAAAGCTGCTAAGGAGCAAAAAAATAGTTTGATTGTGGTGAACCTTTCGGGGAGAGGGGATAAGGACATATTTGTGGTGGAAGGGGTGCTTGGAGATAAGTAACTCCTCAAAAATAATTATTTTATGTCTTTATAAATACTTACTCACTTCTCCCCCAATGCATTTTGCAATTACGCTCATTTTAGTACCACTCCTTTCTTTTTCCCTTCTGCACGCCAGACACCTCCGCGGATGGTTTACCATCGTCTCCTTCTTTACGCTCTTTCCGGCTTTGTCTGCGCTTGCCAAACTTATTAGACAAAAACTTGTTATACAAGTTGTGTGCGTAAAAAAACTTTTCGATTACATGAAAAAACTTTTCAGTTTTGGTGTGAGTATCCCAGAAACCAGAAATCGCACGAGACGACAACCCTTTTTCCAATCGTTGTTACTTGTTTCACTCTAAATTCCTCAAATTCACTATTTTATTCGTGTTATTTGTATAGCGGAGGTAAGAAACCACGAGATTTCACGAGATAGACACAAGAAAATGATGCGGGATACAATACAGGATACAGGTTTGGCTTGCATCTTCACAATTTCTCGTGGAAATCTGTGTAATCTTGTGGTTATAAAACTAAACAAAAGCGAATTAACGAACGAAAACATCCAGAAGTCCATTAAAATCACTTATAACGAACTCTTCATTTTTTACTTTTATCTCGTTCTTCTTTTCCTTTTCATCTGCTTTTGCGTTCCCATTCCTATCCAGATAATACGCATTTATACCTATCTTACGAGGATTGATGAAATCAAACACCCAATGGTCACCAGTATGAACGACCTCTTGCGGCTTCACACGCAGAATCTCGCATACCTGAGCATAAAAATTATTGGATTTCTTCACCTCGCCGAAATCAGACGTTGCCGAGAACACGTGCGAAAAGAATTTTCTTATCGGTTGAGTTTGAAAATCAATGAATTCGGTTGCCGCGTTTGAGCTTATTATCAGTTCGTATCCTTCATCTTTCAGCACTTCCAGAACGCTTTCCACTTCATCATATATCTTTATTTCGCATTCGTATTTTTTGAATAGCTGCTCGTATGGTATTTCCAAGCCGAACTTCCGCAGCCAGTAATCTATCTTATACCATTCTATCCTGTTCTCTCCTATCTTCTCATACTCGCTCTTTACGAACTCAAATGCCTGCTCAAAGCTCATACCTTCTTTCTCGGCGTACGCCTTCGGAATACCCTGTAACCAGACGGCATCTGCAAACCCCTGGCTCACTAATGTGCCGTCAACGTCGAACGAGAAAACTTTTATGCCGTTTCCACTCCCTTCAGCCGGCGGCATCATCCCTTCACCGCCCCCTTCAAGTGGAATACATAAGCAAAGTTCCTCTTCTCCGCTGGTATAATCTTATTCAAAATCTGCTTAACTTCTTCGTTCGTGCTGCCACTGGCAACTATCTCGCCCTCGATTATAGCAAACCAGGCATTTCTCAGCCCAATCTTTGATAAACGTCTCCCATACGTTCGTGCGTGAACTTTGCCCATCTCCTGATGGTAAACAGTTAAAAGGCGCGAATCCTTAGTAATCAACTCCTCTATCTCTTCATAATATTTCTCTCGCGTCGCCTCACTGCTCAAATAAGATTTTAATCGCTCAACGTCACTTTCCTCCTTTTCCTCCCACGGAAGAGCAGTTATAATACCGAATCTCGCTTTTGCTTCTTGATATGCCTCTTTCAAATTTCGTCGAATACCCGGACCAAAAGTAACAGGATATGGTATCAGAATACCATCATATATAATCCGACCTTTAAAAGGTAGAAGAACCGCTTTGAGAAAAACAGGAAGCCATGGACCAACGATTTCCTGAAAATCACTCTTTAGTGCAAGCACGCCATACGCCTTTGGTGGCGAGTTATCATCGAGAAAGATGGCATACTTCTTAAGATAGCGGAACAAATAGAACTCGTCTTTGATGAAGTTCTTCCAACTACGAACTATTTCCAACTCGTCCTGCGAGAAATTGAAAGGATTCTCCTTCACAAAAGAATCGATCAGTTCAGGGTACTTATATAAAGCTTCTCTGACTTTGTTTTTTTCTTCAATTGGTAACTGCATGAATTCTTCAAGTGTCGTTATGGACCTGACAACACCCTTTCGCTGGCTAGTGTAAAACAGCAACGCTGGATGCAGTTTATAAAACAGTTCAGTATCTTCTTCGGGTAATTTCATTTTTAATCATGTGTATACCAAAATTCCTGTATCTCCTCTTCCGTTCTAAATCTCGGAATTTTTGCCATAATATTTATTTTCCATCAACACTTGTTCCAACGCCTGTATAGTCCTCAACACTTCCTTCTCCGTTATATTCCCCATCGTAGCTATCCTGAATATCTTACCCTTCAGTTTCTCCTGCCCTCCTGCCACTATCACACCTCTTTTTCTCATACCACCTCTAATTTGCTCATACGTGAGCTCATGGGGAATATTTATCGCAGTGACCGTATTGGAGTAATCGCTTACCTCGTTTAGCTCAGGGAACAAGCTAAGCCCAAAACTCGTAATAGCAGTTCGAACTGCCTTCGCCAGCATCCTGTGCCTTTCTATCCTTTTCTCCATGCCTTCCTCTTTTATTACCGCTAAAGCTTCGTGGAGTGCGAAAAAAAGAGACAAAGCCGGTGTATAAGGCGTTTGTTTCTTCTCTATGCTCTTCTTATAAGCAACGAGGTCCATGTAATAAGGTCTTTTTTTATTCGCGAGCATCAAATCCCACGCCTTCTCGCTAACCGAGATTGCAGACATCCCCGGTGGTGCGCCCAAACATTTCTGCGACCCTACGATAGCGATGTCTGCACAAAACTCGTCCACGTGAACCACATCACCGCCTATTGAAGTGATGCAATCGAGCACGAAAACGGCATCGTGCTTCCTCGCAAGTTTCCCTACTTCCTTCGCAGGATTGAGTATGCCCGTGGACGTCTCGTTATGCACCATTGTAACCACCTTAGGATTAAGACGGTTTTCCAACGCTTCCTTTACCGTTTCTAATTCTATTGGACGTCCCCAGGCGAAGTTCACCGTTGTAACGACGTCGGCTTTATACCTACCTGCGATTTCCTCAAAACGGTCGCCAAATTTGCCATTTGTTACGCATACTATTCCTGTTTTCTTATCCGCGAGATTTCCTACTGCCGCTTCCATTGCGCACGTCCCCGAGCCGCTTAGCACAAAGAGGTCGTTCCTCGTTTGGAATATTTCCTTCAGTATTCCTACTATCTCATCATATAGCTGCCCGAATTCATCCCCCCTGTGGTGTATCATCGGCTTTGACATCGCTCTCAAAATGCGTGGTAACACAGGTACCGGTCCCGGAATCATTAACAATTCTTCTTCCATTTTTCTAATATCGCCTAAAAATAAAATTTTGTCCTCACCCATTCGCCGAAAAAATATTGAACTTATTGGTATAATACCTTTTGGTTTAATTAGTTTTTAACCCTCTGCTTTCGATGTCCCCAAGTCCAAATCGAGTTCATCAAAGCTCCTTTGTCCTTTTCCCGTTACCTTCCATATATACGGTCTCTTACCTTCGCGTTTCACTATCTTTTCTTCCTCCAACAACCGTAAGTGATGTAAAGATGAGGAATAACTCATAGCTGCCGACCTCGATATTGCTTTTATCGCGAGTTCATTTTCTTTTTCATCGCGCACTTCTTCACTTTTACTCATTGCCGTTGCCAACGCATCAAGTATCTTTGTCCTCGCCTTTAATCCCTTTACTACGTTTCTCCTCCGCTCTAAGTACGCATTCGGATGATACTTAAAGGGATATTCTTCTTTTCGGTTTTGCATTGCCCATTTTTTTATTATATATATACTTGACTATCATCTTGTAATTGCTCAATATCCCCTGGACTTATTAAATAGTAAACACAAAAATAGAAAAGGAGAGATGAACTTCAGACTGATTTTGGCATTGGATTTGCTCGATGGTAGCGTAGTGCATGCGAAGAGGGGTGAACGAGAGAAATACGAGCCCATTCACCTCTTTAGTTCTATCGTTAGGTCGTCTGACCCTGTTCATGTCATCGATGCGATAAAACCTGATGAAGTTTATATCGCGGACCTGAACAGGCTCATGGGCACTGGCGATAACAAAGGAATAATGAATGCGCTAAGAAATAAAACCAAAAAGACAAGAATAACGGTAGAATATGGTATAAAGAAGAAGGAAGACCTGAAAGAAGCAGCTAAAGCAGAAATAGCCGATAACTTTATTTTAGGAACCGAAACGGCGTCTATGGAATTGATTGACGAAGTATCTGAGAGCGATATTTTTGATATAGATATAAGTGTGAGTGTTGACCTCATCAATAGAGAAGTGCTGACAGGCGATAAGAGAATGAAGATTGACCCTCTGTTGTTAATAAAAGAGTTGAATGAGTATCCAATACGGGATGTAATCGTGCTGGAACTGGATAGAGTAGGAACGAAAAGCGGAATAGACTTTAATTTCCTCGCTCGTGCCGTGGCGGTGTCTGAGCATGATGTCCTTTGCGGCGGTGGTGTTAGGAATTGCGAAGATGTGCGTAAAATGGCGGAGATGGGTGTGAAAGGCGCACTGGTTGCTACTACCATCCACGATGTGTCTATACCTGCGTCTTTGCTTCGCTTATGAGCAAAGATGTCGCCCGCTCATGAAATAGGTATGGATTGAATTGACTACTGAAAAACATATATACCCGATTATTATATTATACAAATCAAAGACAAAGAAAAATGGGATTATTCGAGCGAAGCAAAAGGATACTTGAAATCAAAAGCGAAAAAAGGAAGAAGCAGCAGCGGGGAGAGGGTAGAGTAGATACTAAATCAGAAGATTTAAGAGAAGGCAGTATCGGAACGATAGATGGGTTAGATTTCACCGTGCTTGGAATGCTGGTATATGACTGGGGCGGAGGGCGTTGGGAAGAGTTTTATTTGGAGTTCCCGGATACAGAAGAGCACAAATGGTTATCAAAGGAGGGGACGACACTTGAGTTACTTGACGAAGTCGAATCTGCGGATGCACCGGACCCTGCTGAACTAAAAGAAGGAGCTGTATTTGACTTTCAAGGAGAAAAAGTGAAGGTGAACGAAGTGGGAAGAGCGAGGGTTGTCGCTGTTGAAGGTGGTTTTCCATGGGATATTGCTACTGGAACGCAGGTAACGTATGCGGATTGCGAGTTCGAGCGAACGGGAGAAACTCTCAGTTTAGAAAAGCCCGCAGGGGCAAGGGTAGAAGTATATAGGGGTAATGAAATATCAAGGAGAAGTTTGGAAATTTTTTAGGGTGATGAAAAATGGGATTGGTTGATAGGTTCTCAAATGTGGCTAAAGCGAAGATGAGTAAAGTAATAGAGCGATTTGAAGACCCGGCGGAACAACTCGACTATGCACACGAGAAACTACTTGAAGAGAAGAAGAAGGTGGATGTCGCAGTGAGAGATTCGATAGCTGCGAAGAACCTGAAGAAGCGTGAATTAAACGAATCGCAGAAGAAAGTGGTATCGGTGCACAACAAAGCCTTGGAATACAGAAAGAGGGCATTGGCATTGGAGGAGAAACTGCCGGAATTAGAGGGCGAGAAAAGAGTGAAAGCGGAAATGCAGGTGGAACAACTGAACACCGCGGCAACACAACTGTTAGAGGAAGAGAACAGAACAAAAGAAAGAATACCGATGCTTCAGCAGTCAGTTGCGGATATGGAGAAAAAAGTGAGGATGCTGAAGGACAAACAGGTAGATTTGACGGCGAAGATACAGCGATTTGCAGATAAGCGAGCAGATTTGAAATCCGATTATGCGATGGCAAAGGCATCTAAAAGAGTTAATGATGCGCTCTCTGGAATAGATGGCGAGATTAGTGATGTTGATTTAACGGTGCAGCGTATGACTGAGAAGATCAGGATGGAAGAGGCACGAGCGGAGGCATCGGCGGAACTCGGCACTGCCGCAGGCACCGCAGACATGGGAATAAGCGAAATCGAGAAAGAGCTGAAGACCTCTGAGTCGCTTTCTTCACTTGACGAGGAGCTGAAGTGATTGCGATGTCACGTGCATACTTATTGATAAACATCTCCGGTGGTGGGACATGGGCATTCCCGGCTGAGAACAAAGAGGAGATATTGGATAAGATAAACGAGCCGGACAACGAACTTGCAGCTCTTAATGAAAGAGGCGAGCTTACAGAAGAGAAATTCAATGACCTTTATCCGCAGATGTTTGAATTGATAAGGTCGAGGGGTCTGCTCGTGGGTGAGGACATCGAGATAGACGAGGTGTTGGGCGAAGAGGAAGCGTTTCCAAAGTCTGATTTAATACTTCCGCCGGAGGACCTAGATTACGAGGAGGCAATTTTATTGTTCAAGGGCGAGGGTTTAATCCCGGGATAAGTAGAAATGGCGAGGATTCAAGCTGTGATAGGACTAATAAAGGATTGCAGTGCAGAAAAGCTGGAAAATATTGCGTTGATAGAGGAAATATTAGAGAAAGCGGCAAAGCTAATGGATTTGACGTTACTGAAAACCGTTAGCCATAAGTTCACGCCTCTGGGGCTGACAGCGGTTGCATTGCTTGCCGAGAGCCATATCGCCGTTCATACGTATCCGGAAGAGAATTCGATATTCGTGGAGGTGATGTCATGTGGGCGTGGGGATGCAAAAGAGGTTGTGGAGGTTATGGAAGATATGCTGGGCGGTAAAGCGGAGATTGTATTGGATAAAATAATAGGAGGTAACTAAAATGGTAAATGAAATGATAGTAACGGCGTGGGTAGCACTCTTATGGCTGGTAATAGGGGTAGGTCTTAGCATGTTGTTGGTGAAAGTTTACGATATTATCGTATTCCGGAAGTTCGATTTGCAGGAAGCGATAGAAGGAAAGAATAATGCGGTTGCGATTTTTTTCAGTTTAATGTTGCTTGGTATAGGACTGGTAGTTGCGGCGACGATTATGTCACCAGGGATTGGCTCGTTGGTTCATGACATAGCCTTAACAATTGGATGGAGCATAGGGGTTTCGTTCGTTGCTACACTCCTTTTCTTCGCGTTTGATAGGTTATTAGTGCCGAAGATAAAACTGCAAGAGGCGATAAGTAACGGTAACACCGCAGCAGGGATACTGTCAGGTGTTTTATACGTTGCGGTTTCAGTAGTAGCAATGGCAGTAATAATATCATGAAATGCTTCCAGATGAAAATCTGTGTAATCTTGTGGTTATAAATTGACACGGGAGGGATAAAAGGAGAAATGGTAGCGAGAGAGGATATAGGCATATTAGCAGTTATTGTTGTTATAGTGATACTCATTGTGGCTTCGATTCCGTTCGTTATAGCACCGCTTTTAGCACCTCAGAAATACACAGAAGACCAACAAATAGCTCTTTCGCTGGTTTCATACCTTGGCTATCACTCGCTTGGCGACGATTCCATAGACCATTACAGTGCCCAGAGGGTGCATGAAAATGGCGTTGCCGGGATAATGTACAAATATGGGCGCGAGGCGAAGGATATTGGAGAAACGGTGCATGGCGAGTTAGAGGAGATAGGTTTCGTCACAACTCCGATAGAACGCGAGAGGAGTAGTGCATGGGAGCCGTTCTGGGAATATTCGTGGTTCTCGGCTGCAAATGGTGATATAGTTGCTTATGTTACGACTTATTTAGACGGGCGTAATAGTTATGTCTGTATAGCCGCGGGCTCAGACGATTATGAAGAGGATGTATTCAAGATTCGTGTGGAAGGAACTGACTATGTATCACTGAATAGTAATGTCCGGTTTAAATCGGGAGAACCTGCAGAGATTGAGCATGTTGCACCTCTTGCAGGGACGATATATGCGATAAAGTATCCTCAACACAGGTTGAGTGGACCACGAGATGCCTCGGTGAACGTAGAGGCGAGGGAATCGTACGACGAAGTGCTTGCACTGAAAGAAAAAGCGCTGACAAACGAAACGTTCCG
This sequence comes from Candidatus Methanophagales archaeon, assembly GCA_025435355.1. Taxonomy (GTDB): domain Archaea; phylum Halobacteriota; class Syntropharchaeia; order Alkanophagales; family Methanospirareceae; genus WJOV01. The sequence goes on along the minus strand of JANJFQ010000016.1, from coordinate 4,104 downwards.
GAAAGAGTTCTTCAACGTTACTGCTGATAATGAGACGGTGACAGCGGTAAATGCAACTCGTGTAGTCGAAGAGAGAACGAGGTATTACCCCTGGGGTTTCTTTTGGGTCTGTGGTGGTGGCTATGGATACTACTCGCCTTACAGATACGATTATCCAGGCTCAGGTCCTATTGTCAGACCACGAGGCACAGGATATACTATCCGCGGTGCAGGAGGTCCGGGGATAGCGAAATGAGCCGCTTACGGGGCTTTTTAAATATCCGCAAGGGCTACAGGTCTCCGGCTTACATGCTTTCCCGGATTATAGAGAGGCGGATTACGGAAAGGCGGTTAACATGGAATTAGCGTATCAAGCACTACAAAAATACTTTGGTTATACTTCATTTCTTCCTCTTCAAGAGGAGATCGTCAAGAATATTCTGCTAAAAAACGATGTTTTTGTCCTTATGCCAACGGGCGGGGGTAAATCTTTGTGTTATCAATTACCAGCCCTTCTTTTGGACGGTGTGACGATCGTTGTCTCACCGCTTATTGCCTTAATGAAAGACCAGGTCGATGGTTTAAAAGCAAATGGAATTGTTGCAGCATATATCAACAGCTCTTTGCGTTTTGATGAGATACAACACATAAAATTGGAATTGTTGGAGAACAGAATCAGCATTCTTTATGTGGCTCCCGAAAGAATAATGCTACCCGACTTCTTGCTATTCTTACAGCGTTTGAATATCAGTTTGATTGCCGTTGATGAAGCCCATTGTATCTCTGAATGGGGGCATGATTTTAGACCCGAATACCGTCAGTTGAAATTGCTTAAAGAGCTTTTCCGTCAAACTCCTTTAATTGCACTGACGGCAACCGCTATCCCCGAAGTACAAAAGGATATTATAACACAGTTAAAGCTAGCCAATCCAAAGATATATAAAGCGAGTTTAAACCGGGAAAATCTATTCTACCAGGTTAAACCAAAAGATAATGCCTATCACCAATTGCTCCAGTATTTAAAGAACCATAAAAGGGATTCCGGGATAATTTATTGTTACAGCCGTAAATCTGCCGATGATATGGCAAATAAACTAAGAAAAGAGGGCTATCGTGTTTTACCTTATCATGCAGGCTTGGAATCTAATTTAAGGACGGAAACGCAGGACAAATTTGTTAAAGACGATATTGAGATAATCGTGGCAACAATAGCCTTTGGAATGGGAGTAGATAAGCAGAATATACGTTTTGTGATACATTACGATTTACCTAAAAATCTTGAGAGCTATTATCAAGAGACAGGAAGGGCAGGAAGAGACGGACTTAGAAGCGATTGCATTCTCTTTTTTAGTAACGGCGATAAGCGAAAAATAGAGTATTTCATCGAGCAAAAAGGAGATGAAACGGAAAAGCGAATTGCATATAAGAAATTGCTTGATATGGTTAATTTTTGTGAAGGCAGAACGTGTCGCAGAAAAATTTTATTGGATTATTTCGGTGAAGCGTATCATGAAACGAATTGCGGGAATTGCGATAATTGTCTGGAGCCAAAAGAAACGATTGATGGAACATTTATCGCTCAAAAGATCATATCGTGCGTTTCTCAGGTTAGGGAAAGGTTCGGAACGAGTTACATCGCTGATGTTTTGTGCGGCTTAAAGAGTCAAAAAATAATTCGCAATCTGCACGATACTTTAACAACTTATGGTACTGGCAAAGAATACCCCAAAAAGCAGTGGCAGGCTTTTATCAGGGAACTCGTTCAACTCGGTTATCTGAAATCGGAAGGTGACAAATACCCAATCGTAAAACTGACACCGCGGAGTCGCGATATTTTATCCAAAAAAGAAAGGGTTTTGTTGACCAAGCCGGCAGAAGAAGTTCAGATAGCGCAAAAATATTTCGATGAGGACTTCAATCACGGTTTATTTGAAATTTTAAGAAGTTTGAGGAAGGAACTCGCTGATGCAGAGGATATGCCACCATATATCATCTTTCACGATTCGAGTTTGAAGGTGATGGCAACCCATTTCCCGCGAAGTCTATCAGATTTTCGGAAGATTAACGGCGTTGGTGAAAGCAAATTAGAGAAATACGGGGAAGTATTCGTAAAAGAAATTGTTGATTATTGTAAGGAACATAATGTTGAGCCCAAAGTAATCAGCGTACGCGACTATAATCCAGCACCTGGCAAAACAATGAAGACATCTACGCTGCAAGAAACACTGGAACTTTACAAACAAAATTTAACAATTGAGGAAATCGCTCAGAAAAGAAATCTGGCAGTAAGCACGATAGCATCACATATTGAAAAACTAATTTTATCGGGCGAAGAAATTTCTATTGATAAATTCGTTGATATTGATAGGCAAGAGCATATCATAACGGCGATGTCAATTCTGGGTAGCGAGAGATTAGCACCTATAAAAGAAAAGCTGGGTGATGACTATTCTTATGAAGAAATACGCCTGGTAAGGGCCTCTGAAATGAGCAATCGTGAAATAGCTTAGTGTTGTTTACGATCTGTGGGCGCCTTCTTGCTATCACTAAACCCTTTTATGTCTTCTCAAGAATGTGATAGCGAAAGAAACGAAAATCATTTTATGTCCTATGATAAATAGATAATGGCAGTAAGCCAATGAGTTCCGTACTTGAGGGAGGGGGGTTAAGTACAGGCCTTGTACTTAAGTACGGGGTATAGTGACTTCGATTTAGGGTTGGAAGAAGAAAAGAAAAAAAACGAGTATTTGATGAAAAGGAAAGAGTGGATAAGGTTAGTGATAGATGTAATCTGGAAAGTTTTAACAGCATTATCAACTTTTCATTGGGTTTGTATACTAATCTTTTCGGGGGTGTTGACGATGCTTAGTTTTTTGCTAAAAACTAATCCATTTTTTGGGATAGTTTTTGGTATTTCGCTGGCAATAGTAGCATTTGCTATTATTGCAATTATTGTTCATATAAAAGAAAAAAAGCGAGAAGGTGAAGAGTTAGAAAGAAAGATACAACTACAAAATGGCTTGGAGATAAGACAAGTCAGGCATAGGGGGGAACCGCAGATTAGGATTTATCAAAGATTTGCAAATGCCTGCGATTTCAACGTGAAAATAACAAAAATAGAGTCAATCTTAAGAGACGAAGAAGATGCGATAATAGATGAATACACTTATAATGAATCCAATCTCACTTTTAAAGATGAACAAAAACTCATTTTTCCGAAGGATATAGCACCACTAAGCTTAAATGAGAAGTTAGAGTATAGAACAACTGGTGAAGAGAAGTTAGAGAAACTAAAACATCCTGGGTATTTAAAGCAGGTGATAGAATTTTCAACACGGACAGCAACCATAAGCAAGACAGCAAATAAGATTGTACTTAGTCATAAAAGTTTTGAGGGGATAAATGAATAAAAAACAATGGTATGCATGTGGATTTGTATTTTCAATAGGCGTTGTGTTGTGTTATGTCAGTACAGTTATGTTTAGAGCAATGCCAATGGATGACGTTACTTTTGCGGCTTGGTTCGGTGGCAATCTCCTCTTAGGAAAAGCATGTATATTAGGCGCTGTCGCATGTTTCCTATGCGGATGGTTAGAAAAGGAGGACGCAAGATGAGCGTAAAACAACAGCGCGGATGCCCCAGACTTCATGTTGTGCCATTTGGCCAGTACCGCTAAGGAGGGAGGAGCTTTATGCTCCTCCATAATTTTTAGGTATTCATCTATTAAATGAGCTTTCATTCCGGTAACAATCCTTATCTCCTCCTTACCATCCCATTTTCCACACACCATTTCAGTTTATTAAACTGCTGACAATACTTCCCCACTGCTTCCGGACTGTGATCTGTCTCCCTTGCCACATGCACCGGATCCTTTTTGTCTACAAAGATCTTTCGTAGTATCCTTGTCTTATGGGATATTGCAGTACCCATATCCTGATCATATCCCGTAAAGTGGAGCGTAGTATCCTTTCTCTTTTCATACTTCAGCCTTAGTTCGGACCTGTTTAGAAAAAATGTGCCACCTACATTTTCAGTGAATTTACGAGGCGTGTTTCCTCTTTAAGTAAATCATTCCTGCCTATTTCCTTCAAAGTATCCGTTATCGCCTTTGTTACATTGAGGTA
>JANJFQ010000015.1 GCA_025435355.1 Candidatus Methanophagales archaeon | reverse complement strand
TAGGAGGGCTGGCGTTCAATGATTGTAGAGTTCCAGAGGAGAACATGCTTGGCAGCGAGGGGGACGGATTCAGAATAGCCCTGGCTACACTTGACAGGGATAGAATAGCGATGAGCAGCATTGGTGTTGGCATTACTCAGGCTTGTTTAGACGCCTCCATGAAGTATGCAAAGGGGCGGAAGCAGTTTTCTCAACATATCGCCAGTTTCCAGGCGGTTCAATTCATGCTTGCAGACATGGCTATGGAGGTGGAAGCAGCGAGGTTACTCACTTACAAAGCTGCTTATCTCGCAGATAAAGATGAGAAAATCACGAAAGAAGCGTCAATGGCGAAGCTTTATGCTTCGGAAGTCGCGCAAAGAGCTGCTACAAACGCAGTGCAAATACACGGAGGATATGGGTGCACGAAAGAATGCCCTGCGGAAAGGTATTTCAGAGATGCAAGGATACTCAGCATTGCCGTTGGCACGTCAGAGATACAGAGAATGGTGATAGCGAGGGAAGTGTTGAAATGAAGCTTATTTTGAGATCTCAATCATCCTCTCGATTGCTCTCCTCGCCTTCCTCGCGATTTCATCTGGAACAACCACTTCCGGCTTCTCTTTCTCTAATGCCACTTCTATTTTCTCCAACGTGTGCATCTTCATCTGTGGACAGACGGCAGTGGTGGAGATAGGATAAAATTTCTTTCCCGGTGCTTCCTTTTCGAGTCGGTGCAGTAGCCCGACCTCAGTGCCGATTAAAAATTCCGCATACTCCACTTCCTTGCAAATCCGCACCATGCCGCTGGTTGAAGCGATGTAATCAGCATTATCCTGAACGTCTGGAATGCACTCCGGATGAACACCGATTTTTGCTTCTGGGTGCGCTTCCTTCGCTTTTATCAGGTCTTCGAGAGCTATCTGGTGATGCGAAGGGCAGAGCCCGTGTTCAGGAACTGGAATAATCTTTTTTGAAGTCGTCTTCTGCGCGTAATATGCTAAGTTGTGGTCAGGACCGAATAATATGGTTGGTGCGTCCATCGCCTTAACTATTTCCTGAGCATTCGCTGACGTGCAGATACAGTCTGCGAGTGCCTTGCTTTCTGCAAGCGTGTTTACGTAGAGGACAACTTCAGCATCAGGATGCTCTCTCTTCGCTACAAGCAAGTCATCGGCGAATAATTGCTGTGCCATCGGGCATATCGCACCCTTGTCAGGAATAATTACTTTTTTATCGGGATTCAGTATCGCAGCGGTTTCTGCCATGAAATCAACGCCGCAAAAGATGATGATCTCGGAAGTCGTCTCCATTGCCTTCCTCGCAAGCTCTAATGAGTCGCCCACGAACTCCGCTATATCCTGAACCTCTGCTCTCTGGTAGTTATGAGCCAAAATAATCGCATTTTTCTCGCGTTTTAACCCTTCTATCCGGTCTATGCGCTCTTTCATCAGTCCCATATAATAATATATTCTGCAATAAATGTTAAGTATTATTACACATATCCTTTCCAGAAATCCGCGGTAGCTTCATCTGAATCTCTCCCTCCTGAATACCATCTCGAAGACCATGCCAATACACGTATCTTATCTATGTTCTTCTTTTCTATCGTTGCATTTACATTCAGACTTCGCAGTAGCAATGGAAACGGATACACCTGCGTAATCTCTTTAATCAAATTAGTCTCGCCACTTGCAACGACTATTTTAATCTCGGTTTTATATTCATCCACCAGTGCTTCAAAGGCACCTCGTGCCTTCTCGGCGTGATGTCTGATGTCCTCCTCTCTGAGCCGTTCAAATCTTCGCTGACTCCATCCACCTTTTGCGTGCTTCTCCTTTACACTACTGCGAACGATCTTGTAATCAATAAACGCTTCTCGGTTTGACATTCCGATAAATGTCACCCCTGCATGTGCCAATACGATGCAAACTATCTGATTTGAATCCAATATTTCTTGCAACTGCCTGGTATCAAAGGCATGGTCGAGTCTCCATTCTGATTCGCATATCGGAAACGGTGGTGTTACAATCATGGAAACAATTCCTATCCTATTCATGTCATAGAAGAGTGCCATACCCGTTGGTGACTCAATCCTTTGCATCTGATATTTGACTTCTTGGTCAAGCTCAACGGTGCTTTCAATTCCAGTCAGGTCATGGATTGATTCTTTTGGACGCAGATAGACCGTAACAAGATTTTCGTTCTTCGACCTAATCGAACCAATCTGAAACAACAGGTCACAAGATTGGGCATTCGTCAGTGTGAAAGAGCGAGTTCGGTTGATGGTTATTTGCCTCTGCTCCTTCAGTTTTTCAAGCTTGTGTTCGAGATATTCTATCCTACTCGCTGCTTTTTTCAATGCCAAATCTACCTCTTGTTTATCAGATACTGCCTTTTTTGTTTGTATGTCCCGTTTCGATAATCGTGTAGATAACAACTTGGTTTCTGATTCAAGCTCGTTAATGCGTGTTTGCTGTGCTTCAATCTGTTTCTGTAGTTCTTTACGACTAAACAATCTGCTGAACATCTGTCTTTGGAATGTAAAATATATCTTCTTGCAGTCATATTATAGTTAGCATTTGTTTGGATGTGATAAATGAAAGGAACCTACGTGCTAATCATAGAAAACCATGCAGATATAGAAGTAGAAATAGGCAAGATAGGAAGGATAGAGTTCAAAAAAGGTTTTTATGCCTATGTAGGCTCTGCGCTCTCCGGATTAGAACGAAGAATAGAGAGGCACTTGCGTAACCCAGGCGACAACAAGAGATTGCACTGGCATATAGACTATTTCCTGATGGGTCCCACGGTAGAAGTAAAGGAAGTGGTATTCGCCGCAGAAATGGATGCGAGGAAAGAATGCGAAATTGCATCTAAGATAGACTCAGAGTATATAGAAAACTTCGGGTGCAGTGATTGCTCATGCAAAAGTCATTTGTTCTTCTCTACGAGCTTAACCCAGCTAAAAGAGCAGACCTACGAAAGTTTCTATGAATCGGGACTCGAACATTTCCTCGCTACAAAAATAAACCCGGTATGAGCAATCATTCTATGCTCAGGTCGCATGCTTCTTCCCTTTATCTCCCATTCCCGCAGACCCACCTCATAAATACCCATCACACGAAAGCTTTTCGCGTATTTCAACTCCAGCCGTTTCGAAAGCTTGTATATCTGCAGCACGGTGGGATTGTAGCAAAGGAGTATTCCACCGTTTCTTAGCGATTCCTCTACGTGATTCAGCACTCTCCAGGGCTCTGGAAGGTCCAATATTATTCTGTCTAATTCTTTCTCTTCTATGTCTTCATACACATCCTTATCCTTGAATACCAGCTTCCCCGAACCCCCTGCGCTTTCTACCTTACCGAAGAAAGTGTCTATGTTCTTTCGCGCAATCTCCAAAAATTCATTCCTTCTTTCATACGATACCACCTCTCCATCACTGCCAACAGCACGAAGCAAAGCCATTGTCAGAGCTCCTGAACCCGTTCCCGCTTCTAACACCTTTGCACCCGGAAATATGTCCGCGAGCATTAAAATGGCTGCGATGTCCTTGGGGTATATTATCTGCGAACCTTTCCTCATCTTAGATATGTATTCTGCCAATGTAGGTCTGAGAACCAAAAGGTTTTCACCTAAAGAAGACTTTACTGCGCTTCCTTCCTCCAATCCTATTATATCGTCATGCGAAATCGTTCCACGTGTGAAAGAGAAAGAAGAATCTGCTTTCAATGAAATCTGGTATCTTTTGCCTTTTTTGTCTATCAGATGCACGAGTTCGCCTTCTTTCATATGCATTAACATTATGTTTATTTTGCTTATAGCTGAATATAAATCACGTTCACTAAACCCTTTTAGAAAAAGCGTTTACGGAAAAAAGCTTCGCAGTAGGGCAAGGATGGGAAGTGGTGGAGAGGTATATATCTGGACAGAAGGGTTATAGTTACGAGAAAATGGATACTATACCGGTGGTTGTAATTGATGCGGAGAAGGAAAAATCACTTAAAACTGGTTACATAACGCTTTATACCAAATTTTTTATGGATGCAGCATCTCAAAAATGAAACCCCGAAAAAAATCGAAAAGCTTTTTATACCTTATGATAAAGTGGTACGCATATTGAAACTTGAATCGCGACCCGTGCTTAAGTACGGGGTATAGTGACTCGTAAACTAATCAACAGGAGGGTTAAAATCCCTCCTGTGCTGTTTACCCGACAAACTTTCTTTCACAAAGAAAGTTTGATCAAAGAAACTGGTTTTTGATAAAACTTTTTTCTAAAAAGTTTTTGAGGTAAGAAAGGTATAACCACCCGGATGGGAAAGCCGGAATGATGCGACAAACTTTAAGAAAGTTTGATCAAAATGCTTCGCTACGAGAAGTTGGATGGACTCATAGTAGCGATGATGGCGGTGCCAGTGAACGGCTGGTAACAGTCAGGAGGATAAAACGCCGACTGCGAAGCGTTTTTGGTCAAGCTTTTTCTAAAAGGTTGATGCGAAGGGATCCTGCTTTGGTGAAACCGAACAATGGGTGAGATAGTTACCCAATTCAGGTAAGTGATTGGCGGAAGTAGATTCATGAGAACGACGCTGCGCCGATTGCTGAAATGGACCGGGTAATGAAACAGCCTGTTGGGGGTTGGTGAGAAGAGTGGGTGGATCTCACCCCCTGCAATGGGGCAACGCCATCGGAGAGCCGTATACGGGAAATCCGTACGTGCGGTTCGATGAGGGGACGGAGGTCGAAAGACCCCCTCTTACTCTGCTGACTTTAAGTATAACAAAATGTATAATAAAAATCAGAAAAAAATAGAAAAGCTTAAATATGGCATAGGCTACGGAAAAATATGGGGATGTTTTTTTCATAGGTGGGGCTTAAAGAAGATAGTGATATAGCTCACATTAAATTCAAGAGCAAAATGCATCAACAACCGTTGCAGAGATAGTGATTGTTGAGGAGATGAGCAAAGAAAAAAATGTTCGATTTTATGCATAAAGTGCTAAAAGAGGCGTTGGAAAGCTGCGACCAGGTGGAGATTTATGGAGAGAGAGGCGATGTTTTAAGCATTGACCTTGAGCGAGAGGAAGTGAAAAAGGTGAAGCACGTTAAAAGCACAGGCATCGGAGTGCGAGTGGTAATATCAAATAAAATTGGATTTTCATACACCACAGCTTTGGAAAAAGCGAAAGTAGAAGAATGTGTGGGGCATGCGATAAAACAGGCGAAAGTCTCCGAGGAAGACCCATATTTTTCCGGCTTACCCGTGTCATCAAAGCATAATAGCTACAAGAAACCTGAAAAAACTTTTGATAAACGAATAGTTGACCTTCTTGAAGGTGGGAGCGAAGATGCGATAGATTATTGCAAAGAGATGCTAACGGGAATGAAAGAGTATGAAGCGAGAAAAGGGGTTAGATGCACGCCAACAGAAGGCAGCTTCGCTGCTGCTTTCGATGAAACCTACATTTTGAATTCCGAAGGTATCGAAACGAGTGATACGGGCACTTATGTCTCCGCGGGGATAATGGTCGTGGCAAGTGAAGATAGCAGCGAGGAGACTTCTGGATCCGAGGGAAAAGTGAGCAGAATGATCAGAGATATAGATTTCGGATGGATAGGGAGGGAGGCAGTGAAAATAGCTGCGGACAGCTTAGGTGGTAAGAAGCTAAAAACAAAGGAGATTCCTGTCGTTTTCTCTCCCAGAGCGGTGCAAAGCCTTTTAGCTTACACTTTAATTCCACAATTGAGTGCCGAGAATGTGCAGCGAAAACAATCGCCTTATCATGGTAAAAAAGGAGAGGCAATAGCTTCTGAAATTCTTACCATTGTAGACGATGGCACAATGCCGTTAGGTGTTAATAGCAGAAAGATGGATGGTGAAGGCGTTCCTACACAGCTTACAAGCTTAGTGGAAAAAGGCGTGCTAAAAAATTTCTTCTACGATTCTTACACCGCCAGTAAAGACGGTGTGGAAAGCACAGGTAACGCACTAAGAGGGTTTGACAGTTTACCAACCCCCGGAGCAACGAATTTCATCATAAACGGAAGTAGAGTTAGAGCATCTAAGGACGAAATCACCGGTGAAATACGCGAAGGATTGTTTATAAACGATGTAATAGGTGCGCATACGGCTTCACGCGCATCCGGTGATTTCTCCGTCGTTGCACAGAATGCGTATGGCATTAAAAAAGGCGAGTTGTTTCCTGTTAAGCAAGTGATGGTTGCTGGAAACATGCAAGAGGTATTGAAACGCGTGGAAATGTTTGGGAACGATACTCGACAGATTTATAATGTCGTTTCACCTTCCATTATGGTATCGAAGGTGCAGGTGGTATCGTAAATTGCTTAGTCCTTCTCGGACTTAGAAGATTCCAGCTTTGCTTGAACTTCCTCTTTTAGCTCCTCCTCGGTCTTACCCGCGGTATCTATGCCCATATACGCAGCCACTTCTTTTATGTTTACATCCTCGCCCTTTGCCTTCGCCTTTGGTATCTCTTCTTCGCTTCCTGTCACGGATTCCTCAAATTTTTTGTAGTTCAGCTCCGCTTCTCGTCTCGCTTTTTTGAACTCCCCCATTGCCTGCCCAAATGACCTGGCGAGTTGTGGCACCTTAGAAGCGCCGAATAACAAAACAGCTATCAATATCACTATTACTATAATTTCGCCTCCTCCTAATGCTCCTAACATCGCTTTTTGCACCTCCTACTTATGTAAGACATTAAGTTATGGATATATAAAAAGATATTGTATTATCTTTAAAAAGATATTGTAACATGCTAAGTTCTATCTGTGCCAGTGTCCGATATATTTTGTTATTAGCAATCCAAGCTCGAACATAGCTATTGACACCCCCGCCATCAACATTGAAATACCCGTAGGGTCGGCGATGACAAAAAAAGCGATTCCTATTATCAGCCCATATATTATCAATCGCTTTTCTTTAAGCCATGAATAAGTGACGAGCTTCATCTTTACCGCTAAAGTCATTATTAAAGGAATTTGAAAAATCAGCCCGAATCCCACGGCTGTGTAGAGGATGGTAGAAAAAATCCTTTTTGCGGAAAGTGCAACTTTCGCTATCTCTCCGGAGTAAGCGATGAGGTAACTGAAAACCAGAGGCAAGACAAAGAAATAAGCGAAGAAAGCGCCGACTCCGTATAAACATAGCGAAGGTATAACAACCATCAGGAAAAATTTCCTCTCCGATGGATATAAACCAGGTCGCATAAAAGCAAAAATTTCATATAATAGCAAGGGTATCGTAACAGAAAGAGCGCATAAAAAAGAGAACAAAAGCCTCACGCTTATCCATTCCATCGGACTATAAACGAATATAGGCATATCCTCGTAGAATAGATTTGTGAATAAGAAGCGAAGAGAAATGTTTGAAAAAGGGAACACGACCAGAATAAGAATACCAAAAGGGATTAAAACAACTATGAGTCTTCTTCGTAGTTCAGTGAGATGCTCCATTAATGGAATCTCCTCATCTCCTATCGGTCCACTTTTTATGTCATTTTCGTCATTTCTCCTCATTTTTTCTTTAGCTTTTATCACCTCTTTATTCATACCCATAGGAACGATTGAAGATGGCGAGTATTAGTGAGGAACTTGGATATATAATAGAGGCAATAAAGAAAAAAATCATGCTCATTGTTGCCGTTATATTTGCTGGTTTCTTTGTTTCATTTCAATTTTTAGACCCCGTGTTGCTAAAGATAAAACAAGACCTCCTGCCTGAAGGTGCAATCCTCATCTATGTTTCACCCGTGGAGGTGATAATGCTAAAGATAAAGATGGCTTTGCTCGTAGGCATAACACTTGCGATTCCTATTGTATGCTATTATGTGTATAAGACACTGAAGGTGAGGTTTGGGATAAGGGATCCAATGAAAAAATCACACTTTATTATATTGCTGAGTTCTGCCATTTCTTTGTTCATCGCAGGGACAAGTTATGCATACTTCCTTATGTTGCCTCTCATTCTGCGTTATCTGCACTATATGTCATCAGCAGCGGGAGTTGCTGCCACTTACTCCATCCACGAGTTCGTATCTTTTGTCAGTATATTAACGCTTATACTTGGAATATCGTTTGAACTGCCCATTGTTCTCGTCTTTGCCGTTCATTCCGGGCTCGTCCAGATAGATACGCTGAAGGAATATAGGCGATACATCTACGTGGCAATGTTCGTTCTCGCTGCGATATTTACACCGCCCGATGTCGTGAGTCAGCTCATTGTCGGTTTCCCGTTGGTAATTTTCTATGAGATAGGGATAATAGTTGCGGGCTTTATCGCTAAGAGGCGTTCGTAATAGCTAGCTCAAAATCCTGTGGATTTCGAGCACTATATTTTATTATCCGTCACACGCTGAGCACTTTATTCAGCTCGTCATAAAACTGTATCAATAGCTTCGTTATTTCGTTGTCCACGTTTAACGTAAAAGTTCTTATTTGCTTGCCTACTTTGCCTTCTTTCACGATATTCATTTCTAAAAGCGGCTCGATCACGCGTGCAACACTGGAGTGAGAAAGCCCGGTCTCCTCGGCAATGCCGGACAGATACGTTGTTGTGCCGCGATTTCTTATTAAATAGCCCAAGACGACAAGCTGTGCGTTTCTTCCAAATATCTTTTCTACTCCTTCGAATTCGTTCATTTGTAAACAGACCCTTTCCGCTTTTTTAGCGTAGTTACTTTTAGCAACGTTTAGCGATGGATAGATAGATATGCTAATATTTAGCATTGTATATATATATTTATGTTTTTCGGTTTCGTGTAAAATCGGAAAATTTAAATTTAAAAGGCTTCCCTGAAAGTATTATAAAAGAAGAAAGAAAATATGCTGGATGTGAAGTGTAAATGAAATTTTTGATAGGTATATTAGGACCCGCAGGGACTTTTTCAGAGACCGCATCAGTGTTGTGGCTAAAGAGAAAAGGGCCTGGAAAAAGCGAGACTGCGACTGAGAACGTCGAGATAAAATATTACGAAACGATATTTGATGTATCAGAGAGCTTGTTAAGGAAGGAAGTGGATTATGGAATTGTTCCCATAGAGAATTCATTGGAGGGTTCCGTAGGAGAGACGTTGGACGTGCTTTCGAGCGAGAATGCCGAAGAGATGCGAATAGTAGGAGAGGTATTACTGCCAATAAAAATTTGCTTGCTGGGTAAACAAACTTTCGCAAAAATAAGGAAGGTGGTTTCACATCCTCATGCATTGGCACAGTGTAAGCAGTTCATAAGGGAAAGATTGAAGGGTATGGAGATAAAATCCGTGGACAGCACTGCGAGTGCAGCGAAGTTGGCATCGCAATCTGAAGAGATAGCGGCATTAGCGTCTGAAGAAGCAGCGCGGAAATACGGGCTGAATATATTGGCTGAAAACGTGCAGTGTGGGGCTCTGCCCCACGACCCCGCAAGCCCTGTAAGGGCTTACAAAGATAGTGTTACGAGATTTGTCGTGCTTTCTTCCTCCGGTATCAAAACCACACCTACCGGAAAAGACAAGACTTCTATATTGATCTATTTATTGAAAGACCGTCCTGGGGCGTTATACGACGTCCTGGGCGAATTCGCTCAGCGCGGGATAAACCTTACGAAAATAGAGTCACGACCTTCTAAGAAGGCTATGGGGGATTACATGTTCCATATAGATTGTGAAGGGCATATAGAAGAGGAAGAGATAAAAGAAGTGTTGGAAGGCGTTGAACGGAAAGTAGCGAGTTTGAAAATCCTGGGGTCTTATCCAATGGCAATTAGCAATGAAACCACGAGATTTAACAAGATAGACACAAGAAAATGAAGCCAGGATTCATGATACAGGATGCAAGTTTAGGGATGTGTCTTGCATCTTGTATCTTGCATCGTCAATTATTTCTCGTGAAAATCTGTGTAATCTTGTGGTTATAAAAGGAGCTATACAAATACGATATGAAAATTTTAGTAACCGGTGGAGCGGGATTCATAGGTTCGCATGTGGTTGACGGGTTAATAGATGCGGGACACGAGATAGTAGTCCTGGATGACTTAAGCTCTGGGGACGAGAAATTCATAAACCCGCACGTAGATAAAGAAGGTTTTCAGTTTCACAAAATAGACCTCTTGCAAGGCGATATAACCGGTTTTTTTGAAGGTGTAGAAGAGGTTTGGCATCTTGCTGCGAATCCCGAGGTAAGACTAGGTGCGGAAAATACGAGAATTCATTTAGAGCAGAACGTTATTGCAACCTATAACGTGTTAGAAGCAATGAGGACGAAAGAAGTGCGGAGGATAACATTCACATCCACATCCACCGTTTACGGCGAGGCGGATAAACTGCCTACACCTGAAGATTACCCCACAATACCTATCTCGTTATATGGTGCATCGAAACTTGCCTGTGAAGCTTTAATCGCTTCTTACTGTCATACCTTTGACATGCATGCCTGGATATACCGATTTGCGAACGTTATAGGCAGGAGGTCTTCGCACGGCGTAATCTACGATTTTATAAATAAGATAAGGGGCAATCCGGCAGAGTTGGAAATCTTAGGCGATGGTAATCAAACGAAATCGTATATTTACGTGGATGATTGTATAGAAGCGATGTTTGCAGGCTTAAAAGCAAAAGGAAAGAACAGGGTGAATATTTTCAACATAGGCACGGACGACATGATAATTGTGAAGCGAATTGCAGAGATAGTGTGCGAGGAGATGCAAGTGTCACCAAAACCAGAATTCAAATTCACGGGTGGCAAAAGGGGATGGAAAGGAGATGTTCCCATTATGCTGCTCGATGCTTCGAAACTGAATAAATTGGGCTGGAGACAAAGGTACAATTCGGAAGAAGCGGTGAGGAAGGCGACAAAGGATTTGTTAGTTATATGATTTCATTTGCCTTTCCTCTCCTTTCTTGCCTTCAATTTAGATTTGAAGAGCCAACCAATGCCGACCAAGATCAATATTGGCAAGGTGTATCCAACGAGGATTATTAGTCCTAGTATCACCATTACAAATCCCTCGAAGGCAGAGCGTAGAGTATCTCTTATCCCCCAGCTATGTGTTATCGGCTCTGGTTCATACAACGAAATGGAAATGGTAGCAAGCTCGACACGGTTCCCAAGATATATTATCCGCCCTGTAAGCCATTCGATTTCACCACGCACACGCCATATTTCTCGCTCAACCTCAAGAACTTCCTCTGTATTATTAGCCATCCCCAGTATCTCCAGCAATCTCTGCTCTTGCCTCACCGAATTATTAATACGTGACTTCAAATCAATGTATTCTTCTGTAACATCTTCACCAGATATACGTTTTGATTTTACGCTGCCAATACGCTCTATTTCCGTAATAACTACGAGAAAGTTTTCCTGTGGCACCCTGAGTGTAATATCTCCCTCTTTATGTCCGGCACCGGTGACATACGTGTAAGAATCAGAAACGAATCCATTTGACCGTTCTATAATATCAATAACAGCATCGAAACTCGATTGGACATCTTCTACTTCAATACTCAACGAAGCTTTTTTTATTATCTTTCGCTCTGTACCGGTAAATTGTGATTCTTGTGTTCCCGCTTCTGCCGATGTAAATCCTTTATCCTCTCCAATGGCTGCTTTTTCTATACCCGCCTCTGGATACGACGAATACATCTCTTGTTGTGATTCGGATGGTCCCATACCCCGATCAATCCAACCAGCCCCATCACTATCCGGCACCTGTGGTGGTGTTTCTTCATCAACACATCCCGAAAACATTACAACCACTGCGATAATCACTATGGCTATTAAGCCTGCTATGGTTTTCCTTTTCATATTTTTTTACCTCTTTTTAATCTCAAAAGATATGCCACTGCTAACAATCCTACGATTGCAAATATTGGTTCAAAACCTGGTAGTGTTGGAGCAGGTGTTGGAACCTTTGCCGCCACATATATCGTTGTTGAAGTCTCGTATCTCTTACCGGACTCGTCTTCGAAGGTTGCTTTTGCAGTAAAGAATCTGTTCTTCTCCTCTAACAATCTGATGGTATGTGTTATCGAGTGCACCTCGCCGGGTTTTAGTTCCCCGCTCCAGAGCACGAGATTACCAGTAAAACTGCTTGCACCACTTGCATAGCTAACAGAAATACTGGAAGGTATGTTCTCTGTTAGGTGAATGTTCTTTGCCACACTATTTCCAACGTTTGCAATAGTCACGGTTACTACTGCTTCTGCACCTACTTCTGGCTCTTCTAACAGCGTTGAATGTGCGATATCAATTTGTGGAAGTCCTTCTGCTTTTGGCGTTGCCGTTGACGTTGGTATGGATGTTGGTGTTACAATGGGTATTGGAGTTGGAGTATTGATAGGCGTTGGGGTGGGTGTTACAATAGGTGTTGATGTCGGAGTAACGATAGGCGTTGATGCTGGCGTTGGAGTTATCGTTGGCGCAGGTGATGGTGTCGGAGAAGGATCAGGACCTTCTTCAAGCAGGACATTTGCAACCCTTACTCTTAGGAGGTCGGAGGGGTCATCAACCAATCCTTTGCCGATGGCATAGTTGGCTGGTGTGGTAAAATGGAATACCATGTCGGCACCGTATCCGTGATCAAAGGCGCTCACATAAAGCCGATATACGAAGGGTCCTACCAATCCGCTCTGCAGTGCAGATGGGACCCCGTCTTCGTTAAGCCTACTAGTCAAATCGGCTAAATCTACTTCTTCCACCGTTAACTCAGCTTCGTCCCCATATTGCTTGTAATACTGGCATTCACTGGCTCCCTTGGAGCCACTCTCGCAATACGCCGTGTTTAAGACACCATCCTTGCTGATTTCCTGCTGGTTATCGAAGGATGTCCAGACCCACATATAGCCCGTTCCACCATACTTGTTATTCGTGCCTGTCCATATCTCCGTGCCATTTGTAAACACCAGGCTCAAGTCTGTCCACTGTCCTGTATTGAAATTTATCCGATTGTATGTGTCGTCCAAAAAAGAATCGATAACGTTGGTATCAGGATGATAGATAGCACTGGCAGGTGATAGGGTCAGTAGCATAGCAAGTGGCAGAGCTATCGCAGCAGCCAGCACGATAGCCCGAAGAAGATTTACACATTTCTTTTTACCGTTCATTTTTTTCTTTAGTATTTATATAGCGCTCTTCCTCGGCGCTTTCATCCGATGGAATAACCGTGAAACGTTTTTCTTTTGTTTTCATTCCCTCCTTCTCAAGATATATACCACAGCTAACAATCCTGCAATTGCAAAGATAGCTTCAAAACCTGGTGATGTTGGTGTAGGTGTTGGAACCTTTGCCGCTACATATATCGTTGTTGAAGTCTCGTATCTCTTACCGGACTCGTCCTTGAAAGTTGCTTTTGCAGTAAAGAATCTGTTCTTCTCCTCTAACAATCTGATGGTATGTGTTATCGAGTGCACCTCGCCAGGTTTTAGTTCTCCGCTCCAGAGTACGAGATTACCAGTAAAACTGCTTGCACCACTCGCATAGCTAACAGAAATACTGGAAGGTATGTTCTCTGTTAGGTGGATGTTCTTTGCCACACTATTTCCAACGTTTGCAATAGTTACGGTTACTACTGCTTCTGCACCTATTTCCGGCTCTTCTAACAGCGTTGAATGCGCGATATCAATTTGTGGAAGTCCTTCTGCTTTTGGTGTTGGTGTTGGCGGTGGCGGTGGCGGTGGCGGTGGCGGTGGCGGTGGAATAACTGTTGGTGTTGGTGTAAACGTTGGTATGGCTGTTGGTGTTACAATGGGTGTTGGTGTATTGATAGGTGTTGGTGTTAGAGTAATAGCTGTTGGAGCAGGCGTTGGTGTTGGTGCTAACGTTGGTATGGCTGTTGGTATTGGATTAACTCTGGTGCCAGTCCAGTCACCACTCCAATCACCCGTAGAACCATATCGCCATTTACCGGTAAATGAATTACAATCAGGCGATATCGTTAGCTCTATGTCTCCAGCGTCATTGGGTGGGTTGTAGGAAGGTGCTTCAGACCAGGTACCTGTTAAGGTATAACCAGATACTACACCTACAATTTTGCCGTTGTCATACACATAAGTTCCAGTTACTTGGTTCCCTATTTGGACAAACTCCATTTCATCCCAATTTGTATCCCAAGTTCCTGTCCAATCACAGTACGATTCCTGAGCTGCCACGGAACTTACGGAGAGCATTATCAACCACGCGATAAAAACACTCAAAATTATCTTTTTCATCTCAGCACCTCCTTTCATTTTTTATTTTGCCACCTCCGAATAATTATGGAACAGCCTCTAAATCACAAGGCATCCTTTTTATTGTATGTCGTTAATATAATTATCCACAATCTCCTTAAAAAGTTTCTGTATGATGTTAAAAAAGTTTAAAATAGTTGAAATAATTTTTAATTATTACAACTGCGGATAAAAAAATAAGAAAGGCAATAATCGCCTTCCTCATCTTCAGCCTACCGTTTCCTTAAGCAGGGTGCCAACAACACGTAGATGACAAACGCTAGTCTGGTTCTCCATCAATCATCACCGTCACCGCCTCCAAGCATGGTGCCCCTTGCACGCGGCAAGAAAGGTGCTAAGGCAGATGCCAGATTATGCAAAGTCATTGATTGTATAATTATCTTCCCGGGTCCGGTTAGAGCGGTCAAAAAGAGACCTTCGCCACTAAAAAACATTGTTTTAATCCCTTTTACTCGCTCAATGTCATAGCCTACGGTTCCATCCCAGCCAACTACACTACCGGTATCTACCTTTATTGTTTGTCCTGCTTGCAGGTCAAACTCTACAAAATCGCCGCAGGCATGAATAAAAGCTGTACCATTACCAGAGAGTCGCTCCAAAATAAAACCTTCACCACCGAAGAAAACAGATCCTAACCTTCGTTGGAATGCTACGCTTAGCTCTACTGTATCTTCAGCGCAGAGGAATGCGTCCTTCTGGACTATAAATTCTCTGCCTGGGACAAGCTCTATCGGTTTGATTGTCCCCGGTGCGTTACCTCCAAAAGCCACAATGCCCTCACCCCCTGCCGGGGTAAATTCAGTTAAAAACATCGTTTCTCCAGCGAATTTCCGCCCGATAGCTTTCAGCAAGCCACCTTTCATCTTCGCTTCCATATTCATATTTGAACTCAGATACACCATCGTGCCTGCTTCGCCATATACCTTCTCGCCAGAATTTAACTCTACCGTTACTAATTGCAGGTTATCCCCTGTTATTTTATACTCCATATTATCACCAAGGAGAACATCAAACGCTACAATATAAAAAACTTTCGGTCAAAAAATAGTTCTTAAAAAAATATACAAAATTCGAAAGTTTTTTTGGCATGAACGAAAGTTTCTTAAGGCTTGAGATTAGTATATAGTAATTGGGAGGAGGATCCCTTATTATTACCAGAAATTGCCAGTCCCTCACAGTCAAACTTTTTTGACATCCCATTCACGTCTTTGACATTCAATACTCTTCCTCCTCCCTCTCCTCTCTTGATGCATTTTTACTTACGCGCTATCTCTACCATAACTGGCGAGATGTCCATGAATATACCCGCGCTCCAGGGTTAGGGATGCTCTCTATTTTTAACCGTTTTTTTCATAATTTAGCTTCTATATGGTCTACGTCCGGGTCTAAATTTTGGGCTCTCCTTCCATCCTATTCTTACTTTCTTTACCTCTGGCATTCTTTCTTCAGTTATGGTTACCTCATTGTTTCTCATTACTCGTCTAAAACAATCATAATCTCTGCTTGAAAGAATATTAATTGCTATTCCTTCTTTTCCAGCTCGTGCGGTTCTCCCTATTCTATGAATATAATCCTTGCTGTATTTAGGAATATCGTAATTATAAATATGCGAAACACAGGGGATATCAAGTCCTCGTGCCGCGACATCAGTGCATACAAGAACGTGGACGTTCTGTGAATGAAATTGCTTCATTACCCTGTTTCTTTTTTCCTGAGTAAGTCCTCCATGAATGGCCAGGGCATATATTCCGGCAGCTTTTAGGTTGTTTGCAACAAAGTCTGTATTTTGTCGTGTATTGCAGAACACCATTACAAGCCCTGCTTTTTCGTGGTTCAATAAATGGACTAGCAAAGAAAATTTCAAATTATCAGGAACATCATAGTAAAATTGCGTTAATTTTTTCGGATCAACATACGCTTCTGCAGAAACGTTAATAGGCTCTTTCATGTATTTCCGTGCAAGATGAGCTATCTCTCGTGAAATGGTAGCAGAAAACAAGAGCGTCTGCCTGTTTCGAGGACATTCCATTATTATTTTCTCGACGTCATCGATAAATCCCATATCCAGCATTCGGTCTGCTTCATCTAATACAAGCGTGTTTACAGTGCTTAATTCAAGAGTCCTCCTCCCAATATGGTCTAGTATTCTGCCAGGCGTTCCTATTACCACATCTGCTGTCCTTAAGTGCTCAATTTGTGGATTGATTGATATACCCCCAAAAACTGCAACAATCCTTAATGACTTGTATTTTGAAAAATCCTTTAGCGCTGTTGTAACTTGCTGTGCCAGTTCTCTCGTTGGCGTTAAAACCAGTGCCTGAATTCCCGTTCCTTTTTTGGATTTTTGTATAATGTCAGAAGCAAATGCCAGGGTCTTTCCAGAACCTGTTGCTGCCTCCGCTATAACATCCTTTCCAGCAAGAATTAACGGAATCGATTTTTCCTGTATCTCAGTTGGTCTTTCAAACTTTTCTTCCTCTATTGATTTCAAAATAGGCTCAATAATACCCAGTTCTCTAAAATATTTCATTTATATTTTCTTCAAGAAAAAAGTCTATGCTTCCTCTTTTTACCTCACTAATTCAACATTATAATACTAGTATAAAAAGGATATAGGTACAACACTATGAATCCATGGTTTGTTGTTGATTGCTTTTAGATCGAATGTTTCGTTTTTAGCTTTTAGCGGCACCTTTTTATATGGGAAAAGGAATATACTATTTACTTGGTGTGGCGGAGTAAATCGACTTTTCTGAAAAGGAAAGCGATTTTTCTTTGCATCACCAATAAAAAGCGAAATAGAAATAGGAAAGGAGGTTTTGTAAGTTATGCAATATGGTGGAGAAAGAAGGGGATTTAGTTCCCCCATAAACGTTGGTGATACCTACGACGTAAAGATAGAGGAAGTAGGAAGAGAAGGCGATGGAATAGCGCGAATAGAGGGTTTCGTGGTGTTTGTACCCAACACGAAAAAAGGGGATAGTGTAAAGGTACGAATAACGAAAGTATCGAGGAGAGTTGGATTTGGTGAAGTAGTTACGGAATGAAAGTTCCTTACGCTTCTAATATACAATCTCTAAATCGCTTTCCCTTTTTTTATTTTTTTTTCTTCAAATATCTTATCCTCGGTTCTCACTAAAGAACAGTTCCCCTTCTTCATTAGACAAGACCCATATGTATTTTATTAGCTTTTATGAGGTTCCAGTGGATACACGACCGAAAAGCTTATATATAACTTCCCATTCTATAATCAATGTGACAAAATGGCTGAACTACCAATAGCTCCTGTAAACAGGATGATCAGGGACGCAGGCGCAAAGAGGGTAAGTGAAGATGCCAGCGAGGCATTAGTGAGGTTGATAGAGAGAGAAGGCGCGAAAATAGCGAAAAAAGCCGTAAGCCTCGCTAAGCATGCTGGAAGGAAGACCGTAAAAAAGGAAGACATCCGGATAGCCACAAAATAAAAAAAGTTGAGATAAAAGGGGGAAGATAGCATATACATACAAACTAACCCCTTTTTTTATTTTTTTGTAACGCGATAAGGAGCATCAATAAATAGCCCGTCAAAAAATCTGTCTTGAAAAATTACAATTAATTAAAAAATGAATATACTAGTACAAACGGTAATCCCGGTATTCTCAATCATCCTGGTCGGGTATGCTATCGGAAGAATAAAAAAATTAGATGTTCAAACACTGGTTGATTTAATCGTCTATCTATCCGCTCCGTGTTTAATCTTCTCTTCTATCGCAAGCAGTGATATTAACCTGACGGATTTCACAACAATAGCTGTATCAGCATTAGCAATCATCCTCACTATGGCTCTTCTCGTTTTCATCATCTTAAAACTAACAAAATCAGACAAAAAAGGGCTATATTTACCCATGGTCTTTGGTAATACGTGTTATTTAGGCTACCCCGTTGCATTATTCGCATTCGACATGGCCGGCTTGTCACGAGCCGTTGTCTATGATATGATGAATTCTT
Source organism: Candidatus Methanophagales archaeon (assembly GCA_025435355.1). GTDB lineage: Archaea > Halobacteriota > Syntropharchaeia > Alkanophagales > Methanospirareceae > WJOV01. The sequence goes on along the minus strand of JANJFQ010000015.1, from coordinate 9,650 downwards.
TGGTTATCTTCAGCCTCGGCATTTATATCGTGCACCACAAAAACGAGATACAGGAAGCATTCAAAGTTCCTTTAATATATGCAGTGGTGATTGGCTTAGTATTCAATCTCTTAAAAATCCCAATCCCGGAAGTAATATCCACACCAATAGAAATGATCGGGATGGTTACCATTCCATTAGCATTACTTGTTCTCGGCTATAAACTGACGGAAATAAAAATATGCGATGCAAAACTAGCATTTCTCGCTTCTGTATTCCGGATTACTGGCGGTGTTTTGGTTGCGCTCTTGATTATCAAACTATTTTCCATAGACGGATTAGTAAAAAATATCATAGTGCTTCAAGCAGCAATGCCCTCTGCTGTTATGTCAATGATATTATCAGCCAAATACGACAGAGACGCTTCTTTAGTCGCTTCTGTTGTTCTAATTGCCACCGTTATCAGTATGCTCTCTATACCGCTAATCTTGTATATTATATAACCTAAATAAGGTATTATGAGAGATATATTTGTCATGGATAAATGTACAAAAAGTGGTGCGATTGTAGGCGGGATTTGGGGCTTAATAAGCGGAATTATCTCTTTTTGGCTTGAATTCACAGCAGCATTTAGGCACTATGGTTTTGCTACCTTTAGATGGTATGAAATAATAGTATTATTCCCCGGATGGGTTTTTGATAGATTAAATTATTATATAGACGTTAATAATATCTTCTTACCCGTATTTATTCCACCATGGTTGTATGTTTTTGATATGTATGTATTATTGCCAACGCTCCTCGGAGCTTTTATTGGCATAATAATAAGTAATGGTGTAAAATATGTTAAATGAGCGCAGTATATTGGTGAGAACTGGAATTGTAACTATCTGCGTGTTAATGTATGTCTTAATCCTCATTAGTAATAGCGTGGCTCAAGAAGCGGTAGGGACATTAATTTTGGCACTTCCTTCTGATTTGATGCCTGCTTACGTTACCCAGAATCAGACCAATATCTCTAAGTTTGTGCCAATCCATATAAGAATAACGAAAATTAGCGACGATAATAAAGAAGAGCGATATTGGGAGTCCAATATAACTGAACCAGGAACTACATCGGTATCAGCACCCATAGGAAAATACAAGATATATGTAAGGGAAATAGGGAGTAACACAGTAAGGGAGTACAATAACGACGGTAATTTTTATAGCATTGGGTCGCAAAACGAAACTGTTGTCATACCGCTTTATCCTAACACGTTCCAAAAAGATATTCTTGCAGATGCTCCCTGGCGCGTTGAGCCGAATATCACCATCCCGATTTATTGTATGGTCAAAGATGCAGATCAAAACGATTATCCTCTTAAATACATTAAAATTTATGATGATATGCCGCCATACGGAACCAATGACAGCAATGAAGACGTTCTTGTTTATTCGTGTTACATCAACCAAAACATAGTTTCTGATCTCTGGTATAGAATTTACGATGTTAATCCAGCAGATTTTACAAAACCGGATGAAGAAGTCCATATTCATGTTATGTTTGATGCGAGTGGAGATCCGTTTGATGAGGACGTTCACACTTACTTAAAAGTTAAGATAGCAAATGAGGCAATACCTGTGCTTCCTAACTGGTATGCAGGTGACACGCATTATCATAGCTTCTATACCGATAACATTTGGGAATTTGGTGCCCCGATCTATCCAACAACCCTTGCCGGGAAAGCTTTGGGTTTGGATTGGATTACTATTACAGATCATTCCTTTGATTTGAATCCACAAAGATGGAATAATTTTTTAAACGATTGCCATGATTATAGTTCGCCTTCTTTCCTGGTAATTGCTGGTGAAGAAGTTTCCTGTTATTTGCCCGGTACAACGCAATATAACCATTATTTAGCATATAATATTACCGATTTTATTCCCGGTGGTGAGTGGGAAGCCATAGGTTCTGATACTTCATCAGACTATACGCCCGCAGAGGTTGTTTCAAAGGTAAATGAACAGGGCGGCATAGGGTATGTGGCGCACCCCCTGTATGACGATGAATTTCGTGATCCATGGCAAGACTACTCTTTAAATTTCACAGGTCTTCAAATATGGAATGGTAAAGGTGGTAACTGGGAATCCAAGCTTAATGGTGGTTTGACAATATGGAAAGAACTACTTCTGGATGGTCGGAAGGTGTATATCGAAGGCGGGTCTGATGCGCATGGTGATCTTAACGGAGCTTTCGCGACCGTTAGAACATATGGCTATACGACAAATCTTACAAAACACGGAATCCTACGTGCATTACGGAATGGAAATTCAATAATGACTGATGGACCATTAGTGATTTTTGACATAAATGGTGAGATGATAGGGAACAGCCTTAGCTTGAATAATGGAACCAACGCCACTCTTCACATCCTGTGGAACAGCACCGCGGAATTCGGCATTATTAACTCCATCAGCGTTAAGAAGGGTGTGATTAATGAAACAGAGGAAATTAATTTCACAACGATACAACCTTCCTCAATAGAGAAAAACACTCTTCGCGATGAACGTGAATTAATAATATCACCAAACGAATCATGCTATTACCGTGTTGAGGTATTCTCAACCACGACAAACGGCGAACAATACCGTTGTTACACGAACCCGATCTGGGTGGACGTTGTATCAGAAAGATTTAGTTTTGATACCGGAGAAGGAACATACCCGGGTATCTCCGGCACACACAATGGAACAATCAAGCCAAACCAAACGGTTACGGTATCCCGGCTTTACACATATCCATGCGTTGGAACAGGTGGACATACGGAATATGCGAAAATATGGAACTCAACTTTAGATGTAATTGCGATTTGGGATGGTTACAAGGGAGACTGGCACAACATTTCCTTCAATGACACTTTCACGCTCTTTGCTAATGAGACATACAACTACACCATTATAACAGGTTCCTATCCTCAAATTCACCATACAGATGCACTACCAACCTCAAATGGCTGGATAAACTGCACTGAATTTGTGGATGCAAACGGGAAGAAATACAATGACGGGATACCAGCAATTAAATTATTTAAATATAAGTTTATTTAATAATGGAGAAGACCGAAAAATGGCGAGATTGTATTATGATGGGGATGCGGATTTGAGCGTGCTGTCAGGCAAAACGGTAGCAGTGATAGGATATGGGAACCAGGGGTCTGCGCAGGCGCAGAATTTGCACGATTCCGGGATAGAAGTGGTTGTGGGCTTGAGAGAAGGCGGAAAGAGCTGGTCGAAGGCGAAATCCGATGGATTGAAAGTTTCAGCAATCGAAGATGCCGCCGAAAAAGCTGATATAGTACACATGCTCGTGCCAGACGAGGTTCAATCGCAGGTATACGAAGCGAGTATAAGACCATATCTCAGCGAAGGTAAGGTTCTGGGCTTCTCACATGGATTTAACATAAACTTCGGCTGGATAAAACCGCCAGAGAACATTGATTTGATAATGGTCGCACCAAAAGGACCGGGATATATGGTAAGACAACTATACAAAGAGGGTTTCGGTGTTCCTGCATTGATCGCGGTGGAGCAAGATTTCTCTGGAAATGCGAAAGAGATAGCGTTGGCAATGGCAAAAGCGATGCGATTCACGATGCCCGGTGTGTTAGAGACCACATTTTACGAAGAAACTACAAGCGATTTATTCGGTGAGCAGGTCGTTCTCTGTGGCGGTGTCACGGAATTAATAAAAGCAGGATTTGAAACGCTCGTTGAGAAGGGCTATCAGCCGGAGATAGCGTATTTCGAATGTTTGCACGAGTTAAAGCTTATCACCGATTTGATACAGCAGGGTGGTATGGGATTCATGTGGCAGATGGTGTCTAACACTGCGGAGTTCGGGGGTAAAACAAGGGGCTCGCGGATAATATCAGAGGCAACAAAGGCGGAGATGAAGAAGATATGGGAGGAGATAAAGGATGGTAAGTTCGCCGCGGAGTGGCGTAAGGAAAGCGAAGGCGGGATGAAATTCTTAAATGCACAAAGGGAGAAGGAGAAAGAGGAGCAGATAGAAGTAGTTGGCAGGAGGATACGCGAGCTTTTTCAGACTGCGAAGTAGGCAAACGGTAATTGAGATACCTTCAATCCTAACCAAGCAACCACATCCACAAGGGTACTAACTTTATTCTACGCCCTTTTAACTCTTCTTCTCCACTGTAATCCCAGGTGATTATCAACAGATTATCGCACTTCAACTCAACGCTTGCTTTGATAATCCCTTCGAGTTCTCTTCTCTCTATTTCATCTCTGCCACGAGCATACGTCACCTGAATCAACTGCTTCACTTCCACACCTTCCTTTATCACGAAATCCGTTTCTTTGTCGTTTGATTTATGGTAGTAAATCTCAACCGGTCGCCTTTCAAATTGCCTTCGCTTCAACTCGATGAAGACCATATTCTCCATAAGCCTGCCAAAATTCTCTGAAAATCGCGGTGTGAACACTTTTAAAACGCCCGTATCTATGCAATAAACCTTCTTTGGATATTGTTCTCGCCTTTTAATGCTGTATGAGAAGATTTCAACGGAGAACAGGAAGAAAACGTCTTCTGCAAACTTTTGCAGATTTAATAATGTCTTCTTGCTAACCCTCAGCCCCAATGACTTCAAATAGTTATATGCTTTCGATACGGATGCATACTTAGAGAAATTGGAGAGCATGTATTTCAGGAATAAATCGAGTACCTTTGCATTCTTTATAGAGTATCGCTCGACCAAATCCCTGTAAAATATCGCCTCATAGTAAGAGAGTAATAGTTCTTCCTTTATTCGATCTTCCTTTTGAAGCTCGACTTCGGGATAGCCACCGAACATCATATAGTCCTCCAAATAACCTAAGATTTTTCCCCTTTCCTCTAAATATTGCATAATTTTGAGGTTCTCTCCCTTCACCTCCTCCCTTTTTGTCATCAGAAATTCTCGAAAACTGAAAGGAAACACCACGCGAGAGAGCGCTCTACCCCTCAAACTGGTCGCTATTTCCTTCGCTAACAACTTCGAAGAGGACCCAGATAAAAAAATCCTGAATTTCTTCTGGTCGAAAACTCGTCTCACCCAGCGGTCCCAATCGCTGACATTCTGGATTTCGTCTAAGAAGAGGAAGATTGGCTTTTTATTATCCGGTAATACCATCTCATAATATACTTTTACCATATCTTCTAAATCACGTGCATCCAAATATCTCAGCCTTTCGTGTTCAAAGTTCACGTAGAGCACATTCCTCTTATCCATATCCCGGTGCTGAAAAAGATATTTGATGAGTTGGAACATCAAATAAGTCTTTCCTGCCCTGCGACCTCCAACGATGGTTACTATTAAATCACCCTCAAAGGGAACTTCAATATCCCTTTTCAAGAGCTCGGGCAATGAAAAATCCATCCATTGTGCTATTACAGTCCGAAAGTCTTCCTCCCTCCGCATGTCAGAATATAGGAAACAGAACTATATAAATATTGTTTCTTAAGGGAACAGAATTTTGCTTCTCGTTCTTTATATATCATCAATTATTTTAGCTAAAGATATACATAGCTTAAGGGAGCAATAAAAGATGAGTATAGTAAAAGAGGATGTGAATATGACTGAAGTGACCGTAGCAAAAATCCGAGAATTGCCAGAGCGTGGTGAAATTAAATGGTAACTATTCCTGCAGGTGTTGGGGACCTAAGCAAAGACTCAGTAGTCCTTTGCGAACAAATCCGGGTGATAGACAAACGCAGAATTATCAAAGTCATTGGACACTTGGACGAGCCCTATTTGGAGAATATAGCAAGGGCTTTATATGCAATTCTTGGCATATAAATATAAAATAGGTTTTATAGTAGAAACAATAGCTTATGCAAGAAGTAAAAACAGTAAAAATCCTGGATACAACGCTGCGTGATGGTGAGCAAACCCCGGGAGTGTCTTTGAGCCCGGAACAGAAACTGCAAATTGCAAAACAGCTCGATATACTCGGTGTTGACGTCATAGAAGCGGGAACTGCAATCGTCTCGGAAGGCGAGCACAGAGCGATAAAGGCAATAGCGAAAGAAGGATTAAATGCAGAAATCAGTTCTTTCGCTCGGTTATTAAAGGTAGATATTGACGCTGCGATCGAATGCGACGTTGACACGATTAACCTGGTCGCACCGGTTTCAGATGCACACATAAAGAAGAAGTTGAAGATAGACCGGGAAACGCTAAGAGGGAAGACAATTGAGATGGCAGAATATGTGAAAGGACATGGATTAAAGGTGGAGATTAGCGCAGAAGACGCATCCAGAGCGGATATGGAGTTTTTAAAATCCTTCTTCTCGGATTTAGCCGTAGTCGTTGACCGCTTATGTTTCTGTGACACCGTTGGCGTGTTGTATCCGGAGCGCACAAGGGAGATATTTCAGGCGCTTTGCAATTTCAACACGCCTGTTTCCGTGCACTGTCACAATGACTTTGGTTTGGCGACTGCAAACTCGGTAGCTGCCGTGATGGTGGGTGCAAAATATGTGCACGTGACGGTGAACGGGTTGGGAGAAAGGGCGGGTAATGCATCCTTAGAAGAGGTGGTAACGGCACTGGAAATGCTGTACGGTGTAAAAACGAAGATTGCAAAGGAGAAACTGTATGCGACTTCGCGATTGGTCAGGAATTTGACAAAAATGCCACTTGCTCCGAACAAACCGCTTATGGGCGATAACGCCTTCACGCACGAGTCGGGAATGCACGTCCACGGGACGTTGGCGGATACGAGTTTATATGAACCGCTTGACCCGGAGCTAATAGGAAGGAAGAGGCGATTTGCATTTGGAAAGCATACAGGTAAGGCATCAGTGAAAATGGCGTTGGAAGAGATGGGTATCCCGGCGGATGATGAACAAATGAAAAGAATATTGGCAAAGGTGAAGGAACTGGGTGACAAGGGTAAGTTGGTTACCGATGCCGATTTTCAGGCAATAGTGGACGATGTATTGCGTATAGAAAGAGAAGAGAAGATAAAACTGGTTGACTTATCTGTGGTGTCCGGGAAGAACGTGTATCCAACGGCATCAATAAGATTGGAAGTAGATGGGGAAGAGGTAGTGGAAGCGGGCGTTGGCGTTGGTCCCGTGGATGCGGCGATAAATGCACTAAGGAAGGCAATGGCGGGTATGGAAATGGACGATTTGCAGCTTGAAGAGTATCATGTGGATGCCATCACCGGTGGAACGGATGCGTTGGTGAATGTCCTGGTGAAGATAAGCAGGGGTGATAAGACGATAACGGCGAGTGGTGTAAGTGAAGATATAGTGATTGCATCGCTGTATGCACTGATCCATGGTGTGAATAGGTTGTATCAGTGATGGGATAGAAGTGGAAGCGGAAGAACCAATAAATGTTGCGCTGGACATGATGTCCCATTTCAGCCAGGAAACCTACGAGCGTATAAAATTGTTTGTGGAGAAGTCGGATGAAGCGATGCTAAGGGAAGTAATAGAATATGCCCATAATGTTTCGATTGCGAGAATCTTCATAGATGCTCTTTTGGGTAGTGGCAAGCGTCCTGCGGTATGGCTGTTAGAGAAATTTGCAAGTAATATGGGAAAAGAAGAGATAAAGAGTTATGCGATGAAACTGAAGGATGTAGGAGCAAGCGAAGAAGCGCTAAAAATATGCCACGAATGGGTCTCTGATCTCATAAATCGCTCGTATGTCTATTATGATGATGCGATAGACGTGCTGGGGACAATGAAAAGGGTATGTGATGAGGCGGAATGGAGAGCATATAGTTCGGCATTCCGGGAGGCTAATAAAGGTAAGAGGAAATTGATGGAGAAGATGAGAAGTAACGATCTCGTTTAAAAAACGAAGCAAAACAGCTCATCTTTCATCCACCTACAATGTTATCTGCGTTTTTACTCTGATATTGGATATTGCTCTAAGCTTATAGTCTTCAAGCAAAATAGGTTGCACAAGCACTTCTGGCACGCTTAACGATATTTCCTTTGTGCGCGCATATCTTCCCTTGCTTACAACCACTGCGTTTATCAATCCCAAAATGTCCAACTCCGAGACAAAATCGGTAACACGTCGCTGCGTTAACGGCTCCATGCCTAAATGGTTACACAATCGCCGATACATATTATAGACCTCACCACTAGCGAAGCGTCTTTTGTTTTTTTCCTTGCTTAGCTGGAGCACACTGCTTAGCACGATCTTTGATTGCAGTGGTAGTGTTTTTACTACTTCAACAATCCTACTTGCTTCCATCTTTTCAGTTGCGAGCCGTACATGTTCCTCAGTTACCACATCTGATTTCGTGCGCTCTGCAATTTCACCTGATACACGTAGCAGATCAAGAGCTCGCCTTGCGTCTCCATGCTCTTGAGCAGCAAAAGCAGCGCATAGCGGTATCACCCCTTCCTTTATCACGGATTCATTGAAGGCTATTTCTGCCCTCTCACCCAGAATATCCTGCAATTGATTAGCATTGTAAGGCGGGAATATTATTTCATCCTCGCCCAACGACGACCTCACCCTTGGGTCCAATCGCTCTGTAAATGTCAGGTCATTCGAAATACCTATCATGCTTACTTTTGCATTATTTAACTCGCTGTTTATCCTCGAGAGGTTATATAGGGCTCCATCTCCTTTGGTTGCTAACTTATCCACCTCATCCAATATCACGATTACGCATCTATCTTCTGTATCTATCCCTGCCTTGAACTCTGAATACACCATATCAGTCGGCCATCCTATCATCGGAACACGCTTATTGAATGTCTTCGCGAGATAAGCAAAAACTCGATACTGCGTATCAAATACCTCGCCGTTGATATATACCAGGGAGCATTTACTGCCTATCTTCTCCCCCATCTCTTCTAATTCCTTGCTCACATATTTCACCGTAGCGGTCTTACCTGTTCCGGTCTTACCGTAGATCAATATATTGGATGGCGTTTCTCCTTTTAGCGCTGCTGATAACGCACCAGCTAAACCATTTATTTGCTCCTTCCGATGGGGTAGATTTTCAGGGATATACGTAGGGCGAAGCACCTCTCTATTTGCAAATATCGTTCTCTCACTTATCAGGTTCTCGAAAATATTTCCCATATTCTACCCCCTACATTATCGCTGAAAAAATCCGATATACAATGAAAGTATCCTCACAATTATTAATTCCTTTTTTGATGAAGTCAAGATGAACCCTATTATATGACGGTTCCGCGCCAAAAAAGATATGTGCGCTGGATATGAGAAAGTTTATTGTAGAAAATATGAACTGCGATGATAAATATTAGGAAGGGCATTTATGGCTAATTGCAATTTTATTTCATTGCATCGAGACCATTAAATAGGGATGAAATAAAAAGGGTGGACATGACAAAAACAAGCGAGGCTGGGAAGACCAGCATGGAAAAAGAGAGGCAGCTTTTGGAGTATCGACCCTCTATGACTCTTGATGAGTTGGAAAAGGAGATAGACGAAATATTGAAGTGTATAGATGATTTGAGAGCAAATGGCAGCTTAGTAATGCATAATTATAATAACTCAGGCTCAGAGCAAACGATTCATTCTGATTATAAAGACGAAAATCGTATAGTGGGGAATAATCTTAATATACCAACGGTAAAAACGTTAGCTCCGCTAAGCTTTGATGAAGCGATGCATCTGCCATAG
>JANJFQ010000211.1 GCA_025435355.1 Candidatus Methanophagales archaeon | reverse complement strand
AACGGTATAAAGCGAACCTCTCATTTGATTTGGGAGCGTGTATAGATGGAGTTGGCTAGGGACAAACAAGTTTATAGAATAAAATGCCGGCATACGATGAACTTGAATCCGAAGTAATAGAAGGCGAACTTTGCACCTACTGCGGTGCATGTGTCGCTTCGTGTCCTCTCTATCACCTCGAGTGGATTGATAGGAGGCCTAAAAGACCGGAAAAGAAGGCTGCTTGTGTGGACTGCGGTATGCTACCACGCATGCTATCGAACAGAATTCGACAAAGGTGCGATAGAGGGGGAAATCTTCGGAAGGCACAGGAAAGAGGGCGAAGATATAGGAATATACAGGCGTGCTATTGCGGCAAGGGCAACTGATGAAAGCATACTCGAAAAAGCGCAAGATGGCGGTGTTGTAACTGCTATTCTGGTGTATATGTTAGAGGAAAAAATAATAGATGGTGCTATATTGACTGGTAGAGGAAGAGAAGAGGACGACTGGATGCCGTTTCCGAAGGTAGCAAAAAGCAAAGAAGAAATAATCGCGGCGACAGGCACAAAATACGGAGTATCTCCTAACTTGATGATCGTGAGAACCGCGGTCATAGATGAGGTGCTCGACAATCTTTGCATCGTTGGGCTCCCTTGCCATGTTCAGGCGGTGAGACATGTACAGCATATAAAATTTGACCTCGCACCAGCAATAAAATTCGTAATAGGTCTTTTCTGCCGTGAGAATTTCGAGTATGAGCAATTGAGTAAAGGGATAAAGGAGAGAGGAGTGGAGATGAAAGAAGTAGAAAAGATAAGAACTGAGAAGGGAGAAGTAATTTTTTCTGAACTCGAAAGCAAAGACTACATAAGAACAGAAGAGATAGAGAATTTAGATTATATAAAAGAAAATTCGACGAGAAAAATGCATAATCGAGATAGTTAGCCTCTGCATACTATCAAACATTTTATCAAAAGACTTTACAACCTTTTTATTATAATAACCATTGGTATAAACAAGGGATGCAACACATGGGTAAAAGAGCTCTACAATATTTCACGCTTTCTGAGATAGAACCCCGGGTCTGGTTCATGCTCACCGGCTGTAATTTCCACTGTAAAGGCTGTTTCAGACCTGCACGAGATGGAGGAGGGACCTTCCTCACCGCAGAGGAGACCCTCGAGAGAATGGAGCGCGCATGCCTGAATTACTATGGGAAGATTCCTTCGGTGGCGATGATTACCGGTGGCGAGCCCACCCTTGATAGGGATTATCTATTGAGTTTGGTCAAGGGATTGAAAGAAAACGGATTTGAAAAAATCGTGTTGATGACAAACGGGTATGCGTTAGGCGAGGAGGAAGATTATGTTCATGAGCTGGAAGAAGCGGGCTTGACCGAGGCGCATGTTGATTTGAAGGCTTTTTCAGAGGACGTTCACAGGTGGTACACCGGTAAATCCAACAAGCCTGTGTTGAGAGCAATTGAAAAGTTGAACGCTTCCGGGATAGAGCTGCTCGTTCAAACAATTTACATGCCCGGGATTGTTGACGATGCGGAGATAGAGAAAATAGCGAAGTTCTTCGCTTCGTTAAACAAAAACATAAAATACCGTATAAATCCGTTCGCAGCCACGTTTGCATGCGAAAAGGTAACGAAACGCCCCACGGTGGAAGAAATGGAGCGTGCTTACGAAATCGCTTCGCAGTATCTTCCGAATGCTATAATAAGCCGTAGTTGTTATCGTGAATATCCCACGCCACCTCCACAAAAGACATGGATAACGGTTTATCCAGACCTGACAGTCAAGCGGAGAGGCATGAAAGACCAGGCGGAGGACCGCTTATCATGGCTGGGCCACGTTAGACCTCGTGAAAGCGTGGAGGAGGATTGGCATAAAGAAGAGTGGGACTTCACGCTGAGACATAGTTTGGTCGGTATCTCAGAATTAGGTAAAGAGGTAAAAGAAGAAAAAGACTCAGAACCTCTGAAAGTGAAATTTCCACAGGCTTTGCATGGTCTGACGAAAACGAGAGAGACGGAACTGGATTTAGATGGTTCTACAACCATAGGAGAAGTGATGGAGAGATTGGTAGAAAAATACGGGGATGGATTCAGAGAGAGGGTAATAGACGGTGGCGAGATAAAGCGCTCTTTTAACGTTTACCTTAACGGGATGAACATCAAAAATCTGCAAGGTATAAAAACAGAGGTCACAGGTAACGCCGAGCTAATCATTCTTTCGTGGGTTAGCGGGGGTTAGATTTGTTCTTGTAGCACAATTTCACATAACTCTAAATGACTGTTACTCCTCAATCTAATACTATTTTGGCGGTATTTGGTATATTTTCGCCTATTTTTCTGAAAGGGCTGTTATTACACTGTTTTCAAGGGGTAATTACCCATCTGGAACTCCTGC
>JANJFQ010000210.1 GCA_025435355.1 Candidatus Methanophagales archaeon | reverse complement strand
CATGACAGTGCTGGCGACATGGGCACAGCAAGGGCTCAACAGCTTTCAGATGTTGAGGGCGAGGCTGGGTGGCTAAACACGTACGAAAAATGAAATGGAAGCATTTGAAAAGCACTTTGAAAGGACAGGGTATCATGATAAATTAGTTGATATTTGTATCTCAGCTTTTGGACCGGAGAGTAAATGTTGCACTGAACTCGCTTATGCATTTGTTTCCTCTGAACCGCTCATTGAACTTGGAGTGAAAAACTTTGATGTTCTGATTTACAATGAAAGAATAAAACACGCGATTTTTGTAGAATGTAAAACTTCTACATCAAAACCTGGGAAATATATTTCTGATGCATATGAAGCTAAAATGAAAGTGATTGGGAATCAGAAATATCTAGAAGATATGCTGGGCGATGAAATTAGAACTATGGAGTTTGTTCTTTGCATCCCTTCAGAAAATGTGGATAGTATAGTTCGAGAGCTTGAACGGCGGGAAGCCAAAGGAGAGATTGATGTTGCTTCTGATGATTTATTGCTAATTTGGCAGGTCAACATGTTTATAGGGCAGACACTTCAATTATTCACGAGAATAAAATCAAGAAAGGATCCATATAAAAGTCAACATAATGATAATAACTTGACCAGAATGTTAGGCAGTGATGGGTATAAAGTAAAATCCGAAGTATTATTAAAATTCTATCCTTCATCTCATCCCCTCTCTATAGGTAGCAAAATAGTTACAGAAATAATTAAAAACAACATACGTGATGATGCATCTCTTAAAGAGTTTTCAATAAATTCAGTAGAACAATTTTGTAAGTCCCCTACAAATCTTGCTCATTATGCTTGTGATACAATTGGTAAAAAAATATCCGATCATTTTATAGGAGAAGGTGAAGCTCTTGGGTTGATTGAGAGTATTGGAGGGAGAGAAGGTTGGTTTCGATTAAAACTCGAAGGTAAACGCCTTAATACGGTCCTAAATAACTATAAAGAAGGGTATAAGAAAACATTTTCCACTAGCAAAACGAAAGAAAAAGCAGCAAAACAAGTCATCGAGGAGCATCACAAGGAATATCCAGATCTTTCAACTTATGGATAAAAAGGGAACTAAAAATGAGCATCGCTCTGATGCCTCCTTCTTCAGAAAGAGGTCTGTGACTTTTATTATATAACCCTCCGTAAAGCTGCTGAAAGCTGTGCGTGACGAAACAAAATAAAACAAAACAAATAAACTATAAGAAAACAAAGGAAAGGAGTGGAGGGAATTCGTCAGTTGGCTGGCCTGGCTATTCCTTTGACCCTGCAGCCCACTTTAATTTCCTTCTCTTTCGCCTCAATTTCAGCATGTTGCGTTCGCACTTAGAACTGCAGAAATAAAGAACAGTTCCATCGCGCTTCACAAACATCTTCCCGGTTCCGGGCTCTAAAGATATATCGCAAAAAGAGCATTTGATTTCCATTCTCTCGTTACCTCCGCGAATGTAGTTTCCGCACTTCTCTTGCCGTCTCTACGAGCACTAAGATATCACCCACTTTTATCGGTCCGATGCAGTTTCTTGTGAGGATACGGCCTTTGTTCATGCCGTCCAGGATCTTGCACTTCACCTGTATGGACTCACCGTGCATTCCTGTTCTACCCACGATCTCTATGACCTCTGCAGGTGTTCCCCTTTCTTCGCTCATTTCCTACCTCGCCTTTTACTCACGTACTCACTCACGTACTTACTTACTCTGTTAGCTGCTTAAGCTCCTCAGCGATCTTATCAATCGCCTCTCCAGCTTTTCCGGGGTCCACGATGGCAACAGAGGCGCAACCTTTGTTAATACCACAAGCAGCACCTAAATCTCTCTGGCTTTTAACGTACAAGTAAGGGATACCTTTCTCTTCACACAGTGGTGGAAGATGCATGGCAATCTCCGGTGGAGTAATATCCTCACTTATCAGCACTAATTTCGCCAATCCTCGCTCGATGGTCTTTGTGGATTCGTTCGTTCCTTTCTTTATGGTGCCTGTCGTCCTCGCTAGCTCCACCGCTTCCAAGGATTTGGTTTGCAACTCTTCTGGTACCTCGAACTTGACATACCCCGTCGTCTGCTTTCCTTTCTTTTTCCCTTTTTCTTCTTTATCGCTCATCTTTCATCCCCCTACAATGTTATCTGCTGTCGTACTCTAATAGAAGATATTGCTTTAAGTTTATAGTCTTCAAGCAATACCGGTCGTACGCACTCTTCCGGCACACTGAGGGAGATCTCCTTCGTCCGTCCGTATCTGCCCTTGCTCACGATCACCGCATTGACCAAGCCCAAAATGTCCAATTCCGAGACAAAATCGGTAACACGCCGCTGTGTTAAAGCATCCATGCCCAAATGGTTGCACAAACGCCGATACATATTATAAACTTCGCCG
>JANJFQ010000209.1 GCA_025435355.1 Candidatus Methanophagales archaeon | reverse complement strand
GAACGTTTCATTTAATGCGTCTGTGTTCTCTGGTTCTTTCTCCAACGTCAGCAGATTTCTACTTATACTTTGAAGATGCTCCCTTGACTCGTCTATGAACAATTCCTTATATTTTGATACATCAACCATCTTTCACAGCATCGTTAATTAAAAAGTTTTTTTATATAGAAATATATTCCTACTAACAAAGGGTGAGATAAATGCCAATCTCTAAAGAAGAACTTAAAAAAAGCGACTTTATTGAGATTCTAAAATGGGAATACATTTTATGTCATATGGACACTGAAATACTTAAGGAGAGAATTGTGGATTTTTTGAAAAGAAATGATGATTTGTTTTTTACTGCTACTGAAATAGCTGATGGTATTGGCTTTGATGCAGACATGCTAAACACTTTATTAGATTTGTCGGGTATACGACGTTTTTTCGGTAAAGTTCATAAGCCGTGTCTCCAGAGGTTTTTTCCTTTCGTGGTAGAGGACCTGGTAAAGGAAGGAAGAATTAAAAAGAAGTTTATAGCGTTTGAATATTACTATACTATAACTGGTGAGTCTACCTGACTTAACCTTTCCCACATTTTAATTAAGCATATCACAGCATCCTTATTATTTCATCAACAATATCAGGCAGTGGTGCAACCTTGTCCACAACACCTATGTCTATTGCTGCCTTAGGCATGCCAAATATAACACTTGTGAGCTCATCCTGCGCAATAGTCTTCCCTCCTTTTTCCTTTATTGCCTTCATACCCTCTGCGCCGTCTTTTCCCATACCGCTGAGCAGAACGCCAATAACCTTCTCCTCGTATGCTTCTGCTGCTGATTTCATTGCTACATCTATGCTTGGTCTCACACTATTCACCTTTGGTTTCTTATTTAACTCTATCCTACCGTTTTTTACAACTGTATGATAACCTGATGGTGCAATGAATGCCTGACCTGATTTTATGACATCGTTATCATTCGCTTCTTTCAATGCGATAGAACCCTGCCAGCTCAGTCTTTCTGAAAAGCTTTTTGTGAAGCCAACTGGCAGGTGCTGAACAATCAAAACTGCTAATGGGAAGGTTCTGTGAAGTTTCGGAATGATTTCTGATAGTGCCTGCGGTCCTCCAGTGGATGCACCTATAATCAAAACTTTCTTGTCTGTTTTTTTTACTGCATCCATGCCGTCCTTGGCAG
This sequence comes from Candidatus Methanophagales archaeon, assembly GCA_025435355.1. Taxonomy (GTDB): domain Archaea; phylum Halobacteriota; class Syntropharchaeia; order Alkanophagales; family Methanospirareceae; genus WJOV01. The sequence continues at coordinate 1,244 of JANJFQ010000209.1, read as the reverse complement.
TGCCAACTACTCGTATGTTTGATGCCGCATTCAGCATTTCAGATATCATCCTCCGCATCAGTGACGAATCATCCACAACCAGCACGTCTATCCTTTCATTATTCCCGCTCCCTCCTTTTCAGCATTCTCTTTAGTTTCTTTACGGTTCCTTCCTCCATCACAAAGTATATATCCCCATTCATCTCGCCATCCATTTTTAATTCTAAAACCAATGCCTCAGCTAGCGGTAAAGATTTGAACTCCTCGTAGCTAACTATACGAGCAACCGAAGGAATGACAGGTGTATGACGGGAAAAAAAAGTGGCGGTCTCACTGAGAGGTGCAGAAATAATATTGGTCATCTCCTCAACTATATCCAAAACATGTTTTTGAGAAATCTCTGGAATCAACTCCCCATACATGTCTTTTGCAAGCCGGTATGCGATTTCATAGGGAAATACAAGGTATATACTCCCAACCAGCTCACTTTTCTCTCTTAACTCTATCATGGATATAACAAAATCCTTTCCTATTCTTAATTGCTGAGCTGTCCAGTAGATGGAGAGCGATTCGACTTTGATCAGTTTGCCAATAAAGAATTGCAAATAAATCAGGGACTTTGAAGCGGTAGTCTTCAATATTTGCTCCAGCATTACTTTTTCGAATTCATTCACCATTTGCTATTTCCCCATAACTTCCTTTATTTTCTCTGCGATTTCCTCTTTGGAAAAAGGTTTCGTGATATAGCCTTTTGCTCCTATCTTCATCAAATCCACAAGTATATCTTTGTCTTCCAGTACCGTAACCATCAATATCTTCGCCTCAGGGTCTTTATCAAGTATCGCCTTCGTCGCTGCCATTCCGTTCATAGGTTCCATTATAACATCCATCAATACTAAATCTGGTTTGAGACCCATATACTTCCGAATCGCCTCTTCGCCATTAGCGGCTTCGCCCGCGACTTCAAATCCTGCCTCGGTTATTATGCTGCCAAGAACCGTCCTTATGTAGGTAGAATCGTCCACTAACAATACTCTTACCTTTTCCTTTTTCATTTCTTATTTTTTTTCCTCCTCCTTCTCCTCTCCCTTCTCTTCCAGCTCCTCAAAATCCATTACCTCTTCTATTTCCTTCTTTGTCAACACTTGCTCCAGGTCAAGTAAGATGATGAGTCGGTTCTCAACTTTTCCCACACCCCTCAGATACTCCTTAGAAGTCTCTGTTGTAACCATCTCAGGCGTTGCCTCAATATCAGATACAGGAAT
>JANJFQ010000078.1 GCA_025435355.1 Candidatus Methanophagales archaeon | reverse complement strand
CAAGATGATCCTCCTGGATGCATCCGTTGTTGTGAAATGGTTTTCAGAGGAAGAGTACACAGATAAAGCCTTAGAAATAAGAGAAAGAATTAGGATTGGAGAAGAAAGGGTTGTCGTGCCGGATTTGTTATTATACGAACTGGCTAACGCTTTAAAATATAATCCAAGTTTCGATGCTAATGATGTCAGTGACGCTTTAACATCTATATTTGATCTGGATTTGGATATCGTTACTCCAATACCTGCGATTATAAACTCGGCAGTTACATTTGCTTTTGAGCATGATATAACTGTTTATGACGCTTTTTACATCGCATTGGCAAAGGAAACAGAACTCACTTTTGTCACCGCCGATAAAAGGCTTTATGAACGAGTAAGCAGCCTGGATTTTGTGAAATTCATAGGTGATCTCCAATGAGAATACACATAATAAGCGAATTGAACAGGAAGGGATTTTATGTCAATAGAAAAAATTGGGGATGGCAATGTAGGTGTCAGCATCTTCGGCTTAGGCTACATAAGCTCGCTTTTAGCAAAAGCCTTTGTGATTGAAAATAAATAAATCTGTGAAATCTGTGTTAATCTGTGGTTAAAACCATGCCCGAAATCGCTAATCAAAGCCTGCAAAACACACTTTTTCTTTGGTAAAGCTTTCTTTTTAATCTATTTTGATAGAGAAAGAATTTGGGATGAGCAGGGATGAACGAATTAAAAAGGAGAGCAGATGATATAAAGTGGTAAGAATTAAACTCATAGTGGATAGAAATATTTAAATACTTCGAGAACGAAATAAAAACCATGTCAGCCGTGAATAGCGAGTTGGTGCCTATCATAATAGTAAAGGAGATAATTGATCAAAAGAGGGAACTCGAAAGGATACTATCGAAGCACAAGGTGAAAGAGCCAGAGGAGATAGAGAAGGAGATAGAAGAGGGGAAGCTGCCGGAACACCCATCTTACGAGGATTTCTTATCCGCTTTAGCATTGAGAAGCAATATAGAAGAGATGAAAAAGTTGGCAAGGGACTTAATAGGAGAAATTTGATGTTCCGCAGGTATCTACCGTTTTTAAAGATAGCAAGTGATGAATTCTCGGATATAGTTGTGGATGCAGAACTTCATGCAGATAGGGTGAGATTGATTTTGATTGACAGCTCTTGGATTGATGTGAGGTATCCGGTAGTGGATAAGTTCTCTTTTCACTGGCAGAGGGACGATAAGATTTACAGAATTGACACAGCACCGCATCACAAAGGCATCAGGACTTTTCCGAGACATATTCACTTCGGCTCAGAAGATAATGTCATTGAGGATGACGTGTTAGAGGAAAATGTTTCACCGGAGGAAAATTTTAAGAGGTTTATGGAATGGGTGAAAGAGCTTCTCAGGAGAAATTGAACTCAGCCGTGATCTTACAACGGACATTATATTATACAGGAAGTAAGAAAGATTAAGGTGAATACGCTGCATAGAGGGCTTCCTTGTCCATCGCTTACGAAAGCCGCAATACTGTTTCAAGTCTTTATGATTCCAGGCAGCCACACTTGGTCACCGTACTTACGACGCATATGCTCCTCGTAACCCTCTTTTCACATCCGTTGTACTGTGGTTTGGCACCTGCCACTTTCTCACCCCCCTTTTTATCCGGTATGTCATCGGCATAAATGTGGAAGCCACCAAGCTTTAACGACGCGTAACCATGTGCCGAGAAAGGTGCGAAGAGATGAATGTCGAAGGGAAAAGTTAAATAAGCAGATCCAAAACGTGGACCAAAAAACCTGGTAAGCCATCCAAATAGAGGAAGCTTGCAGGAATACTGAAGGAAAAGGAAACGAGATAGGGTACCCTACGCAAGGGGCCGTATATCGAAGTTATAGAAGCAGAATCTTTCAAATAGCCTTTATATTGGGGAAATTCTCCGAATCCTAGTATATCGGTCGCTTGCTGTAAAGTGGGGCGACCGATATACCTTTATGAACCGCTAACCATCTGCACCCATGCTTTTGAACTTTACCCACTACCCGGCATGATAAGTCCTATTTCTCTCGAAATTATCCACTTGAAGTTTTCTTACACTTCGCTTCAGAAAACATCAATGCGGCTACCGGACTTATCATGCCTCTCTTTGCTACATCAGGGGGCTCCCTCAACCCTTTATGAACAGCATAGCATTAGTTGTAGTCTCCATAGACATGATGCAGAGTTGATATCCGTACCGCTGGAAAGGATATATCGTCATCTGGGATGTAAACTTCTGGGAGATAGTTCGTTCTCAGCAGGTCTGCAAGCGTTTTTGCATCCACCGTATCCATCTTTTTACCGCTCGCGATGTCATGTGTTATCTTTGGATTTGCTAACTTGACCTCATAGCCAAGTTCTCTGAATATATTGTATGCTCCACGCCAGATTCCGCAGGCTTCTATCGCTATCTTCATCTGTGTATTCGGTATACCCATAGTAAATTTCTCGACCGCTTCCTTTGTCGCTGGGAAAGAATGTTCCCTGAGAACTCTTCCTTTCTCATCTACTATGCAACCTGCAAAGTTTTCCTTATGCGTATCTATCCCCCCATATAGTTCGTTCATTTCCATTTTTATACCACCTATAAACTTCATTTATACCGGAGTCTATGGATATTTTTGGATTATAGCCAAGACTTTTAGCTTTTGAGATATCCGAGTAGTTCCTTCTTATTTCGCCTTTCCTTGGAGGTTTGAACTCAATGGTGACATTGCCGCCGCCAGATATATCCTGGATTAGCTCTGCAATTTCATTCATTTTCCATTATAAATACCTCATAATTACTCTCAATATCCTGAGGACTTATAAATCCAAAGCATAGAATATCTCTTTCAGCCGCAACAGGAATATTTTTAATGCACGTAACCCGCATGTTGCATCTTTCACTCCAGCAATACGGGCAACAAGTTTTTCAAACAACCTTGGAAGAGAGTTCCTCACTCCTATGACATAGTCCGCCCCGTCATTCTCTATGGGCATTATAACTCTTTTGAGATCTTCCACATAATGCTGTTTATCCGCATCAAAGGTAACGATAACATCTACACCTTTCTTTTCTGAGCAATAAAAAATTCCATCTACAAGAGAGATGTTGTATCCAAGGTTTTGTGCATGTATTATGATTTCTAAACAGGGGATATTCCTCTTCACTCTCTTTAAGATAACACTGGTGCCATCATCAGAACCGTCATCCACTACCACAATGGATACGTTCATATCAAAGGGTTTAAAATACGAGTAAACGTCTTTTATCACCGATTCTATCGTTTTGGCTTCATTATGAGCGGAAATTACAACCGAGACAGATTTGCTGTTCATTTTCTATCAGGTTGAACGAGAGACACTTTTTTTCGTCTACCCTCTTCTGTGTCTTACACTTCAAGCGAATTTATAGCGTGGTCTATAATGTTCGGATGAATTCTGAATTTACTCGCTTTTAGTTTGTTTAACAATTTTATCGCTCTTTCTTTAGTCAAATAACCCCGATTAGCTCCTCTAAGGATTATACCTACTGTGCCAACAGCAAAAAACCCTTCTTTCTTAGCTGCGACACGCACTTTTCTCTCATTTGAAAGAAAAATCTTAGCACGTCGATTTTCTGCCAACACCTTGACATGAGCTTCACCAATGTGAATACCATATCTTTTTGCAATACTCCTTGCCCTGCTATCATCGATTTCATAAACCTTCAAAATCCCTTGGTGAATTGCTTTTTCGATTATTCCAACCTCATCGTATTGATAACGTACCATCTCCAGCATCACATATTTTGGTATGTGGGCACATTCATACAGTTCTCTTATCACGTTTAACTCATTCAATTTCGCTAAATGGATGACGACATCAGAATCACTTACCACTTGCATGTGCGATGTCCTCTTCCAACTCTTCTATTCCATAATTTATATATGCGTTGTGTTTTTCAAGCACGTCGAGTATTTCTTTTATATTCACGCCAACCAAATCTGCAGCCTGACGCAATGTTATCTTTCCTTCTCTGTAAAGCCCAATAGCTATTAGCTCTACCACAGACCGCTCCACAGGTCTATCTAAGACCTCGACAGCTTTGCTGGGGATTTTTATTTTTGTCTCCATTCTATTCACCCCGCACATTTATTTTTAATTAATTTGTCGGCTTTAAATTTAAGGTTAGATTACTATACTTACGAATTTGCAATTTTGATCTCGCTTTTCTTTCCTTCATACAGGTCCTTTGCCACTGTTTCCATCTCTTCTATTTGTGTCCATCCAACTATTTCACCCGTTTCACCATCAACGGCAATCGCTCCAACTTCACCAATAATCCCTTTTTTTGGATATGTCAAAACCACAGAAACAATCCAAACCTCTCTCGTAGGGAATATAACCCTCTTTAAAGAACCAGCACTGAATCGGTCTCGCATGTTCTCGAGGATGAATTTGTTTGCTGTCTTTAGAGCAGTCGTCGAATCTATCTTCTGCATCATTCTATGCTTCGTTTCTATCATATCTCTTTCACTTATTTAAATACCTCTTACAAATAAAATATAACCAGCATTTGGAATTGGGATTTATTATCTACAACTCTTTACCTTCACCAGCTTTAACATTGATAGCATTTTCAACCATAGTTCTTAGTTGTTTCCTGGACTGTGCGGCGATTCTTCTTTCTATGATTTTACCACTATTGAAGATAATGTAAGTTGGCACTCCGCGGATGTCATATTGGAAGCGAATGCCGGGATTTTTGTCCACATTCACCTTACGTATTTTGATTTGTCCAGCATGTTCATATTCTCCCTTCAGTTCCGTTACCGTGCGTTCCATTCTTTTGGATGCGGTGCACCAGGAAGCCCAGAATAAAACAAATACGGGCGTATCAGATTCCAATACCTCTTCTTTAAAGTATCTTTCTGTCAGTTCCATCTCCATAAAGTTCCTATGCAGCACTTAATTAAGAAATCACAAATTCAAATTTACGATTTTTCACACCGTCCACACTTTCTATGCCTGTATCTAACTGTGGTTTGTATCCCGTATCCTCGCGAGTTCCCGGCTCGTAGACATCCAAAACGCCTGATTCCTTCTTCTCTCCACTCCACCATGTTTTCGGCATGATAACATGAACTTTTTGTGCAATTCGCTCCTTGATTTCTGGTGTGATAAGCAGATCGAACATGCGAGTCACCTCTTTTTCCAGGCTTACCGCTGGCATAAACCCGAAATCATCTGGCAGTCTCTCGAATACGACCTCAAGAGGATGTATTTCAGCCTCTACGCGTGGATTTTCCAGACGCTGGATTTTCACATCGTATCCGAACTTTTCTCCTACGAAGGCAACCGTTTCTGCAATGTTCCTTATCTTATGCAAACCAGAGACCTGATTGACCACCGCGTACTCGCCGGGTTCAGGAGGGGATGTTATAAGCCTGACCATACACTCCATTGCATCTTCAAGAGCAATCATCCCGCGTATCTGCTCTTCCCTCACCATAGATAGTAAGGGGAATACCCTGAATCGCCTGAGTGACGAAGCGGTTGATTACCGTGCCGAACCATTCATCGAAGTCCAGGCGAGTTCTTAATCTTGGGTCTGCGGACACTTCATCGGTATGCACGCCATAGATTACACCCTGCATGATGTCATAAGAGCGAAGCCACCAGTACTTGCAGGCTTCATATACGTTGAAAGTATCCTGGACTTTAGAAACATGATAGAAACTTTGCGGGTCCCGTGGTGTCAGTTCCCCGCCGAGACTCCATTCGCGGTCATCCCACTGCAAGACTGCTTCGCTTGGGAACATACCTTCGAAGAGGGGTCTTCCAGTTAGTGGACTTCCGTATTCGCCCATTGTGCCAAGTTTGAGAAGACAAGATTCGGGAACGACATCTCGCATTACAAATAGGAGTCCGAGAGTTCCCAAAACATTGTTATTCTGCACTTCAATTGCATGCTCGGCATCTACCATGCTGTAAGGTGCGGCAGGTATCTCAGCATAATGGGCAATGGATTCAGGCTTCTCCTCCTCCATAAATTCTTTTAGCTTTGTGCGAGCACGGATGTCCATTCTGCGGAAGTTGATGTCTATATCGAGGACTTCTTTTGCCGCATGAAGTCTATCGGTCATCTTAGCAATGGGTACTGCAGTATGCGACCCTTTTTCCATCACGCAATCTCGACGTTTATAGATATATATACCGCTAACCTGGCAACCAAGCCTTCCGAGTTTCAATGCGAGAGTCCAGCCGAGATAGCCGTCTATGCCAAGAATCATAACACGCATGTTCTTTAGCATATATCCGTATTCCGTGAGAGTCCACTCCGGACACTGTTCAAAGGTGATGGAAGGTTCGAATAGACCTAATTCAGGTCTGCGACTGCATTCAATCATTATCTGCTGCTCGCCGCCTTTTGGGACAATCATCCGAGATTGCCCACAGCCTCTGAAATCCACATTACCTCTTATCTTTGCCGCTGAGCAGTTCCAGCATGTCTTATCGGCATTATGCACACCTATTATCTCCTCCATACTAACCTTTCGTCTCCTTTAACCGTTCAATACGCCCCCAAAGTTTCTCCAGCTTATTCCAGTTACTGTTTCCCAAGCCTTTCCTGAAACTCGCGAAAATGTCTTCGTAGCTTAAACGTGGTATTACCATGCATAATGAATATTCGACAGAAAAGATACCATTTTCGGTTTTTTTCTGAATAAAAAGCTTTTCGTTTTTTTTTGTTTTGTCCCTTCTTTATCGAATTTCTTCTCCTTCTATTCTATTATTTGCCTTACATCCTCCACAGTGGGATTTTCAGGCACGAGGTCTTTGTTATGTCGCACAAAAAGAAAAGCATCTTCGTATGTATGTTTCCCGGTAATGATGTCCCTTTCCTCAAAAACATTTTCGGCTGAGATATTCCCCTTGAGATTGAACCCTGGATTTGACAGCAAAACAAGGTCAGGAGCGTGTTCAAGCTGTTCACCATGATATATTTCCTCTTTCCTATACACCTTCTTTATAACCTTCTCACCGTTATATGCCAAATCTTCAAAAGCGGAGATAAGTGAATCTACTATATATCCTGCTTCACCAGACTTCACGGAACCCTTCGGATACTTCCCCCCTCGATTTAAATATATCCGTGCAGGGTCGAGAGTAAAAACTTTAGTGCCTTCTCTTATATTTTTGTATCTTTCGCTGGACTTAGGCTTGTCCATCAGGACCAAAAATCCTTCCGCAGCAAGGTAGCAGTTGATGTTCACATTTGCTTTTATGAGTTCCATACCATGGTCAGATAGTATAACGAGCTGGTCCTCTTCGTTAATGCGAGAAACTATCTCGCCGATAGTGAAGTCTACTTCTCTGAAGTATTGCTGGAACTTATCGTGATATTCGTGGTTTTCATCCTCGTAGGCGTGCCACAAAAAATGTTCTAACCGGTCACTACCGGTAAACACGAGCATGAAGACGTCCCAGTCGAACTTGTTCCAGAATTACCTGTATGCTTTTATTCTGATTTCGTTTGTTTTAAACAAATCGTTGAGGAACAATTTCATTGACTTGTGTGCATATCCGGAATCCACATCCACTCGATAGTTCATATCACGTAGTGTGTCGAGATATGATGGTGGATATACAGCTCTTTCGAGGTCTGGCGAGACAAAGCCCGAAATATGTACACCATTTAGTTCTTTAGCTGGATATGTCGAAGGGACGTTCAGTATGACATAAGTTATGTCATCTTTTTCGTGCCAGAAAGCAGGTGCTTTTAGGTTTCGGAAGTTTGCGAAAGAAATGGTATAGGTGCCTTCGATTAACGCAGTGAAGCCGTAAATGCCGTGTTCGCCGGGGTTCTTTCCGGTGATTACAGAACTCCAGGATACTGACGAAATCTCCGGTATAGAAGATTTCATTTGTGTGAAAATACCTTCTCTTTTTAGTTCTGCAAAGTTCGGCATAATTCCTTTTTCGGCGAGGTTTTTCAGCAAGCGAAAAGGCACGCCATCAATTCCTATTACTACGGTTCTGTTTTTTGCTGGCATTTTAATATTATACGTCTTCTGAATACTTTGTCACAACTTTAAGCTCTTTTATCCTTTCGAAGTGTGATATATTTCTTGTTAGCAGTGGAATATCCTTTTCGATACTTTTTTCATAGCTTCCAAGCAGCCCAATGGGTTTTTAAACCATCTATCGCCTCTATAATCTCCTCTTTATCCTTCCAAGCACCTCTCACTGTTCTAACATCAACCACTTTTTTGATGGTAATCTCGCCTTCTTCTTCCAGATATATCGCTATCTTTCCTCCTTCTTCTAAGCCTGCTTTTTCCCGAATTGGTTTTGGGATATATATCACACCTTCTTTTCCTACAACACTAAGTGTCGGCATTGCAACACCCTCCTAAATCTTTATTTTGGAATAAACACCTATAAATATATGGACTTATAACTAAAAATAATAGAAAAGGAGTAGGAGAATGATTAGCGAGAAGGTGGTTAAAGCAGTGGAGGAGCAAATAAGAATGTTCAAAGGTGTTGCATCAGAGGAGCGAGGAATAACAGTTGGAGAATATAGAAAGTATTTGGAATTGACAGAAGGACAAGGGGAGGAATTAGACCCGACTGAATATATAAGGAAGATGAGACTAAAGGGTGAGTTCTATTGAGACTTTTGCTCGATTCCGACGTGTTAGTTCACGCGTTGAGGGTGCCTAAGAGAGAAGTGATGATAGGTGGAATGGATGTTTTTGTGCTGACGTATGCAGAGTTGAAGGAGGCTGTGTTGATTAACGGGTTATTTTCCACATAGAAGTAGGACGCTTTTATAGGTAAAGAAACCATGTGTAGAAGAAGTGTCCGAAATGAAGAAAGAATTGTTAATCCTGAAACGTAAGAAAGCAAAAGAACTGCACGAGAAAG
>JANJFQ010000208.1 GCA_025435355.1 Candidatus Methanophagales archaeon | reverse complement strand
ATTCTTGCGTTTAAACTCCGCAAAGTCATTTTCCTCCACTTTTCGGTACTTGATCTCCCCGCCCCCGGTTGTGTATCTGACTCTGAAATCCTCAATGCGGTACTGATTGTTATCGAGGATCGTTAATAGATAGATGTTGCTCGTCCTGTCCTCGTTGAGTGCGTCAAACGACTTGAAGACGTCAAGACTACATCCCTCACCATCAACAACCACCATGTTCACCGTTTCCTTACCTATCGCTTTCTCGAAATCACGAACTATTGTCAGTAGCTCTTTTTTCAGATGCTGGTCCCCAGCACAGGTCTTATGGAGTAATGGATGCCCGTTGGGGCCGTTCAGGAAAACCTGCTTTAGCCCTGGCATTACACGGTCCATCATGCCGTGCTTTCCACGTGGGATATTCTTCAGCGTCCACACCACCTTGAAGTGACCGTCAACGTATACGGGCAGACGATTACCCGATGCGGCATAGAACGCTTCATAATAGCATCTTGCAAGCCGATAACTCAAACCATTCCCCACATTAAGCGCTGTTAGCTCTCTCAAGAAGCGGTCGGTAGTCCTGTATCCTACCTGTTTTCCATCCGGCGAATTGGTAACTTCAAGAGTCACCCCCTCATAGCTATCCAGCTCTATCGGTCGTTCCATATCAAAAAAAGGCAGGAGGAACAGAGTTCTAATATACCGCAGTAGAGTTGCAGGTTTGTGCCTGAAAATCCGTGCTTCACCGTCTGTCCCGTGTTCAATCCTTTCATGGATGATTGCAAGTACCGCCTTCTCACCACCGATGGCACTCATAGCCCCGAAAACAAAACCAACTCCCGCAAGTACATTCTTAATCAGAGGTTTTTTTTAATTTTCTTGCCCGGCTTTCTACCTACGGGATTGTTGAGATTTAACTCCTTTAGCACTCTCTGCACGTGAAACACGCTTACCGTTTTACCGAACTTCTTCTCTACCATCCCTGATATCTCAATCCCACTTCTCTGCATGTCTCTAATCTTTACCTCCGGGATGTACGCTCTCACATCGTCTGTAACCTTATATGTGGAGCCTCCTCTCCCGTTAACTAGCCCCGTCAAACCCTCGTTCTGATATCGGCGTCTCCAATAGTAGACTTTGCTCGTATGTATCCCCTTTTCTCTGCAAAATTCTGTGGGTGAGAGCCCGCTTTTTTCGTATTCTTCGAACATCGCAGCCAACATTTTTACTTTCGCCAACCGTTTTTCAGTAAGTGCAGTCATGAATGCGCATTGGCGTTAAATTTATATAATATTTCCTATTTTGACTGTGGCATTAAATTGAAGACAAAACCAAGGCTTAAACGGTGCTTTTTTAAGAAACAAACGGAAATGAATGCCTCAAATATGAAGATATTTAAAATTTCGGAGAAACAGCAAGTATAAGTTAAATTGATGGAAATAGTACAATTGATGCACCCATAGTGAAAATTATTAAAGACTTTGTAAAAATCCCTTATTGCTTTACTTTACAGAGCTGTTATGGTCATTTTATCCATAAAGGTCAAGAGAATCCAAAAAATATTGAACCATTATCATTATCCGATCGATAAAAGTTCTGGTACTAATTTTTAGCATTAATTACAATAGAATTCGACAACTTCGCACAACAGCGGATAAAAGGAAAATCAAAGATTTTTCCAAATTCGCCTATCGGCTTTTATTTGCAAGACGCTATACGGCATTGCAAAAATCGGGAGCATCTCAATTTTGGGAGCTTGATAAAAACCGGAAAGTTTTTAAACCGTAAAGATAGATTAACGATAGATAACATGGTAGAAGACATTGGTAGTGTAATAGGAAAGGGGTTCGACACATGGAAGGAGAATTTGACTATTTGCCTTCCTTTTGTGTTTAGTTCGATACTAACATCCATAGTGGCAATTATAATCATAGGCGGTGCCATACTGGCGTCAATTCCTTCGTTGGTACCACAGTTCACAAAACTCGATGAAATCACTCCTGATGCTATTCCACAGCTTCTGCCTCAAATCCTTCAAAGCATGGGCATAATCATAATTGCCATCATCGTCACTATAATTTTATGCATGTTGATAACTGCATTTTTCTGGGCTGGGGCTATCGGTATGGCTAAAGAGGCGACAGAAACAGGACGCACCAACTTCTCTCACATGATAGAATATGGAAAAAGGAAGTTCATAAGTCTGTTCTTCACTGACATTATTGTTGGTTTGATATCTTTTGTTGGTATTATTTTCCTGGTCCCTGGCATTATATACATTCTTCCAAAGCTATGGGCACTTTCAGAGCTACCTCCCGAGGAAGTGTTTACGACATTTGCAGTATTGGGACTGGGTTTTTTGGCTATGATAGTCTATATCACAATTATCAGCATAATATTTGCACTTCCAAGATATGCCGTTGTTATAGACGATGTAGGTGCAATACGGGGTGTTAAAAAGGGATTCGCAGTTTTTATGCGTAACAAAGTCGCTGTCTTCTTGCTATGG
>JANJFQ010000207.1 GCA_025435355.1 Candidatus Methanophagales archaeon | reverse complement strand
AAGCGGTTGCCCTTAAATCTTCTGTGGACAGATCGGAAACAAAAGCCCTCTGGTTCCCTTCTACCATCGCGTAAACCACGCCATAAAGTGGGAATAAAACCAAAAAGGCGGCAAGTGAATCGGAAAAAGCAAATCCAAGACAGGTTAACGAAAACAGGAAGTAGCCGGAAATAAGCACTTTCCTCTTTCCTATTCTGTCTGACAGCGTGCCAAACGGAATGGCAAGCATAGCATAAAAGAAGTTAAAAAGGACATATAAAAGGATAGCAAGAGCGATTGACTCCCTCTCCTGCATTATTGGCATAAAAGCATCCACAGCCTTTAATATGAAGAGCATGTAGGTGAAATTGGCTAATGCGAATACGGTAGCTACCATAATGAACAACTTAAGTGGTTTAGGCAGTTTTTTCAGGCTTATCTGCAAGCTTATCTTCTGCGGGTCTCTTTTCCCTTCCTTTACAAAATATAGCGGGATTAAAGAGAAAAAAGCGATTATTGCAGCTATAAATATAATTAACTTATAAAATGCGATTGGCTCGAAAAAAGCGATTTGATCGAGATCGAACCATAAAAAATAAAGTAAAAGCAAAACAACTACCGACCCTGCAATCGCACCCGCAGTGTCAAGTGCTCGGTGAATTCCAAATCCTCTACCTCTCGCTTCAGGCATCGAATCCGCGATAATTGCATCTCTCGGTGCAGTTCTCAAGCCTTTCCCTACGCGTTCAAAACTGGCGAAGATTAATATGTGCAGCCATATCGCGGCGGAGGACAGGAGCAATTTGAAGCCTGCGGAAGTCAGATAGCCAGAAGAGACAAATATTTTCCTTCTTCCTATTCTGTCAGACCAGTATCCAGAAAGAACCTTTAAGATACTCGATATGCTGTCCTGTAATCCCCCGATTAGCCCCACAATCCAAATCGCGCCGCCTAAAGCTGTAATGAACATCGGCAGAATCGGGATTATCATTTCACTGCTTAAATCATTCAGAAAACTGACAACGCCCAATAAAAGTATATTCGCGCTTATTCCTTTCAGATATTTGCTCTTCATTACATTTTTTCTTTTTAAATAAAATCAAAAAGTTTATCTTATAATGCGTTTATTAGATTCTCATGAAGTGCAAAGAGCATGCAATTTTAAAAATAAAATTTAGAAGAGGTGAAAAAACGTGTTTGACGAACCTGTAATAGAAGCGAGCACGAGAGAAGTGATTACTATAACGTCCGATACTTCGATAACGAAGGCTATTGGCATTATGGAAAAAAAGAAGTTTCACAACCTGGTTGTGCTCGATAGTGCTGAGATATATTTGGTTAATATACAAGACCTGCTCATTGCGTCCAATCCGGAATCAAACGTGGATGAATTCATGTTTAAACCGCACAGCATACATAAAGATACGCCTACTATTGACGCAATATGTGAGCTGATAGATAGTGGTCAGAGAGCGGCTCCAATACTTGCTGACAATGGCAAACTTGTAGGAATCGTCACGGACTATGACATCATGAGAAGAGGGTCGAAATCCCATGTCTTAAAAGATACTAAGGTTACAAGGATAATGACCAGAAACCCGGTCTGTGTAGAAAAGAGCGGTAGCATTGGAAAAGCGAGAAGCATCATGAGAAAAAGCAACATAGGACGAGTTCCTGTTGTTGATGCGAATGATAAATTAATTGGCATAGTTACCGGGGGGGATATTTTAAAAAAGATTTACAAGCCAGAAAGAAAGATGACCGTTGGAGAGGTGAAAGGAGAGAGGGTTACGAGAATGGAGCAGCCAGTTTCGCTTATCATGAGTTCCCCTGTGATAACCGCCGATGTAGATGCAAATCTTGCAGATGTAGCGAATTTGATGCAAAGATACGATATACGGGGTGTGCCTGTTGAAAGTGAGGGGGTTCCAAGAGGAATCGTAACAATGCAGGACATAATGAAGTATCTGAGAGAGCTTAAAGAGGAGGCAATGGTTACCGTAGAGATCCAAGGAGCTATCGATGAGGACTATCGGGAACTCGCAGAGCGGATTATTGAAACAGAGGTAAGGAAGATTGCCAAATTCGCTAAGCGTGTGCACTGGATAAAAATAGTGATAAAAAAAGAGCGGGACCGCGGTGGAGTTTCATATTATAAAATAGGTGCGCATGTGAAAACGCCTGATAAATTGTATGTTGGCTATGGCGAGCCTGGAGGCACGCAAACAATGATAGCAAAGAGGGGAGATGGTGAGGTAGAAATGAAGGCAGGAAAGAGAAGATGGGACTTTATTGCGGTGCTGAAGGCTGCATTGCTATCGGTTGGGGGACAGATAGAGGAAGACAGGAAAAGAAGGCTGAAAAATGGGCGGTAATTTTAAAAATTAGGATATCTCACATCTCATTCATCTCAACGTCCACTACATCCAGTTCCTTCACTTCTGCATCCGTTCCGAGCAACTCGCTTAAACTCGGCTTTGTTCTTCCGCCATCTCCTGAGACCAACTCCTTTAT
>JANJFQ010000206.1 GCA_025435355.1 Candidatus Methanophagales archaeon | reverse complement strand
GACCTTGTGGGAGAAATTCTATTGAGGGGCGATAATGTGGTGTACATCTCGCCAACCGTACAAAAGGAGACGGAAAAGGGAGAAGGTAAAGGTAAAGAATCGGGGAGAAAGGAGACATGGTAAAAGGCACACCATCAATGGGCAAAAGGCAGAAGAGGTCGCACATAAAATGCAGAAGATGCGGCAGTCGTTCTTTTAGCCTGCACGCGAAGTACTGTGTGGCATGCGGGTTTGGTAAATCAAAGAGAATGAGGAAGTTATATGGATGGAAGATGAAGAAGCCGTGACTCAAAAAGAGCAGAGGCCGAGGTAGCTTAGTGGACTAAAGCGCCGGCCTTGAGAGCCGGTGTCCCTAATGGGGACGCGAGGGTTCAAATCCCTTCCTCGGCGTTCTCTCGGGACATAAAACTTGTTAGGCAGGAGGTGCTAAAATGGAAGAATATACATATGAGGATTTATTAGAACGGGCTTTGAAACGACTACCGAGTACAAAGACCGATGACTCACGTTTCATTATACCAGAGGTAAAAGTGTTTATAGAGGGAAAGACCACGATTTTCGACAATTTTGATGCTATCTGTGGCTACATGAACCGCGAAGCGGAGCACGTGATGAAATTCTTGCTGAACGAGTTGGGCACAGCAGGTAAGATAGAAGGAAATAGGGCAATTTTTCAGGGACGATTTTCAAAGGAGGAGGTGGAGCGTCAAATTCAGAGACACCTGGAAGAATACGTGCTCTGTTGGGAATGTAAGAAGCCGGATACACACTTTGAGAAGATGGAACGCGTATGGGTGCTGAAATGTGACGCATGCGGTGCGATTCGACCTATCATAAAGAGGAAGGGAGGGAAGGTGTAATTGCTCTGCTTATAGTTCCACTGCAATACCCAATATGTTTTTCTCGCCGTAAAAAACGTCCTTTGCGATTTCTGCACACCCTATTGCAGCACTATACATTGTTATTGTTTCGGCTTTAATGCTTAAGAGTCTGTCTATTCTCTTCTTCATTTCCTCTTTTTCGCCCACAGAGCCTGTTAAGAAGACTTCACAGTCTGATGCAGCTACGCCATAATCTTTCATGAGAACACGCATCGCTGAAATTTCCATTGCTGCAAACAAAGAAAGAGTGCCCATAACCAATTCCTCATTCCTTACGCTTGCGTTCGTCCATTTCTTCCGCAAGACGCCGGCATTCGAGAATGCATCGTTTGCGCTTATCCGCCCCCCTTCGATATCTCTTAACATCTGAAGGTCAATCGGACCTTGATACAAGCCCGGCGAGCCAACACAAGCATCTATTGCCCCTATTATTATCGCATTTGCAACCGCCATCGTAACGGTGTTAGAGCTGATGTCCGAGAAAATGAAGTTCTCAAAACCGTTTTTATATATGTGGTATGCAATGCCCACCTTTTCAGGGCTTGCACAATGCGAGAAGAACTTCATCCTACGGTCTATTTTTTCGCTACCCGCATGTATCCCAGGAATCAGTATCGTAGGAATGCCAGTGTCCTTTATCGTATCAAACACTCTTGTCCCACCACCAACAATTGAACCTGCTTTTTCATTTCTTACCCCTCTGTTCCGCACCTTTTTTATATCTTTTATCGTGGAAAATCCATCACCCATCGAATAAGTCAGTGCAACCAATTCTATTTCTTCTGTTTCTATCTCTAATCCCATCTCTACTTCACTTATAATCTCATCGCTGCCCATCCCTGTCGCTTTCTTCCTCGAAAGCTCAAAAACCCTTACTCCACCATCTGCCCCCTCTTTTAATCCCGCAAATCGTATTCCGACAGTCCCATGATCTACACCCACAAACATAAGCGTTTCTTTTTTCAAGTCAAGATAGGAGATCTATCTTTAGAGTTTCCCCGTCCCTCACTTCTCTTTCGTTAACCTCCACTTCTTTCTCCACGTCCCACACCACCGTTTCGTTCTCTACATGTCCCGCGGTTATTTTATAATGAGTTGCGAGAACGTGAAAATTCGTACCTCCCACAATCGGTCCTTCTGTTGAGTACGGCACGATAAGCACATAGGAGCCGTTAGATATTGTTCTTTGTGAGTATATAAATTCTCTTCCCCGGTTTGTGGTTATATTTGTCGCTATCTCAATAATGGAAGCATCAGGAGCTCTTCCTTCTATCCGCGCTCCTTTTACGTATTCGAAAACCTTAACAAAGCTTACAGGCTGGATAAATTCTGGAGTTTGTTTTATCTTGTCCGGCTGCCCTTCTATTCTCGCACCACCGTGAAGATTTTGTGCTTCTGCCTTTACGCTTTGATAATCTCTGTTATAACTTCGCCACTCCAAAATATTACCACTCTTTGCATCTATAACGGCAAAAGGAATTATAAACGTGGGAGATTCATGCACTAAACGGTAATGGTGCAAAGCAGGGATGCTTTCATAGTTATTAATTCTTATAACTGTGTTTGTGCCGTCGAACATATGCAAACGCGCTTCCATTGTGTTGTAATACTTCGCACTCAGCATATAAACTTTA
>JANJFQ010000205.1 GCA_025435355.1 Candidatus Methanophagales archaeon | reverse complement strand
GATTTCAACGAACTCGCAAAAGATTTGAAAAGAAAAGGTGTTAGTACCTCAAATGAACTGGGGAGATCATTGATCGCTCATCCACACCATATCGCAACAGTAACGGGTGATGCATGTATGTTGAAACCTGATGATTTCGGAGCCCGAATAGCATTTGTAGATTATAACGGCAAACAAGCATATGAGGCGTATAGAGCAAACCCGCCTAAAACACATTCAGAAGAAATTGGATTTGTAAACCAGAATGCACCACGAATGGTCAACGGAATTGAAGCACTTAAGGATTATGTTGCTTTTATTAAAAGTTAGAACGATAAATTGCAGCAGGCTACAATGGTGCAATTATTTAAACTACCGCGAAGTATTTATATCATAGGTAAACATACTATATTCACGCACGCGAATGAAAGTGCGGAGCATCGCAAATGTCTTTTGAGATTGTGAAACAATTCTTTTTGAGCATGAAGTTATGGCAGCAAGTGGTCGCAGGAGTTTTTGTTGTGATCATCATGGCGGTGGCAACTTTGTTTATACGTATTCTCAAGCGAAGATGGGAACTCCCTTCCACCCCACCTCGTGGAGTGATAACTTTCAGATAGGCAACTGCTACTATGAACAACGATATTACCTGAAGGCTACCGAATTCTATGCGGCAAGTTTGAGAGAAGCACGCGAAGCGAACGATAGAGAAGGTGAGGCATCTGCCCTTATCAATATCGGTAACACTTACATCCAAAGGCCAGCATTTGATGGACTGGAGAGGGGAAATAACGTCCGGGAAGCGGTTGTGCACTACAAGAGAGCCCTTCAAATTTTTATGAAGGACGAGTATCCGATTCAGTATGCGACTACGCAGAACAACCTGGGAAATGCATATACATACTTGCCGGCGGCGACTGTGGATGAAAGGGGTGAAAATGTAAGGAAAGCCATAGAATGCTACCGTGCTGCTCTGGAGATAAGGAAAAAGGACGAGTATCCGCAAGATTTTTGTATCACAGTTGCGAACATAGGAATGAGTTTAGCATCGATACAAGATACGAAAGCCTGCCATTGGTTGAGAGAGGCTTATGCACTGAGGGAGTATCTCCCAGATCAGGGTGAGCGGCTCGAAAAACTCATGAGAGAAGTATGCAATTCGATTTAAGGTGATATATAGCACTGATATTCCTGTTCTGTGTAGAGAAGAGCGATTACTAGAGGCAAGGTTAAAACCCTATCTTTCTATTTTCATGAAAGATGAGAAGCTGATAAAAGCGATCGACGCAGGGGAAAATCCCTCGCATACGCTGCAATTTTTGGATGGTGACTTTGAGAAAAGGAAGGTAAAGAGATTTTGTAATATGGAAGGGGTAGCACCTTGAACTCTTGTTAGCTCTTTTGCGTTACAAAAAACACAGGACCAACTAATATTTTTATAAGCTTTTCGGGTCATTAATTTATTTAACTCTTCTGCATTATCGTAGGAATGAATGAGGCAGAAGTGTAGAAAGTGGAAGTAGCAATAAAAGAAGGGCTAAGGCTGTTTGAAGAGGAACCTAAGGGTGAAGTAAAGATGCCTGAAGAGATAAGAATAGAAAAGCCAAATGCTGAGTTGTATAAAGAGAAAAGGAAAGTATATTGCATTTCATTGTTATATTCCGAAAAAGAAGCTCCAGAGGATTATTTGGAAAAGATTAATCAGTATTGGAATCAAGTAGAAGAGCAAGTGAAGAAGCTGGAGAAAGCCGGAAGGGTTAATAAAATATATCATGAAGCAATTTATTCCGCTGGCGAGGAGGGGATGAAAGGGATAGAAAAGTTGAACGAAAAGAGTTACAAATTGGTAAAGAGCAAATGTGAAGAAGGAGCAGAGCTACAACCATTAGAGGATAGGGAATTATTCTATGAATGCATGGATTGGAGAAGATGCATGATACTACCTTTTAATAGCGGAATAGTATTGAATAAAGTTCTCGAATTCTATAAAGAGGCGAGCAAGAAAAGATACGAGTATGTTGCGAAACGAATAGAGGAAACGCTCAAGGAAGGAGAGACAGGTATGTTGATTATGAATGAGGATGACCGAAGTAATATTCCGTTTCCTTCGGATATAGAGATATTTATTGTGCATCCCCCTGTTTTTGCTGACATTCAGCAATGGATTCGTGAGCAGTTAAGAAGGAGAGAGGAATAATATGAAAGCCCAATATTTTTTCACTGTTTTTTTCCACTATTGCTTTAGCAAAACTTTCTTCTTCCATCATGGCTTCTCCCTTTGCAACATCTGAATAGTTTGCCATTCCTACTAGTATATCATAGTCTTTCTTAGCTTGCTCCTCTGTCAGTCCTACCGATGCGATTTGAGGATGGGAGAAAACAGCATGAGGCGCCGCAGAATAATCCATCTTTATTTTTTCCTTATATATACAGCTATGCCATGCCAAAACTGCTTCTGTGTTGGCTACATGTCTGAACATGTGCTTTCCAACTTTAACAAATCAGATATTTCCGGCTCTTCGTTTGGAACCAATCTGTCCCTTCTCTGCACGATTGTCACGTT
>JANJFQ010000077.1 GCA_025435355.1 Candidatus Methanophagales archaeon | reverse complement strand
ATAGAGAGTATCTTCTTAATTGGCGCTCCGCCCAGGGAAAAGATGAGCAATTGCTTGGTCAAATCCCTTGCCCGCAGGGACGCTTTTTCCGCCTCTGTCAATCTTTCGCCAATTTTATCTCCTGGTTTTGTATACATCTTTGCCACAGAAATATTGCCCAAAATCGCCATTAAAAAATTGTTAAAATCATGGGCAATGCCGCCGGCAAGAATACCTACTGATTCGAGTTTGCTGAATTTTAGAATCTCTCGTTCCATCTTCTTGCGTTCGCTGATGTCGCGGGTAACTCCCAGTATCCCTACAGCCCGGCCATCCTGGTCGCGCAGAAAAGACATTGTGCTCTCTGTCCATATAGTGGAGCCGTCCTTGCGGATTAACTCCAGTTGTAGCGTCCGTGACCTGAACAGGTCTTTCTGTTCCATTTCTTCTATAGCCAGTTCTTCTGCAAGAGCCTTCCTAGTAACCCCAAGGGAAGCAGGAGTCAATCTCTCTTCCAGTGTCTGGGCCATCACTTCCTCAACGCTATAGCCTCGTACACGCGTCACAGAGGGGCTAATATAAATGAACTTAAAGTTCATATCTGTGGTCCAGATAATATCCTGCACGTTCTCGGCAAGTAAACGATAATTTCTCTCACTATCCCGTAAAGCCTTCTCTGCCTGCTTGCGCGCCAGCCAGGTAGCCAGGTATTTCCCCACCATTTCCAGGAAAGTAATATCAAACGGTACGAACTGCCCTTTTCTCCTGTGGTTCAACTGGAGCAGACCGAAGAACTCTGTTTCGGTTCTCAATGGAATAAGAGCCACAGATTCGTAACCCTCACTAACGCATCTATCCCACTTCCACCTTTGGCGGTCGGCCTCTGTAGTCGAGGCCAGGAATTTACTAATGCTATTCGTCCAGAAGCCGCCGTTCTCAGTAAAGAAGGGCTTAGCAGGGTCAAAACGGCCTGAGATGACGTTTCCACACATACATTCCCAAACAGGATTGCCTGTGTCGTCGCGTACGATCTGACCGTCGCCGTCACGAATGCAGAGGCTGTTTCCCATTCTCACGAACTCCTCAGGAAAGCCTTCTGTCTGGAAGTAGGGAAAATCATCCCCTTCGCGCAGGCGGATGCCAATACTATCACAACCCGAACAGCTCTTGAGGAAATGGATAGCTCCCTGCATCGTCTCCTTGAGAGAGACTGCCTTGTTGAGCAATTGAAACAAACTAATGAGGCACTCACGTTTCCGTTCGATTTTTTTCTCCAGAGTAATGTCCCTGAGAATAGCAACCACTCCCGTGATCTTTTCCTCATCGTCCCTGAGAGGGTAATAGGACACCTGCAGGTCACGGTTACCTGCCTGCGGATCCTCATATACCATCTTGAAGCGCACGTTCTCGCCTCCCAAGCAGCGGTCGAAGCTTGGCTTGACTTTCGTTTCGAAAACGTCCTCGCCCACCAATTCTACCACAGTGTGACCAACGACCTGATCCTTATTCAAGCCGCGATATCTCATAAAAGCCTCATTGGCAAGGCAATAGACGTATTGGCGATCCAGTACAGCAATCATCTCCTGCGAACTCTCCACAGCCTTTTGATACTCCTTCAGTGTCTC
Source organism: Candidatus Methanophagales archaeon (assembly GCA_025435355.1). Lineage (GTDB taxonomy): Archaea > Halobacteriota > Syntropharchaeia > Alkanophagales > Methanospirareceae > WJOV01. The sequence continues at coordinate 7,534 of JANJFQ010000077.1, read as the reverse complement.
CTCTCCCCGCCTGCGCTCGATTATCCTTCCCAATCGCCCGGAAATAGCGTTGAGCAAATTTCTCTCTTCCTTTAGGAAAGGTCCCTCGTCGCTTTCTGGCCTTTCTCCCAAGAGACAGACTTCTATACTGCCAATCGGCTTGCCGTGCACAATGATGTCACTGGCTTGTTTCCAGATGGTTTCTCTAAAGTTTCCCGTTTTAAATTCTTGACCCTCCAGGATAATTCGTGCGCAAGTGATTTCTTGATACTGCCAGGCGTAGGGAATGAGACCAACTATCCCCTGAAATATCTCCTCTAACGAAATGCCCTCCTTCTCCACGAGTTGAGAAATGCCAAAGAGACAATTCAGTTCCTTGACCCGCTCGCCAAGATCGTGCGTACGCTTCCGCAACTCCTCCTCCGCCTTCTTGCGCTCGCTGATGTCCATACCCTGGGCTATAGTGGCTAAAAGGGTCGTGCCGTCTCTATCATAGATATTTGCCGAGTTCCAGAGTGCCAACTTGATATTTCCGTCTTTGCAAAGAATTGGAATTTCCACCGATTTCCAGTATTCACCACTCAATGTGCGTTCGATATTGCTTAGTGATTCGTCTCGGCTTGCTTCGGGGAAGAGCATGCGCAGTTCTTGGCCAGTGACCTCGTTAGCTGTATAACCCGTAAGGTACTCGAAGGCATGGTTGAACCGGGTAATCCTGAACTCCTTGTTCCATACGATGATAGGAGCGTTTGCATAGTTGACCAGATTCTCCAAGTAGCCCCGTGCCTCCCGCAACTCCTCCTCGGTCTTCTTGCGCTCGGTTTCTAATGTTTCCAATTCAGTAAGCTGCTGGCGCATTTTCCCTGATTCTTCAACGAGTTGCTCTTTTGTCTTATCTTCACCATTCATCTTGTATGCCTCCCAAAATATGCAGTAATTTCGCCTGATATACGGGGTAAATTACATAATTCTTCGGGGAGAAAAAACTACCCAGAGAACTTTTGCTTTACCATTACCAATATTCCTGAACTTATGTGGAAACATAGAGTCAAAGGAGATACTATCGCCTTGTTCTAATGTGTAAAATTCCTTTCCAATTTGCACTTTAATCTTTCCTTCAAGAACTAAACCAAACTCCTCCCCTTCATGCATACTCAACTGCTTTCCGGTATGACCTTTTGGCTGTAATGTAAATACTAATGGCTCCATTAAAACTTCAATTCCGCTGGAAGTTAGTATCTCTACAAGTGCCTTAGAATCTTTTAAAAAAAATCTTTCTCTTTTATTTCTCTTTACAATAGTTTTACGAGGGACTTTTTCTTCTTTGAAAAGATAGTCTAACTTCACCTGCAAAGCAGTAGCAACTCTCTTGAGGCTCTCTACTGAAGGATAGACTATCCCCCTTTCAATCTGTGAAAGAAAACTAGCACTTACACCTGTTCTCTTAGCCAGTTCCTCTAACGTGAGCTTTTTCTTAATTCTAATCTCTTTGATCCGTTGACCAAATTCCATTTTTCACCTCTCTTGGTTAAAATTAAGATGCATTTTTAAACGCAACTTTCCCTATTGAAGTTTACTGTTTAAACTTCTTAATAAATTCATCAATATTTAAATAAATACCTATTTACATTGCACGGTTGAAACCGTGCCTACAAACGTCGTTGCGAGCGACTGAAAGGAGCGTGGCAATCTCATTATTCGACAATAATAACGAGATTGCTTCGTCGCGGAGTTTATCCCGCACATTTGTTGTGCGGGGCTTCCTCGCAATGACAACATAATCATTGTAGGCACAGATTTAATCTGTGTAAACTATTTAATTAATATATAGCAATTTATCTGCCAGGGTAGGCAAGGGGGTTAAAGAACTACTTTAAGATTATTCCGAAAGATGTGTGTTTAAGGAGAACTTTTATAAGGCAGGTATGGAATTGTGGCGGTTAAGTAATATTTATTTCATCCGAACAGTGTTTCATTATTGACACAAATTTGTTATTTCCTCTATGAATATTACTCATTTCTTGCGAAAGTTCATCATTTTCTCAAATTTGCTACAATTGTTCTAATAATGATAAAAAAAGAGTGATTTTGATAGTTACCTAATGTGGTATTCTTTCAATTTTCTGTACAATTTTGACCTACTTAGTTTCAAAGATATAGCAGTTTCTATCTTATTGCCTTTACATTCCCTAAGAGCTTTGATGATGGCATTTCTTTCAAAGTCTTTTAACAATTTACTCAAGCCCATTTTATCTGATGAGTGGGGATAACCTGCCGGTAGTCTGGAAAAATCGATCGGCAAATCAGCAGGGGTGATATATTCACCTACAGAAATTATTAATGCCCGTTCAACAATATTGGCTAATTCTCTCACGTTTCCCGGCCAGTCATATTCCATTAGAACTTTCATAAATTCCTGGCTAACCTTTTTCTTTGTTTTAGTAACCTGACTATTAGCCATGAAATGTTTTACTAATAATGAGATATCTTCCTTTCGTTCCCTTAAAGGTGGCAGATTGATAGTAACAACATTTAATCGGTAATATAAATCTTTCCGAAAATTCCCATTTTTCGCATCTTCAACTAAATTTCGATTGGTTGCCGCTATGATTCTAACATCTACTCGTATTTGTTTGATCCCTCCTAATCGACGGAATTGATGAGTCTCTATGGCTCGTAGTAGTTTTGCCTGTGTAGTCAATTTCATCTCACCAATTTCATCAATGAATAACGTTCCTCCGTTTGCTATTTCAAACAATCCTCGCTTCATAGATGAGGCGTCAGTAAAAGCCCCTTTTTCGTGTCCAAACAATTCATTTTCTAACAGGTTTTCTGAAAGAGAAGCGCAATCAACGACTATAAATGGTTTGTCCTTTCTATTACTATTCTTATGAATGGCTTTTGCTACTAATTCCTTGCCAGTTCCACTTTCACCGATAATCAGAACCGGGGAAGAAGTTTTAGCTACTTTATCAATTAAGGAAAAAATCAATCCCATCTTTGAACTTTCCCCAACCATTTCATAGTATTTATCTTTAATCTGTAATTCTTCTTTTAAAATAATGTTTTCCTTATTGATGACCTTTTTTTCATATGCTTTCTGTATAACAGCCTCTAATTCATCTAACCTGGTCGGCTTGGTCAAATAGTCGTAACAACCTAATTTCATTGATTCAATCGCAGTAGCTACACTTGCCTGACCGGTAAGGACTACGAATTCGGTTAATATATTTTGTGTCCTGAATCTACTCAATAATTCAAGGCCATCCATATCAGGCATCTTAATGTCAATCAACCCCACATCAAATTCTTTTTTTTCTATTGCTTTAAGCACTTCTTTTCCATTACTAAAGACTTCCAAATTATATTTAGTTTTGGGTATCACTTTAACCATTAATTCTCTAAAACCTACTTCATCGTCAACAACAAAAAGATTTATTTTCTTACTCATTGGCTCTTGCTCACTTATCCTCTGGATACAAAATATGTATCCTCTAAACTAATGCTTCTTTTATTTTTTCTATCCCAAATGGTTTTTGTATACATCCGGAAGCGCCTTTTTGTCTTAGCTTATTCAATAAGTAATCATTCATTAATTTCCCTGTTATCATTACTACTTTTGTCTCTGGCGAGAGTTTTTTTATTTCTTCAAGAACAATATTACCTGGAATTCCCGGCATTATAATATCTAAAAAGGCAACATTAAAATATTCATTCTTAACCAGTTCAATGGCTTCTCTTCCAGTCAATGCAGATTTCACTCTGTGTCCTTTAGCAGATAGCCAGTTAATGAATATTTTGCATATCTCTTCTTCATCATCCATTACCAAAATATTCATATATTGAGTATTTTCGATTTCTTTCTTCTTTTGTTCTTCAATGACCCTTTCTTTAGGTCTTACTTCTTTCATCGGTAATTTGACTGTAAAAGTGGTCCCTTTCCCTACCCGGCTATTGACTTCAATTGTGCCCTTATATCTCTGTATAATTCCGTAAGAAACAGATAAACCAAGACCTATTCCAGGGATAGTGCTACCTCCAAAGGCTCCTTTAGTGGTATAGAAAGGTTCGAACACTTTACTTAAATTCTCTTTTTCTATACCCTTACCTGTATCACTAAAGCTTACTTCTATATTTCCCTTAACCTGCTTAACACATATTTCCAATCTCTCCCCTTTGGGTAACATCGCATCGCGAGCATTAATAACGATTGTCAGAAATACTTGCTGCATTTCTGCCTTATTTACTTCTATCAAAGGAATTCTTTCGTATTTCCTGACTACTCTAATATTATGCTTTTTGAGTTGCTCTCCCGCAAGCAATAGTACTAATTCTATTAGCTCGGTAATATCGCACAGTTCTCTTTCAGGTGCTTCCTGTCCTGAGAAAGTCAATAAATCTTTAATGATCTTTGTAGCTTTATCAGAAATGTCTAAAACTATGTTTAAAGCGTCTTCCACATCTTTCGTTTTCTTTGTTCTTTGGGCAAATGCTACATGTCCAATCACTATCTGAAGCAGGTTACTAAATTCATGTGCTATGCCACTTGCCAGAGTACCTAACGCAGCCATTTTTGCTGACTGCATAAGTTGTGCCAGAAGTTTTTCTTTTTCTTCCTTGGCCTTCTTGCGGCCAGTAATGTCCTTTCCTATACCAAAGACCACTCGCTTGCCGTGGCAAATTGCCGGAGTGATGGTCAATTCAAGAATCTTACACTTGCCGTGAACATAGTATTCAGTTTCCATAGTCCCGCCATTCTCCCAAAGAGGTCTATGCTCTTTAAGTACCTGTCTCTCTTTGCTGGGTGGAATAAAGTCGCGTATGTTCTTCTCCAGCAGTTCATCACGTGTACACTCTACAAACTGGAGCGCCGCCTCGTTGCAGGTGATATAGTTGCCTTCAGTATCGATGACTAGAATAGGGTTGACTGTCTTCTCGAACAACGTACGGTATCTCTGCTCGCTTTCCCTGAGTGCTTCATCTGCCTTCTTGCGTTCGGTGATGTCTAGGTGGACTGCAACCCAAACGTCCCCATACTCATGATGTCTGAAGCTCGAAACGCCCGCATAACACCAAAAAGGCGTACCATCTTTCTTGATATTACGAATCTGCCCCTGCCATTCACCATTTTTATTCAAAATTTCGGTTATCTCCTTTGCTCTCTCTTCAGGACTCTTCTTACTAGGAGCATTCACTATAGAAATGTGTTTCCCGACAAGTTCACCAGGAAGATAGCCAAACATCTCTTCAAATTTTGGATTGGCGTAGACAATAATACCATCTCTGGCTCGGATAAGAAAAATGCCCTCGGACATATTCATCATAATTTCACTATGAAGACGTAACACCTCCTCTGTCTTCTTACGGTCAGTGATATCGTGCTGGGTAGAGATATAATTTGTTATCTTGCCCTGTTTATCTCTGAGTGTGCTTATTCTCGCATAACTTATGAATTCCGTTCCGTCTTTTCTTTTATTATGGATTTCTCCTTCCCAAAAACCTTCCCTCTCTATGGTGTCTGCTATCTGTTTCGTCACTCCTTCCGGTGTCGGTCCTGCGTTTAACAATGACACATGGCGTCCGATTAATTTCCCCTTCTTGTAACCGAACAGTTTATCCTTTGCATCATTTGTATATATCATTACCTCATCCGCGGATAGAATACCTATAGCCTCTCTGCTTGTCTCAATAGCTTTTAGAAGTTTATTTTTTTCTTCCTCTGCTTTCTTGCGCTCGGTGATGTCTTCATGCTGGACTACAGCATTGATTACCTTTCCATTTGCATCCTTGACGGGAAAGATGGTCGCATCCAAAAGCCTGTGAGTAGCGCGCGGGACGTTCACAGTTTTCACCTTGGAAAAATCATAATCTACTGTAAATCTGATTGTCTCACCTTTCTCAAAGACTTTTTTAAATTCCTTCGTAAGCCCTTGCTTTTTGATCACAGGATCGGTAAATATATTATATTTCCAGACTGTTTGTTCGTCATAATCGATGCCAAACAGCTTTCGACAAGCTGCGTTTTGCCTGATGTTGGTCCCCTTGGCGTCAGCAATCCATGTGGAAAATGGACTCTGGTTAAGGATATTGAACAATAGATTTTCCGATCTCCTTAAAGCCTCCTTCGCCTGTTTGCGCTCGGTAATGTCTACGATAATCTGCAGGTCGGTTTCCACTATCCCTTTGAATTGTTCTATTAGTTTCTCGTATGTCTTACAATAATGATTCTCTTTGTTATCTAACACGCAAATAGTCCCGAAGAGCTCACCATCAGGCCACATCAGTGGGAACCCCAAACAAGAGACCATTCCCAGTTTGATATCAGGGTTGTGGTCCCATTGGGGATATTTCCTTGCATCGGGAACCAACAGTTTCTCCTGCTCCCTCATCACCTTTTCACAGTATAGCCCGGAATCTAAGTCTTCCTTCTCACCCCTTTTGTAAGGATTACCCTTTGAGGCGCTGCTCACAAAAACTTCTATCTGAGGAGGTATGACTTTCATGATAAGTGCGGCAGGAACCCCAATAACTTCTGCCATTAGGTTTACTATCTCCTGCCACTTGCAAATCATATTTTCTGGGATGGGCGGTTTTTCCACTCTTTTTGTCAGTTGTCCTTTGGCTTTATCACCCATTTTTCCCCCATTAATCAAACAGATGATTGCTTTATTTTCTCTTGTTTATACTACCTTCTTCAAATTCCGATACTAACAAAAGATTATTTTTATAAGATTTAATCCTTTCTAAAGATGAATCTATTTTTAGTTCCTGTCGATAACTGGCTACTGAACGTCGAGATATATCTATGTTAAAGGCTTTTCTTAATTCCCCTCTAATTCCCTCGTCGGTATATATACATTTTCCGTTATCAATAATATCAGTAATTAATCTTTTTATTATTTTTTTCCTGCTGAGAAAAAAATATTTAACCGGATATTCTTCTCCCCAAAGAGTCTCTATACTACGACGAGCAATTGCCCGACTGATTAGACTAGGATTAACATTCATCTCTTGGGCTAATTCCCTTTGGGAAAGCGAGACGAGATCCTTAGGATTAGCGGTAGCAAAATAGACAGCTTGTTTTTTCAAAATCTTCCTGATAACTTTGTAAATAATGGATTTTCGTGTATTAATTGCTTTTAAGATATAAAAGAGTCTATCTATTTTTTTCAATTCAGCCTGGTTAAAAACTCTATTCTTCAGCTCTGCTAACTTTTCATAGTTGATCCAATATCGACCTTTAACCAGATGGGGAGAGAAAAAACTAATAACAAAGTCTCCGGAATCGTCTTTCTCTATCTTAGCAATCTTTGAATAAGATATATTCCTATCCAGATTAATCATTGAAGGATTAAAAAATTCGCTGTGAATGGAGAAGTCATCTATGAGAGTCATTATCTTGGTTACCTCTTTTTCCGCTAAATTACAAACTAAAGAAATATCTTTATAAGACAATTCTCCATCGTTATATAAAAAATATTTTTTGAATTTATCTATTCCCATCCGTTTAATAAGAGGAATGGCTTCTTTCCGGCTATCGAGAAAGGATTCAATA
>JANJFQ010000204.1 GCA_025435355.1 Candidatus Methanophagales archaeon | reverse complement strand
GTAAAGCGGCGGATATATATAAATCAAAGGTGTCGTCCAAGGGCCTACTTCTGTCTTATGTATCTTCATAGTTTCATTATCTAAGACAACTTTGAACGTATATTCTTCTTTCAAGCGTGGATTTTTCATCCATATTGATGGTTTAGGACGTTTTATCGTCTCATTTCGACTCAGCTTATATGTTTCTTTGAATACAGACTCGTCATGGGAATTGAAAATTTCGATAACTACTTCATGACTATTATTAACATCCTTGTTATAAATGATAAAAAGAGGTGTTGGCGATCCCACTATATAAAAGGGAAGGATGTCGCTGATATAAAATCCTATTATCACCACCACAACTAATGCCACAATTCCTGCAATAATCAGTCTCTTCATTTTATGCATAAAAGTCACTATACCCCGTACTTAAGAGCTTGTCCCATAATTAGATATTTTGCGATATTGGATGCTTATTTTCCGATATAAAGCCCTATTTGGGCTTCTTTTTGTTGTGATTTTGAATTGTGAGACGGCCTCTTAAGTACGGAGCCTGTGTTTATTCTCTCCCACCCTTTTAATCTTTCCCTGCGAGGAAGGATATTCACCTGCTATCGCAACATATTATCTTTAAGGCATAAAAGCTTTATTAAAAAGTTATTCTCTTATAGGACTATCTTTTCTCATTGCGTCTATGAAAACATTTGGCTTCTTAAGCCTTTTAACGCCCCTGTCGCGTCCCAGAAGAACTTTTTATTTTTAATTTTTGTAAATTTTGATTATCCGCAAGTTGACTTGGGATTTTTAGGTTCACTTATTGTATTGCTCACATTGCTTCTTTCATAGCCGCATCGGGTTTCTTGTTTGTCGCAGCCAATAATGCCAGTGCAAGAACAAAAATAGCCTGCTCGTGCTCTTTCATGCTACGATTGACTTGAAAGGGGGAAATACTCATCTCTTTGTACTTCGTAAAATCACAGTCCCAGCCTTTCTCTTCACAGTACCCCTTAAACTGAGCCAATAGCATATGGAGGTGTACTATTTCAGTTTTTTTCATTGCACCCAAGACCTTTTATTTTCGGTCCCTTTATCGGGCACTCAAAATTTATCCCTTCCCTCTCTTTTCATCTTTCCAGAGGGGTATGGACATTAACTTGCTAAAAAACAATATATTTATCAGTGCGTAAAAGCTTTTCTGCAAAGGTTATTCTCTTATCTGACTATTTTTCAAGTAGCTTTTCCAAAAATCCTTGACTTTATTTGAGATTTTATCGTAAATTTTGATTAACCGCAAGTTGACTTGGGATTTTTAGGTTAACTAACTTGATATGGCATCATCAAGAAGTGTTGGCTTTCTCAGCGCTTCTTCCATAGCCGGTCCGGGTTCGGTGGTTTTCGATGTAATGATTCCTAGAGGTTCTCAAGCAGTTGCTTGGGTGACCTTCCGTTAGCTCTGTTTTCTTCTCACCATAGCGTATCCTGAGAGTACGAGCAAGCCAATCGAGAAGAGCAGTATCGTCGGCAGTTCCGGTACTGGCGGGAGTTCCTCTACTTCGCTTGGGTCAAGCCCGCATGTGCACTCATCATCGTTAGGATAATCACTATCTTCATCCTGATCATCATCATCGAATCCGTTACAGCACTGGGGGCAGTAATTCAAACAAAGGTCGAAAGGCTCCTCACCGTTGAAGCATAGATCATCCATGTTAGGCTTCCAATATCGCCCAGATTCCGCGAGGCATTGATAACAGGGTACGTTTGTAGCTATTAAATCTCCCGTACAGTCAGATCCTGAGTAGCAGTCGCCGAGGCACTCGCCAGAAGGCTCTCCTCACATAGGCCACCGCGGCAAGTACAATCGTAAATACCGAGAGAACAACGAGAACCGGCGATAGCCGAATCCCGAACGGCGTGTAGTTCAATGCCAGGCCGAGCAGTGGCACCACGGCAATACTCAACCCGAAACTCAAAGCAGTCCGTTCAAGGCCATCCAGATCTGCCTTCCGTGGGAACAGTGCGGCGATTAACGAATATCCCGGTAGAAAGAGAACCAACGGGAGACCAAAGAGTATTCGTATCGGAGTCTCATTCAAAGGCGGAATGAGCACAAAGGGCATGCATAAGAGTGTGAGGAGAATCAAGAGTGCGAGGTCTTTTGGGAAGCTTTTAAAACGCATGTGATTTCATCTTTCTCTTAAATACTGGATTGGTCCTTTTAAACCTTTCCCTTGCCTCAGGACGTCCCGACCGTACAGGAACCCCAACTAGCCACGCATTTAGTAAACGGTCCCTTTAATTGTAGAGTAGCGTGCTCGCGGTGAAGCCCCGAGAGTCGATGAGATAGCTTCTATTACAATGTATTGCTATCTAGTAAACCCCCTCTATTCAAACAACTTGCTGTTTTGTCAACATGTCAACCTTTCCGCGTGAATGGATCGTTATTATGGCTCCGCCGAGTGCCAAATAGTGCTTCTATCACTAACACGGTCGACATTTTACCAGGTTTGCACAAAAACGTCAGGTTGCACAAAAAGTCCAGAGGCTACGGAATTATGTTTAATGTGATAAGAGATTTTCTCAAGGAAAA
>JANJFQ010000203.1 GCA_025435355.1 Candidatus Methanophagales archaeon | reverse complement strand
TTCATTTGCATTAAGTAAATATTTCCATCCTTGTCGCTGATTTTAATAGGAACTCTATTATCTGTTGCTATTTTTATTCCTCCTTCAGAGTATTTCTTGGCTATTTCCTCCATCCTTATTAATCCATGCCGAGTTGTGATTAATGTAGAGCCTGTAATACAGGGATTCGTCGCCTCTATCCGTCCAACCGCAGAAATGGAATTATGGCTGTTGATTTCGTCTATGAAAATAATGCCTGGGTCCCCGGTCTTCCATGCGTACGTTACAATCTCGTTAAAAACATCACGAGCTCTTATATTCCTCACCTCTTTCTTTGTTCGCGGATTTATGAGGCCGTATTCTTCATTTCTTTCCACCGCATGCATGAACTCATCAGTAACGGCTACTGAAGTATTGAAATTGGTAAACTCTCCTCCTTCTTTCGCTCTTATAAATTCCAAGATGTCTGGATGGTCAGCGCTCAATATACCCATGTTCGCACCTCTTCGTTTGCCTCCTTGTTTTATTACCTCCGTAGCTACGTCGAAAACGCGCATGAAAGAGACGGGACCTGAGGCAACTCCCCCTGTTGATTTGACCATGTCTCCTTTTGGTCTCAGCCGAGAGAACGAGAAACCGGTTCCACCACCGCTTTGGTGGATTAAAGCTGTGTTCTTAACTGCATTGAATATGCTCTCCATTGAGTCCGCAACTGGTAAAACAAAACATGCAGCGAGCTGCCCGAGCTCAGTTCCGGCATTCATTAATGTGGGACTGTTAGGCAGGAATTCCAAGTTACGCATTAACAGGTGAAAGCTCGGTTCCAGTTCTTTTACTTCCTCTTTGCTTTTACCGTAATTCAGTTCCGCCCTCGCTATTGCTTTTGCCACACGCTCGAACATTTGACCCGGAGTTTCAATAACCCTTCCGAGTTCGTCCTTTAACAAGTATCTTCGTTTCAATACCTCCACGGCATTCAATGAAAGCTTTAAATCGTCCTTGAATTCTACAATTCGCCCATCTCTTTTACGTATTTTGGGAATTCTCTTTTTCATCTAAACCTTTCTTTATAGAAGAAAGCTTTACCAAAGAAAAAGGTTTCCTTTTTGAGAATAAACGATCAGAAAGAAAGTGCAAATGAGCGAAGAGGAAAGGATAAAGAAGGACATAGCGCTTTTTGAAAAGAGCATGACCGAGCTGGATTCGTTATCGTTCGATGGCAATGAGGAAGAAGTGGTAAACCTCGCGAAGGGATATTTTGAGGATACGCAGTATTATCTTGAAAGAGGCGATTATTTTACTGCCTTTGGCTGCATAAACTATGCTCATGGGCTGATAGATGGAATAAAGAGAAAAAGAGGGATTTGAAAAGATAGGTTTGATGATAAGGTGATAAATCAATCTTTACTTCATTTTTTTATTTTATTTTCATCTAAATTTTAATTTTAAGCGATGCAAAATATTTCAACAATGTGGACTGTTACAAGTGCCATTTATACAAAAATGGAGCAGACATCGTTACTATTAGGATACCACCAGCAGGCGGTTTTGGGTTGACAACTAACACATCGGACACCGGTGAAATGGCAGCACACAAAACGTTCGTGATGGAAGCGATAAGCAATCTGGACATGGAGGATGCAAACGAAGCGTGTATCGCTTGCCACACGCACACTTCAGTTAAGATAAACTGGACACATAGGCGCAGTAGATATTTAGGATTCGGAGTTTGGAATTTATAAGTCCACTGAATATTGAGCAGTTACAGCATAAACATATACCCAATAACAAACCCGATTATAGCACCGGAATTAAGAAAAGGCAGTCCGGCATGCGGGGTACCCCTGCCTGCAATCCTGCTCAGCACCGCGTAACCCGCTAAAGTGCCTATTAGCGCACCCAAAGCTGGTGCGTTTATCAACCCTAAGTAGTAAGTAAATGCAGGCAGACAATTCGCAGACACGACCAGCATAGTAGGTATAATCGCATCGCCAAGTCCCATGAAGAATGCTTCTTCCATCTCGGCATTGTGGGGCTCTGCCCCACGACCCCGCAAGCCCTGTAAGGGCTTACTCAACAAAGAGAAATTCCGCTTCCTCGGCAGGACAAAAAGAATTGGAACTCGCATATCAACGATAGATTCTGCCAGCGATACCATGTGTTTCGTCTTGTAAACTGCTATTGCATCGTATACCGCTAAAATTATCATCAATAGCAGAACCGGAACTATGCCAAGCGAGATACCAAATATCGCCGCTGCTCCGCCTCCTATTATCAAACCTGTTGCATCGAGAACATACCATTCTGGATATTTATAGAGTAGAAGTGTTAGAATAAGGGTGAGAACCAAAGGTAAGGTGCTATAAGGGCGAAGAACCTGCATCATATTATATGTCGAAACAGAGACGCCTTCAATGAAATTATAGAATGGTGCCTCGAGTGCTAACATCACATAATATATCGTTACCGCCACCGCTGCAAGCATCACGAAATAAACAAGCCTTTTTCCTCCAAATTTGAGCACGGCAAGAATAAACGCGGTGAAGCCTATAATGAGGATAAAAAAGTAGATGGGATTCCGCATTGACTCC
>JANJFQ010000076.1 GCA_025435355.1 Candidatus Methanophagales archaeon | reverse complement strand
TATGGAATATTTATCGAGGTAGGGTTCTTCTGGATAGCCAAAAGTGACAAAAGTTCCTCTTCCTATTTTACCACGGTCAATGGGTGTTCCGGTAAATCCAAAATAAAAGGCATTGGGCAAAGCACCGCGCATATAGTTGCCAAGGTCTCCTTCCTGGCTACGATGCGCTTCGTCTATAAGAATGATGATGTTCTTTCTTTCGTTTATATGCTAGGGTATTCCTTCAAATTTGTGAATGATGGTGATGATAAGCCCACGGTAGTCAGAAGCGAGGAGTTCTCGCAGATGCTCTTTGCTCTCCGCACGAACAACATTTGGGAAGCCAAAAGCCTCGAAATTCTGATATATTTGAGATTCACGTTCGATTCTATCAACAACTACTAATATAGCAGGATTTTCCAGCTCTGGAGCTTCTCTCAGTTTCTTTGCAGAAACAATCATAGTTAGTGTTTTGTAAGCGCCCTGAGTATGCCAGATAAGCCCTTTGTTTTTCTCCGTAGTCAAAACTCTCCCCATGATTTTGTTTATCGTTCTTCGCTGATGCTGCTTTAAAATGTATTTCTTTACCTCGTCATCAATACTTAAAGATACGGTATAATCCTCCAGCGTCTTTAATACTTCCTCAGAGTCAAGAAAAGTCTTTATTTGATTTTCAAGTTTATACCCGTTCTCCGTCTTCCACCGGTAGAATGTCTTGGATTCGTATTTCCATGTGGGACCATAATAAAGCCTTATGCCATCGGAAGTCGCATAGAATTGGAGATATTTAAAAAGTTCAGGTAAATCCGCGTTATAGATTTTCAGTTGTGAAAAAGCCGCTTCTTCTACCTCTTCTACCACAGGGCTTTTTGTTTCTATAATCACGATTGGCAAGCCGTTAAGGAAAAGAACAATATCCGCTCTTCTCTTATTCTTGTCCTCGAACCAGAACTCTTTTGTGATGCTGAAACGGTTATTTCTAGTATTATCGTAGTCCAAAAGCTTAAAATTTCTTTCCCTTCGTTCTTTCTCTACATAAACGGTCTTTTTTCCTCGCAAGTAACTCAAAAATTCTTCGTTACCTTGAAGATTCGCAGGTAAAAGTTTTAACCTTCTTATAACTTCATCAACGTTTTCATCTGTGATTATTCCTCTGTTGAGTTCTTCGAGTTTTTCTTTAACGATAGGGATTAGAAGCGGTTCTTTAATATCGTATGCTCTCAGGTTCTGGATGTCGTTAGGCGGTACGTATTCCCAGCCGATGGACTGAAGGTAATCAATTATTCTGTCCTGCACGTCTGTTCTTTCGGATATTAGCTTCATATTCTTTCGCCAAACATACTCTATATCAAATTTTGTTTATCTATCTCTAAATGATCAGAGACATCAGATAGATGCGTTATAACATAAGTTCTCTGAGAATCTTTTCGCTGAGCCCTATGATTGTTAAGCCAACTAACTCTTTGGTTTCTGGATGTACCCGGGCAATTAATCCTTCTCCTATGTCAAAGCCTTCTGCAGGCTTTGGCTCGCAGATAGAGATATAAAGTACATCTGCTTCATCATCGTATTCCCAATTCAGATTTTTCCTCTTCTCAAGTATTTTTAAGGTTTCCATATCGTCACCCTTCTTTTGTAAGCATTTTAAACTTCAAACTTCTTCAAACTTCTTTTTAACGCGATTAAATACGATATCCATGAGTTCGTAGTAATCTCTTATTTTTCCGTATATATTCTCAGCAACTTCTTCTATGTAAATGTGAACAGTCAGGTTTCTATCATCGGTCATCTCAAGGCATGTAATGGTTTGTTCCTCACTTAAGAGACCAACACTCAAAGCCTCTCTGAAGCATGATTTTGGTGAATTGCACTCAATCCCCTCGTAGTTATACAAATATTCTTTCACCAGTTTCCAGAAAATTTCAAATGTATATTCAAACCTCTGGATAGTGGCATCTCTTACTATTACCGAGTATGGTTCTCTCAGTATCGTTCGCAAAGTTTCCAAAGCCTTTTCTGCTCCCTCTATTCTCCTTTCCAGCTTTTCCATAATAGCCCCTCCTTTAGTGCTTTTTCCTTGAATTCTCTTGATGTTTGCGAAAGGTCAACTATATCCACTTTATAAGGTATGTTTGAGTTCTCCACTTTTTCCCTTAACAGAATGAGCTCTTTCTTGTTTATCTTACCCCCGGGAAGTATTCCTATGTCTATGTCCGAGGTTTTAGCGTAGTCGCCTCTTGCTCTCGAGCCAAATAAGACTATTTTTACTTCACTATCTTTAAAGGCGTCCTTTATCATATCTTCAAGCAGTTTTAATGCTTTTTCATATACGGTTGGGTTCATTGCTTATCGTTTATATTTGTATTTATTACTATGTGGATTCTAATCGGTTCTATACCTCTTCTTAGTAAGTAACCACTTCTCCGCTTACAACCTGTGCTAATTGTTTTGCAAGAGGCTTTGCTAACAATTTCGTGATGCCTGATATTTCTACACCTACCACTTGCTTACGTTCATCATATTCCACACGCACACCTTCTTCTATCTCTTCCGAATCCACTGAAACACCCTCTTTTAGTGAGATATACAGTATGTCTACCTCTTCATCAAACCATATTTTTATTTTACCTTTATCCATCTCACCTCCTCCTTTCTTCTAATCTCGCGAGTTATGTCTCTACAAGGATATACTGTTATGACCTTTATTTTATCGTTTTCCTTCACATAAGGAACCACAAGGTTTGTTGGGATATTTGCAATTTTAACCTCTGCGATTGCTATCATAGTCTTTGCAAGTAAATCATAATAGATAAAGTTTGGCTCCGTCAACACTTTCTCCACCATATTAACATCTAATGTTCGCTCTTTAAGTTTTCTAACAGCATGCTTTGAAAATGTTAGTTCTACCATTATATATCCACACCCTTTACCCTTATCACTCCGGCCATCAATTTATGAAGCATAGTTTTAAAAAGTTCTTTAAGCATGGTTTTCCTTCTTTCCTCTATCTCTATCTTTTTATCCATGGTGCTCAAGATGTGTGCGATTTGTTGTTGTTCGGAGAGAGGAGGGAAAGGAATTTTGAATGCACTTATTGCTCTCCAAGATGTGCGAGGATGGTTAACACCGGTCATTGTTGAAGTGGCATAATGAATGAAAAAGGGCAAATGTAGCAGATTTACGAGATAATCGGCTTTAATTCTGCTATCTTCAACAGTTATTACGATTATGTCTGTTGAGCAAATACCTTCAAAATCCGCTTTTACCGCCTTATCTAAATATGGTCTTAATTTGCCATACAGTATATCCCCAGCATAAAACTCATATTTTGAGCTTCTTACCTCTCTATCGTATCCAAATCTCTTAAGCCGAGTATCGCCAGAATCAATATGTTCAAGTCCGATATACCTAAATTTTCCCTCCCCCGTAGGTAAGATTTATTCCTTTCTTTGCTTACAAACATCCCCCAACCTCACCACATCCCAACTCTTTGGCACCCGTCCTATCTCAGTTTCTTTTTGCTCTTCTCCGTTCAGCCCTTCTGTGAATGAGTTATGCATGAGCGATTTTTTAAGTTTTCTCGTTGCTTCTATGATTTTATCTTGATGCTCTATCGCACACTGGGCGGTGCTTAAAACTTTGGCGATTTGTTGTTGTTCGGGAAGAGGAGGGAGGGGGATTAGAGCATTATCTTGGAAATCCCTTAGTTGAAAATTATATTTACCATCTGCTGCACGCTTAACAAATTTTTTAAAATCTACCCATTCACTATTAACTAAATAGTAAAGGAAATCCGAGATTAACTCATTTTTCCTCACCCTTATAAGGGCTAAGAAGGAAGCAAATGAAATTTTATTTGTAGGTAAATATTTTATCAGTGCATTTCTACCCACATTATGGATACTTCCACTTGACCCCACGAAAACTATATCACTTGATTTTAAAAGTTTTTGATCTGAAACCTTTTTGGTTAGAAAGTGATGAAAATTAAAGTCTAAAGTCCCGATGCCAATATTAGGTATAGAAATTACAGGTAGCCCTACACCACCTTTGTTTGCTTCATCCTTTCGCCATGATACCCCACGAATTAATTCTGCCACATCCCCCAGCCTCACCACTTCCCAATCTTCAGGGATTATGCCGATTTCTGTTTCTTTAAAACCTAACATGGCCATTTTTTACGTTCTTCTTCAACAAGGTAATCATATTTTTTGCAAGAAAGGCTAAATCTATTAACTGAGCTATCAAAAAATCCTGCTTTAAAAAGCCCCCAGTTTTCACCCTGCTTCCGACCTTCTTGGATAAACTGCTGAATGGGAGAAGATACCCATTGTTCTTCCTCGCAATACCGCCAACCAAAACATCCAACCGGAGCTCTTATACGCTCTATGTCTGCATCTTTTTCATTGTTTACGTACAACAGCCCTAATAAATATTCAAAAACGTCAAAAAATTCTTCGTACTTTTCGTCTCCTGGTAAGTAACTTCTAAGAGGTTCACGGAGAACATCAAAGATGTGATTATTAGCTGGTGTGAGTTCCCTTTCAGCATTTGGACGAGGGACAAGTTTATTTGAATCTCTAAATACACGATAGGCGTTAAGGATTTTTATTGCGGGTATTTTCTTACCAAGGTCACGATATTCGGGTTTTAAAAGAATAGCTGCTAGGTGATTATAATTCTTTTTTACCAAAGCACTAATACCTGCTGCGTAGGCTAATAGCAATGCGGGATAGTGTTGGAGGTCAATTATTTTGGGTATCCCATCTGATCTGTTTTGAGACTGAACAATTCTTTCTATGGCTTCTGTCAAGAGATAAGCGTTATTCCCTCTGTCAAAATAGGCTAAGGTAGTCAACATCCCCGTAAGTATTTCTATTAACTCTTCATACTCTCGCATCCTTTGTTGGAATAAATCTTTATTTATCCCCACTCCTTCGACTTTAAAGCGATCAAAGGTTAACTCATCATATACCCTTTCCACCTCTTCACTTATGAGATCATAAATTCTTATATAATGTTTTTCCTCTGCAAGGTATCTTTTGACAGTAGCAATGGCTAATGGACATGATAAGGGATGTGGTTTTTCAAATTCCTTTAAAGACTTAACGTTTTCTAAAAACTCAGTAAAAAATTGGTCAGCATTATCAATGTAAATTACCTCGGCATGTCTGTGCTGAATAATACGCGGGGCTTCGCCTGTAATCCTCCCTTTAGCAAGCCAATAAGTGGGGAATCGCCTATTTTTGCATCTAAGGATTGCATCTCTTAGAGCTATATCCCCTTCGGCTGACCATCCACAAACAATCAAGCAAAATTCATCAAAAATGCGATCTAAAAGAGCATTTAATTCGTCTGAGTAATGACTTAGCTCTGCAGATGTGTTTTTTATACGGGTATCTGTATAATCACCATGAAGCTTAATAAGAGTGCATTTGGAATGTACGTAAGGCATAGCTCCTTTGAGTGCATCGTCATTGCCAATAACATCTGGAGTGATGCCTTGCTCTTCCAAAGCTTTCTCCATGAGTCTGTCAAAATTAGTTGTTAAAATCATTTTTATATACCCATATTTCACTAAAGTGGCTATGGCTTTATGAGCCTGAGTTGGAATTTTTAATCCCTGTTCCTTTTCCTCTTCTGTAGGCTCAAAATAGTGTCGTAGTAAAGCAGCACGTTCTACGGGAGTGTCGGAGAGTTTATCTAAAAGTTTTGAATAATCCGGTGTTTCTCCAAAACGTTTCTTATACCATTCTTTGGGATCGGGCTCAGGAGATTCACCTTTTACAGCAGCCACTTTTCTAATAATGCCCAAAACTATTTCCCAACCCGTCGGAACCCCAGCAGTTCTGGAAATCCCTGAGCCAAGGAGAAACGCATAAATTCCGGGGTTTGAATGTAAAGAAATAGCCAGTTTTATAATCTTGTCCTTACTCTTGTCATTCATTGTTTATTTTTGCACCTCCCAATTCCAGGAATTATTCCGATTTCTTTAAATTTATTCATCACCAACGACATCCTTCATCTTCATTCTCACAAAGTTTCGAACTTTTTTAGTGAATTCTATAACTTCATTCATATTTCATTTTTTGTAATCTTTCCACGCCCCATACTCATGTTCCTCCTTGCCATCCTCCAAATCCCAACCGCTGCAAGACTCCATCAAGTTCCTTATCTATCACCTCCCTCTCTTCCTCCACCTGCTCAAGCTCAACCAAAATCTCTTCAACGGGCAAAATCTCCTCTTTTTCACCTGTTGCCACATATCTCGAAGGACTTAAATCGTAGTCGTTCCTTGCCGCATCCTCATTCGTTATTATCTTACTAAACCCCTCAACTTCCTCCCAGTTCGTATAAACGTCCTCAATTCTCTTTATGTTCTCATCAGTCAAATAATTCTTTGGTCTTCCTTTCGCAAATTCCTTCGAGGCATTTATCAGTAGAATTTCGCCTTTATGTGGCTTGCTCTTGTTTATCACTATAATATTGCCTGCTCCACCAGCATTATAAAATAGATTTTCAGGTATAAGTATAACCGCTTCAACATAATCATTGTCCACAACCTTCTTCCTTATCTCTTTCTCCCTGTTGCTTCCCGCATTGCCGCTTCCCCTTGACACAACTCCCGTGTCTATAACCACGACAAGCTTTCCTTTTTCTTTCAGCCCTAACCTGTGCCCGTTCAAAATTTCCATTAGCCGAGCAAGCGTATCATCGCTGATTATCCTCTGCCCCGCAGCAGTAGCATTGAAATCCACGATGTCAATCACACCCTGAAATTTCGGATTCTCTTTTGCTATTCCTTTCAACGCCTCGGTAAGTTTCTCACCTAAGTTTGTAGTTATTTTCCGTATTTCTCGCCACGTGTATTCATCGGGAATGTAAAACCTGATCAATTTGCGATCTGATTTTATAATCTCCTTAGCAAACTGTTCGTTTTCAAATTCTTTTGAAAGCTTTCTTATTTCGTCCTCGTAAACATCACATAGCCTCTTGTAGAACAAAAGAGGAAGGATATAATCCTTAAACTTTGGTGCATCTATCGGACCTCTTATGCTACAAGCAGCATCCCAAAGCCAGTTTTCAAGTGTTGATATGTCCATTCTCTTATCCATCTATTAGCCCCTCCTCTCTTTTATACTCACAAAATTGCGATTATACTCCTCAATCAATCCTTCATCTGCAAAACCGAAATATCTATTATCACCTATAATAATATGGTCCAAGACTTTAATTTGCACGAGGTTACAAGCATAGACTAAATCTTCGGTTATCGCTTTATCGCTTTCCGAAGGTGTGGGGTCTCCCGAAGGATGGTTATGCACAAATATAAGAGAAGCGGCATTCTTATGGACTGCACTTTTCACAATCTCTCTTGGATACACTGAACTTGCGTTTAATGTCCCCTCAAAGAGGTTCTCATTGTCAATAATCTGGTTCGCACTGTCCAAATAAATAACTTTGAAAATTTCCTTCTTCAAATCTCGCATCGTTAGATACAGGTAATCAAACACCTCTTTCGAGGTCCTCACTTTACTAACCGATTTCATCTTCTCTCTCAAATATTCTTCAGCCAGTGCATGAACCGCTTTTATCTGCGCTACTTTCGCCTCACCTAACCCTTCTATTCCCATAAGCTCCTCTTTATCCGCCTCAAATATCCCTTTCACACCGCCAAATTGCGTGAGTAGCTCATTTGCTATTATTATCGCACTTTTGCCTTGAATCCCGGAACGCAAAAAGATAGATAGCTAAAAGTTCGGGTGTGGTGAGTTTGGAAGACCCGTAAGTAAGAAGTTTCTCTCTTGGTCGTTCTTCCTTCCTCAATCTCTTTAATTGGTGTGAAGGACGCACAGAAGCAATCCATTCTTTCTTATACGCATCCATAGAAGAGGATTCCCACTGAAAAGTCACTTTTCCCTGTTGAACAATTGAACCCTCCTCAAGGAGAATGTTTATTATCTTCCCAATTAAGCCTTTACTTTCACCGCACTCCCATATATCTGGTTTAGAGAAAAATTCGTTTTTTAAAAGTTTCTGAAATATTCGCTCATATTTCTGCAGTCTTTCAATGTCCCTTATCTCTTTTGTGCGGATATTCATTCTCTCCAGCCGCCTGTTTCATCTAAACAATTCAGAAGTTCGTATAAGATGAATCGTTTCTACAATATAATCCTGCAATGTACCATCATCATATTCCTTTAAATTTCTTAGAATTTTTATTTGCCAATATCGTTTAACGTTTCGTAGCTAAAAAGATTGCAGTAGCAAATTTGAGGGAGTAGGAAAAAAGTTTCTAAGGAATGTTATACGCTGTGATATGGTTTTTAATGGATAATCTTAGGGAGATAGTCTATTCTCAATTTAATTTTTTAATCTCCCTTACGCTGTATTCAGCCATTGCCTCTCTTTTCTTAAGCTCTTTCTCTATCCGGCGAACGGCGTTCAAGTAATGCGTAGTTATCCCAATACCCCAGAATATGAGCGGATAAAAGAACCATATTTCTTCCGGAAAATATACGAGGTCAATGACTATCAGCACAGGGTTAACCACCAGATACACTGCCAGATGAATAATAAAACCTCTCTTCTCCTCCTCTATCACTATTTCCCGATACGCTTTTTTGTATTCCTCCAATGATATTTCTTCTCCCATATTTCCTCACCACCATAACGATAGTTGGATTGAGTTTATAAATATTTTCATAGAGACATTACCCTCAATAATCTCAAGGTAGTTGTATAGAACCACGAGATTACACAAGATTAACGGGAAGGGAAAAACAGCTCAAGTTTTCCTTTTCTTAAGCAGATAAATAAAGAAAGGAGCGCCAAAGAAAGCGGTGATTATTCCAACTGGCATCTCGCCTAAGATGCGGGCTAATGCATCAGTCCACACCAGAAAAATTCCGCCCACCAATGCGGAAGCGGGAAAAAGGATTCGATGGTCAGGTCCAACTAATATCCTCGTTATGTGCGGGATTATCAAACCGACAAAGCCAATTGTTCCAACGAAGGAGACCGCAGCAGCGGTAATGAATGCTGCAAGCACCAGCAGGATTTTCTTCACGTTCTCCACATTTTCTGAAGTGTGATATTTGTCTTTAAATAACCTCTGTTTTGAGTAACAGTTATAACCCGAACGGGTAGCAATAGTTGAGGAATAAAACCAATTTCAAATATGTATTTATTTACCGACCGCCGAGATCGCGGAGAGCGCTGAGATGACGGAAGAACTCTGTGTTCTCTGCGGACTCCGCGGTAAACAAGT
>JANJFQ010000014.1 GCA_025435355.1 Candidatus Methanophagales archaeon | reverse complement strand
GCTGTGCAAACGTCCACGGGTTCATTGTCCGTCAGGTTGCATATCAGTGCGGTTAAGGACTTCGCCTCCAGGTCTTCACCTATATTTGCACCAGAGCCAACGCGGTAATATCGGCAGCCCAATACCAATGTAGGTACGCCACCAGTGCTATATTTCGCGAATATTTCTCTATCCGCGGTAAAGTTGTTCATATTGTCATGGAATGAAATATATCCCGTGAAGTTCGACGTCACGTTCACTATTACGGGATGTTCCCATGTGCAATGCCCGCATCCATCAGAACCAAAGAAATAGATAATTGGTTTTTCATTCTCCTTGCATATCTTGTCACCGCTAACAATAAAGTTGCCGATGGTTCCTTCCGGTTCGCTTTCCTGCGTCTGATTTTCTCTCTGCTTTTTCTGCTCTTCAAATTCTTCTATTTGAACCCAGCCAAGACCTTGAAGAAATACGATTTCACCATCTTTTGTTATATACACCGGTATTTGATTTCCCATATAGCTCGTAGTTACATTGTATAGTCCACTTTCTTCTTTCACTTCTCCTAATATCACTTCTGTACCAGGCTGCACCAGATTGTTATTGATAAAGTCAGCAGCCACTTCTCCAGCCTCTTCGGCTGTTAATACGTTTGAAGCACTCGGAGTTTGAGGAAACCCAAAAGCACCGACTATAACGCCTATTATTATGCCTATTATCAATCCAATAGCTAAAACACCAATAGTCTTCATTCCCGCTTCACCGGATTTCCCGGCACCTTCGCTTTTATCTTCACCTGACATTTGCTAGTAATAGTTCAAATTCCATGAGTATAAAAACCCATCGTAATTTTTATTACAAGAAGAAGAGTTGCTGCCTCATGCATGGAATTTAAGTTTTCGGTGCTGCTCACACCAAAGCTTTAAAAAAGTTTTCCTATAATTGAAACTTTTTTATAGATAATTGAAATTTTTTTATGTATATTCGACAGCTTCTTATATGTCTTTAGTTATATGTGTGGTATAAACTGGTGAATATGAAAGCGATAAAGAAGAAAATTTATTCGGCATTGATGGCAGTGCTTTTCGTACTATCCGTCTTTGCAGGTTTTATCACCGTTGCAACTGCACAGGGGATATCAATCCAATTTGGTATAGATTCGTATTACTATCTGGCAGGTGGGAATATGGCTGTTTCGGGGCAGGTATTAAATGGCGCTGGTGGTGCGAATGTGATGCTCACTATATCAAATGCAGGCGGAGTGATACAGACAAATACTACTACGACAGATACAAATGGAAATTTTTCAGACGCTCTGCTACTTCCGTCATCAGGCGCTTACAGTATCACGGCAACTTCCCAGGGCGCTACTTCAGGTCTGCTGGAGTTTGTTGTAATAGGACCGACTGACATCTATGAGATACAGGCAGAATTTACAAACCTTACAACTGAGGTTATAGCCGTACCTCTTTCAGCCGATTTGGGTGCTATAACTAGCAGCCTTAATACAACTGGCATGGTTGGTGGAAATGGAGCGATTAGCGGAACCAACTATTATTTCTTGGTCGGTAAAGCAGTTGGAGAGACCGCATATAGCATAGCGTACGTGGACAACGATAATGTCATCGATTTTACCGCAGCAGATACTGATAGCATGAGCCCAATCGGTAACTTAGAAGTAGGTAGCAGGGTTAAACTTGGAGACATATCTCTTAAGATAATATATATAGACCCATTAGGCAGCGAGCTAATCCTGGCAAAGACTGTTGCCCCGTCGTTTTCTGGTGGCGGTAGTGCGTACGTAACCGTACTGGCTTTAAATGTATCCGGGAGCCCTGTGAGCGGCAAAGGTATCACAAGTGAGATCATATCTGATAACGGGACTGTGCTCCAGAGTTCTACCGATATCGGGATGACAGACGCCAACGGACTTATAACCACGCAAATATCGATCCTGGACACATCAGGAATATATCACATCATCTTCAATGACATGGGGCATATCTCTTTTAGTGTAGAAAACTATGAAATGCGTGGATCTGTATTATCCAGCGAGCTTGAGCCGGAAAATACTTTCGCGGCGAGCGAAACCATAGTCTTCGCGGTGGTTCTAAATGATGCCTCTACCGGCCAGCCAATCAGTGACACCTATGCAAGTGTACAAGCGATAGTTAGTGGACCGGGAGGCTTCGAGGAACTTTCTCTGTTATATGACAAATATACAGGCATGTGGAAAAAAGAGAGTATCGCTCTCAGTTCTACTGGAGATTACAAGGTAATGTATGTGGCAACGATTCTCGCAAGCGGCGAGCAACAAAAAGCATTCACAGGTTTTGAGGTTAGAAAATATGACCTATTCTTGAAGCCAGTATCCCTGAAGAACCATGAGTTGGAGGGTTTCTCACCTGGTGTTACTGGGTACATATTCGTTGCAGGAGCTGACCTGAGCAGTGGTGAGATGGCAAACATCGATGGACTGACGGAAAATGCCAGTAAAACGTACTTCAGTCTAAATATATTGAGTGGAAACGGGACTGACGTCACAGGAACGTCGTGGGATGTGATGAATCTTAGCGAATTCTTCGTGCAAGGGCCGGGAGTTCCACCATGGATACAGGATGAGATAAAAAGGCATGCAGGTGCTGGAGCATGTGTCATAGAATTCACAGCGCCCGGTGAAACCGGCGTGTATAAAGTTAAAGTCAGTGTGAACTTGGGCGGAACAACTGAAGAAGCAAGGACGAGTATTGGCGTCCAAAAAATATTTGTGCACGGTATGCCGGTCACGAGCAAAGGAATGTTCTCTCCTGTTGTATCAAGACAGGAGAACGTGACGCTCAGGATAATGGCATTTGATCCATCGCAAGGAAAGGAGCTGTCAGCAAGCGATATAAATGATGCAGGCTTGATAGAGGTATTCAGTGAGGGTGCAGGAGATGTTGTTACAGAGTCTATGGAGGATCCGGTATTCGTTGATAAGGGTGATTATAAGGCGCTGAGATTTTATGTAAACGATACGGAGTTGGGCTTCCATCACGTTAAGTTCTGGGTGAATGCGACCGTGGGTGGCAGTCCAACGATGGCGGTTGGAGAAGGATGGTTTGAGACAAGAGAGTTCTTCATCTGGGCGAATCCCGAGGAGCAAGGAGGAGTGTTTAAGGCTTTCGGTGCGAATTCACCCATAAACCTGACTGTTCACGTCAAGGATGGCAGTTTCAACAGTGTATCCGGTGCCGCAGCGTCAATTGACGAGATACGGTACTGTAAAAACTGGGAGAAAATCTCGTTTAACACATCTTCATCTACGCGCGGCACGACAGATGCAAATGGCATGTGTACGCTCACCGTTACGCCATCCAGCTCGTTGAAATCCGGCTGGTATGACGTCCGGATAAAAGTATCTGCGCAAGACAATTCTGGTGACTACATAACCGACTATGGACGAGGCTGGTTCGAGGTAAGAAGCTTCATTTTCGACGTATATCCAGAAACATGGGACGTTCAGGCAAATCAGCCAATCAACTTCACGGTTCGCGTTGCGAATCCTACAAATATGTCAGAAACGATGGCTGCCACGGTTACGCTAAAGAAGATTATCTACATGGGCAGTTGGGAGAATCCACAACCACCGATGCTCATTGAAGAACCGGGCACATCGCAAAATATCGAGACAAACATTACGACATCAGCGACTTTCACGTACACAGGAGACACTGTTAGCAGCTCCGGAGGCCACGAGTTTGTATTCGAAGCTACGATTGATGGTGTAGGAACAGAAGAAAGGAGAGCATGGATTGAGTGCAGACCTTTCATTGCATGGGCATACCCAGCCGGCGATAACTGGGAGCGCAGATATGGCATTGGTGATAATATGAGCATCATCGTAGAGGCATTTAATGAACGATGGGGCGGTCCAGCGCATAATATCAGCGCAGCGAAGACGAACATAACGAAGATAATGCGCGAAGGATGGAGGATGGACAAGCCATATAAAACGCAGGTGGACATCGCAGATAATCTCACGGTGACGGCAGAAGGTAATAAAGTCAACATAACGCTAAACTTAACGGGCTGGGCTCAAGGTACCTATTTTGCAACAATCAAGGTCGTGGATGATAACGATGCAGAGGTATATACCCACTTCTGGTTCCAGGTAGAATTAGTATCTATTTCTATACCGGAGTTCTATCTTATGGGGATTTCCGAGGGCAGCGTATATACGAATAAGACATCGTTCAATGTTACGGAGACGAGTACCCAGGTCGATACAGCCGACCCACAGTGGCCGAACTACAACGCTTCGGTTGCCAGTGACGCATACGCTGGACATCATATACTATTCATAAAAGATTGTTGGCGGATGGGTGAAGATGAAGTAGAATGTGATGGGTTGTCAACGGATCAATATCCGGAGCCGTTCTGGGCACTGGTGAACAGGACAAGCCCGCGGACACTTTATATAAACTACGAGGACGCCAACTTCTCGGATACGGACAATACCACTCAATACCAGGAAGGAGAGGAATTCAATGAATCCTGCGGTAGAAAATGGAACATAACGAGCATAGGGTCTGATGGAGTAGTGGAATTAGAAGGACTAAATGCCCTTAGTTCAGGTCATATGGTCAACACATCGCTGAGTCTGTCGGGTGAGTTCATATGCGATTGGATGCACGATGACAAGTGGTTGAAAGTGGACCTGGATGGAAATGGAAGTTACTGGGAGGACCGGTATTACGTGCTGCTGGCAGACAACCAGACCCCGGGAACATACGACACGGTGCTCGTCAGTAACACCACCGACTTCATAAACGACTCGATAAATGCTACGGGTGGTGAAGCCGTTGAATTCGGCGGGAAACCAATCTATCTGATAGACATGCGGTATGAAAACGGGAGATATAAGCTCGACTTCACCAGTTACAGAAGTGGTTGGGGTGGTATGTGGCTCGGCACGTTCCAGAAAGGAACTACGATTAAGATACCGTTCTTAGTGACAACGCCTGGTGGAGACGCGATATCAGATGCAAATGTGACGATAGATAAGTTTACGTGGTATGGAGGACCTACACCGGATAAACAGATAACCGGAGTGTACAACAAGACAAATACGGATGGTCTGGCACTGCTTGAGTTAAACACGGCAGAGCAGAATATACCCCGCGGACAGTATCTCATTCATTACAACGTGACACTGCCAGAATCCTACGACAGCGTATCTGTATCGCCGGAGGAGAAGTGGAATCTGCCAGGGCTGGATATCAGAAACTTCGTCGTAAATGCAGAACCCGGAATACCGGGAGAGATAACATTAGAAAAGGTGAGTGAGGATGCTGGTAATATGAATATATATTCCGGTGAGGAGCTCGACGGACTCGGTGCGGTCAGTGGTTATACGTGTGGAGGGAATATGCAAATAGGATGGCCGTTCGATATGAATGATTGCTGGTATTATAATGCGACAAATGAGTCATACCACAAAGGCGACCCAGACGCACAATCAACTAATTCAGATAACATCACGGTGACAATGGGCGGCATGACTATCAGATACAACTTCACAAACTACTATCTGGAGGGATACAACATGACGATTAATGAGGATGAAACTCGCACGTTCTGTGAGTACTGGAATATAACGGTAGATAGCATCACCGACGGAAGTAAAGCCAATTTGACTATCTCGTATGCCTTAAAAAAGGACGAACAGTTTATTCAGAACACGTCCTATTCTGAGGACGATGAGATTTGGTGGGCGCCAGGAGAGCTGTGCATCAACATAACGACCATCACAACAGACAATGTCACGGTCACGCTATTCCAGCCGAAGTTTATCGTGAAGATCAAAGCACTGGACAGTCTGATGGATGGTGACGAGAGCAATGACGAATTGAATAGTGGCACAGTAACGGTGGCTAAGGTTTCCGGTACTGACACCATGCTATATGCATACGACAGCATCAACGAGACATCACAAGAAGCGATGTGGGATTGGAGTGAGACATTCGACAGCATAATCGTAGTAAATGAAACCGCTCAGCAGAGCAACACCTATCTAATCGGTCAACCGATTCCTGAGCTTGACAATTACTACGTTGCAATGGCACCAAAATGGGGTGGCAGGATAATCACCGTTAATAGTTCGATTGATGCACCGCTGTATCCGCTCTCGGATTGGGCGCCAGATGGCGACATTTATTACATGGGTAAATTTACCGAGGCGGACGTTAGATGTGATGTCAACAAGGACGAGAACGGGAATATCAATCCGTCACAATCATACTATATCCTGCTATGTGACCAGACCGAAAATGGCAAGTATTATCCTGATGAGGGCAGGTATGACGATGATACCGATTTTACTAATGAATGGTCTGAAGGAGGAGGTGAAATGGGGTGGACTCCAATGGATATGTATGGCGCAGAACAGGGCTCTCCTTCGGAGATGATGGGCGGAAAAAACTTCTCAGAGAGGGAGCTCGAAATAGGGTGCCTCGCGGACTGGCCATTTGCAGCAGCATCCTTGAATATCACGAATCAAACACTTACGACACTAAAAGAGGAGCAGTTTTTTACGACTGATGAGAACGTAACAATCTGGGTGAAGGCAAAGAAATTCGACAACACGCCGGTCACAGGGACTATATCTGTGGATAAGTTGATTGTGCTGTGGAAAGAGAAGATGGGTGTTGAAGAAGAGATGTTTGGACCACCACAGGAGATTAAAAATATAGACGCCACCGGAACAATGACCAGTGGAGAAGGGACACTGATAATTACAAACGAAACGATAAAAACGGCAGTCGGCGGTGACGGTTTTGATGTCGGTGAGTTCCTGGTTATGCTCAATGTTACAGCGTCGGATGGTGGCTCAGAGACGATGGAGAGACACTTCATGATGTTCAGTCAAAATTTCATGTCAGAGAAAGGAGGGATGGTGAATTGATAACACAGAAGAAAATTCTTCCCATAATCCTTGTACTGGCGCTAATAGCTGGAACAATGCCAATAGCATCCGCCACCACCTCTTCACTCTCGATATACAGCATTAGTCACGATTCCACAGTGGTCAAGCAGGAATCGTTCACGGTTGAAAGCTCCATTACCGCATCAAACGTCGGGTCAACCATAAGCGTGACAGTAACACTACTGGACAATACTGGAGGAGCACTCTCCATCACAAACGCAGAGCAAATTATACAGTTCACGACAAACATGACTAAAACAGTCCAGTGGACCGTCACCGCCAACACAGCAGGCACCTACTCTAACCCACTGAAGGTCACCGCCACGTCTAATGAGGGTACGGCACCTCCAAAAACATCAGACATATCTCTCATCATACAGGAAAGACCTGTTCTTGAAGTGACATTTACCCGTGATAAGACTTCCGTGAGTGCCGGAGATAGTGTGAGATTAGATTTTACCATTATGAACTCTGCATCAGCGAGTGCCGCAGATGCAACAAATGTTATTGCATCCCTAACGCTACCCAGCGGCTGGTCGAGAGATTCTGGTTCCACCTCTTATACTTTTGCTACTCTATCTGGCGGGGAATCGAAATCTGGTTACTGGACGGTGTCCGCAGACAGTCCCGGCGCATCTAATACGCTAACACTAAATGTGCAATCCACACTCCCGGGCGGAACGATAACAAAGACGGTTACGATTACCGGGATTACTCCGACACCAACGCCAGGAGGCGTAAGAGGTGGTGGAGGAACTTCATCTACGGCAACAGGTGAGACTTCAATCCCCACAACGCCCGAAGGCATGGTAAAATCTACGGTTACTGCATCTTCAGCAAACGGAAAAGCATCAGTAACAATATTTGAGGGAACAATTGCGAAAGACGCCGCTGGTAATCCCCTAACTAAGGTTACGGTCAATCCATCATCAGCCCTGCCAGCCGGAGTGCCATCAGGACTCAATTACGTCACGGGTTACGCGTACAACTTCGGACCTGCGGGTGCAACGTTCAGTGAACCAGTACAAATTTCCATTACCTTTGACACCGCGGACTTTGAAGGCAAAACACCGGTGATATACTCTTACGAAGCAGAGGCATGGAAGGCACTCGATACAACCGTCGTTGGCAATAAGGCAACCGCTATGGTAAATCACTTCTCTATATTCGTGCTGTTCGCAGCGCCAAAAGTAACGCTAACACCTACGCCAATAGTAACGCCTACACCAACAATAACGCCCACGCCCACATCAAAGCCACTAGTAGTACTGCCAGTAAAGCCATCATGGGGATTGATCATCGGCATTATCATCGCAGTGGTCATTGTCGGCGCGGCAGCGTATTACTACTATACGAAGAAGAAAGCATAGGCATGGTGCAACATAAGGAAGGGATAAAAAATAGAGCAAGAGGATAGAATTATGCCCGAAGAAGAAGAGGAAGCTCTGGTACCTCTACCAAGTGCCGAGCTTGTGCAGAGTTCCGAAGTACCTGCACTCCTGACGAAGATACGCCCAGAGTAGCAGGCCAAGTCGCTGATCCAGCGAGTCTATCGCCTCTTGCCTGTCGACCCGAGTAGTGCGTGCCAGAGGATCTTCAATGCAGCCGTTCATGACCTGCGTGAGAAAGTGGACATTGCCGGGCTTGATGTCGCTGAGCAGGCAGCCCGACTCTACAAGCTACCTCCGATTTTGAGTCCAGAGAGCCTCGAGGACTACTCGATTGCCAAGCTCATAGATCTCGCATATCGAATGGGCCTCCTCACTCGACCTGAATGGCGTCGCCTTTCGAGGTGTTATGAAATCCGGCGCGACCTCGAGCACGAAGACAACGAATACGAAGCAGAAGTCGTGGATTGTATTTACATCTTTCGTACCTGTATCGATGTGGTTCTGTCGCGGGACCCGATTCAGGCAATACGCATTACTGATGTCAAAGATTTGATCAACCAGCCTGATGTCGCCGAGCCAACTGAGGGACTCACTGAGGACTACGAGCACGCACCGCAACCTCGGCAGGAAGAGATTTGTAAGTTCCTCATTAGCACCGCCCTCGACAAGGAGCAAGTAGAGATCGTCAGACAGAATGCCTACCGCTTCCTTGCGATCTTTGCTCAGCACACTCACAATCATGTGAAGCTGAATCTTGCACACTTCGCGCAGGCCAAGATTGGCCGCAAGCCTTTGTATCGGCAGATGGCGGGGGTCTGCATTGCCGCAGGTATCTTCGGCTATTTGCGCGAGAAGCAGCGCGAAGACTTCTTCCTCGGCTTCCTCGCGCAGATGCGGAAGGTCGGGGTGGCGTGGGACGCGTTCTCCAAGCACGGCGAATTGCTTCGCACATTTCAAGATTGTGGGGGACTGATTTTGTGCCCCACTTCAGTACGGCAGGATATTGTCAGCTGGATGGTCTTGACATACATCGGAACCCCAGGAGGGGTGACGAGGTGGGGCAATGTCCGGCATGTGTTCTACAGCAACACGGCTGCACCGTTGATTAAAGAGTTGTTCAAGCAGGCAGATGGGCTCATCGCCGATGAAGTCAGGAATGCAGGCGAGTTCAACGAGGTCAAGCAGCTTTTCAATAATCAACACATCGCACGTCGCTTCGAGGAACTCGTCGACTTTGTTGAATCATATGAGCAATGATCTCCAACAAATGGCTGCACAGCGACTATGATAAGCGTGCCGAGCGTGCTCACACTTCGCCCGTTATCCGTGACGTTATCTTATCTATGAAGGAGCAATGTCGAAAATGTTTGCAGCGTATACAGGATCGTCGTCACGATAGAAATCGGATAGGTTCACCTCTTTTTTTGCTCCGTTTAGTTGTCCAGCGGGCTTCTGAAGTGATGCCGGATGTATATGGTGACGGCGCACCTTTAGAGATTTCAATGATAAAAGAAAAGAAAGAGGAAAAAAATGGAAGAAAGTTATACTTTATGTACAGTAAAAAAGTGAGGGGATTTTTATTATTTAAATCCCCCTTTTTATTTTTTTTTACAAAACACTTTCTTTTAGATGATGCTAAAGAATTCATACGAGTTTGAATTAGAGAAGATAAAGGAATTGATAAAAGAAAGAAGGGCGATAAGAGTTGGGCTGCAGCTCCCTGAGGGTCTTAAAACTAAGGCAACGGATATTGCCGCTGAGATCTCACAAGAGACCGGAGCGGAAGTGATAATATCCGGGAACTCATGCTATGGTGCATGCGACGTTGATGAGAAGCTGGAGAGAATAGTGGACGTGCTTTTCCATTTCGGGCATACTGAACTGCGGAGTAGGAAAGAGAAATGTGTTTTCATAGAACTCAGAAGCGGAGTTGACGTAAAGCCAGTGGTGGAGAAGGCGGTAACCGAAATAAAAGGTGACACGGTGGGGTTAGTGGCAACGTTACAGCACGTTCACGCGTTGAAAGAGGCGAAAAAGTTGCTCGCTCGTTTTGGAAAGAAAGCGGTAATTGGTAAATCGCGTAACCTGAAATACGAAGGGCTGGTATTGGGCTGTGATTTCTCTTCCGCGGCGATGGTTCCCTGTGAAGAGATTTTGTTTATAGGCAGTGGAAGTTTTCATCCTGCTGGACTCACTTTGTATATCGGGAAGCGTGTAATTGCTGCTGACCCGTTCACCATGCAAATAAGCATATACGAGGCTGAAGAACTGAGGAAGAAGCGGTATGTCGCGATAGAGCGTGCGTTGGATGCAAAGTCGTTTGGTGTAATCATAGGTATGAAAAGTGGTCAGTCTAATCTTAATAGTGCGATTGCTTTGCGGATAAAAGCGATAGAGAAAGGATTAAATGCTTATTTGATTACGATGGATGAAATAGGGGAGGAGAAATTGCTTGCGTTTAAAGTGGACGCATTTGTGAATACCGCGTGCCCAAGACTGACAGAGGATTTCATTCATTTTAAGAAGCCTGTTCTTTCTGCTAAGGAGTTCGAGGTTGTGATTGGGGAAAGGGAGTGGGAAGATATTTTCGTATTTGTATAGCTCCTTTTATAACCACAAGATTACACATAAGCCCTTTCCGGGCTTGCGGGGACATGGGGCAGAGCCCCATAATTTTCACAAGATTCTTCTTTTCATCTCTAACTTTTTCTTACCGAAATTTAATAATTTTTTTACCTTCTGTGTTAATCTTGTGTAATCTCGTGGTTCTATACAAATACCTGTTTTTTATAGAGAGTAATTTTTATAAAGGAAGTTGAATTATGATATAAAATGTCGCTCGGCATAATTGGCGGAACGAGTTTATTTGGCACGAAGCTTCTTGAAGGTGCGAAGGAGAAAGAGGTTGAGATAAAGTACGGCACAGTTTACCTTCTCTCTACTGCTGCACACGAGATTATCTTCATCCCAAGACATGGTAAGGAAAGAAATATCCCACCACACAGGATAAATTATAAAGCGAATATAATGGCTTTTAAGGAGTTGGGCGTAGAGAAAATCATAGGTGTTACTTCTGTCGGCAGTTTGAAGCGAGAGATAAAACCACGGTTCTTAGTCGTTCCTCACGACTACATAAGTCTGTGCAGCATACCCTCCATTTATGATGACGAACTCGTTCACGTTACACCGGGCTTGGATGAAGGTTTGAGAACTGCAATAATAAAAGTGGCAAAAGATATTGGTGTCGACCTCGTTGAGAATGGCGTTTATTTCCAGACCATGGGTCCGAGGCTCGAAACCAGAGCGGAGATAAACCTCATAAAAAACTATGCGGATGTGGTAGGAATGAGCATGGCTTCGGAGGCGACACTTGCGAAGGAGTTAGGGCTTCGATACGCAAACGTAAGCACGGTGGACAATTATGCACATGGTATAATCGCGGAGGAAGAGTTGGAGTATAATATGATAGTTGATGCGGCGTCTAAAAGCATGGCGGAATTGGAAAAGGTGCTTATGAAGTTGATAGAAGTCATTCATGCTGATTGATTACTGACAAAATAGAATGCGAAAGGTAATACGCGACCCGATACATGGATACATAGAAATAGACGAACTTGCAATTGCGATAATAGACTCTGCGGAGATGCAGAGGTTGAGGAGAATAAGACAGCTTGGGTTCTCTTATTTAGTTTATCCCGGGGCAAATCATACGCGATTTGAGCATTCCCTCGGAACTTATCATTTGATGAACGTTTTGCTTGACACGCTGGAAGTAGCGAAAGAGGAAGAGAAAGAGCTTCTTGTTGCTTCTTTACTCCACGACGTTGGACATGGTCCTTATTCGCATGCGACTGAGCCACTGCTAAAAAAGTTCACGGGGAGAAGCCATGAAGACATTGAAGATATATTATTCGAGCAAGACGCCGCTGAAGCAGAATCATCGGCAACGTCTATTGCAGAAGTCTTAGAAGAACATCGTATGGATAAGAGAAAGATAATGGGATATATAAAAGGAGAAAGGGCGAGCGATGAGGGTGAGAGGGAACTTTCAAAGATTTTAAACGGCGAAATAGACGTGGACAAGATGGATTATTTAGTCCGCGATTCGTATTATACGGGTGTGGCATACGGCGTTGTTGACAATATAAGACTTATTCAAGGGCTGGATTTCGCCAAAGGAAGTCTCGTTATAACGGAAAAAGGGATATTACCTGCGGAATATCTACTTTTTTCGAGATTCTTAATGTACCCCACCGTTTATAATCATCATACGAGCAGGATAGCGCAGTTGATGTTTTTGAAAGCGGTTGAGCATTTTATTGAATCGGAATCTATGTCTGAGGACTACTGCCTGCAACACGCATTGGCATTAAGAAAGATGGACGATTCTGAGATAGATGTTGCACTACGGAATGCAAAGGGCTACCCAAGAGAGATAATGGAGCGGATAAACGAGCGGCGATTATTCAAACGCGCGGTATATACCGGCATAAATGAACTTAGCGAGGGTGTAGCAGAAGAATTAAATGAGGAGCGGAGGATACGGGAAGTGGAAGAGGAAATAAGCAAAAAAGCATGTGTGGCTGCGAAATATGTTATAGTGGATTTCCAGGGACAAAAGGAAGAGGAGTTAAAAGAAAGTGCGGCGAAAGTTGTTGTTGATAAGCCCTTACAGGGTCGTGGGCAGAGCCCACGAGCGTTCAGGAGTTTACGTGAAGTTTCTTCGCTCGTGTCAATGCTCAGCCGAGTATTCCGTAAAAATTATAAAGTGGGCGTCTATACGCTTGAAAAGTACAGAGAAGAGGTAAAGAAAGCTGCGGAGGTGGTTTTATGGCGTTAAAAGAAGCAATGTTGTATGAACTGGAAAATGCAAAGGTGAAGTGCAATATCTGCGCACATCATTGCAGTATAGCAGAAAATGGGTATGGGGTATGTAGAACAAGGCAAAATATGGAGGGAAAACTCTACACGCTTATTTATAACCGCGTGTCATCTGCAAACGAGGACCCGATAGAAAAGAAGCCGTTATACCATTTCTTCCCCGGGACACTTGTTTTTTCGCTTGGCACAATCTCCTGTAATTTCCGGTGCAAACACTGTCAGAACTGGAGCATATCAACTGCTAAGGTAGGTGACGTCTATACGACAGAGATGCCACCAGAGGAAGCAGTAAGTCGAGCAAAGAAATCGGGATGCGAGGGCATTGCGTGGACTTACAATGAGCCTGCGATATGGTTTGAATACACGTATGACTGTGCGAAGTTAGCGAAACGAGAAGGGCTTTACACTGTTTACGTGACGAATGGATATATAAGTGAAGCGGCGTTAAATGAAATAGCGCCGTTCTTAGACGCGGCGAATGTGGATGTGAAGGCGTTTAGTGAGGATTTTTACCATAAGATATGTGGTGCTAAGTTGAAGCCTGTGCTTGAGACATGCGAGAGGATGTTGGAGAAGAAGATACATATCGAACTGACGTATTTGATTATACCAGGATATAATGATAGCGAGGAGGAGATAAAGAAGTTTTCGGAATGGGCGGTTGATTTAAATGCTTCGATACCCGTGCATTTTTCAAGTTTTTATCCCGCTCATCAGATGCTCGACGTGCCGCCGACAAGCATTGAAATCATGGAGAAGGCACATGAGATTGCAAAAGAGGCGGGTGTCGAGTATGTTTATCTTGGAAACGTTCCGGGACATGAATACGAGAATACTTTCTGCCCGGGATGTGGTGGGTTATTGATAGGGCGGACAGGGTATCTCGTTAGAAAGAGGATTTCAAAACCGGAATGCCCTGAGTGTGGGAGAAGTATAAATGTAAGATTATTCTCGCCATAAACACATCCTTTTCAAAAAACTTCTCATAATACCTTATTTTCTCATTGGCTAAGCTTAAATCAAACCTCGTCCCTTTCCTGAGCAAGAACCACAGGTCATAAATATATCCTCTCTTTTGCTCATCTCAATCCTCACAAAGCTTCTTGCTATTTCCTTTGTAAATAAAGGTCCCTCCGCACCTATTCTGAATGAAAACGAGATTTCATCGTCATTCTCTATTCGTATTTCCGAATCAATGCCGTAAACTTCCAAATCCTTTTCTATTGCCCCCGGTAGATTTTTCAACCCCTTTCCATTTCTCACTGTAAAATCCAAATCCTCTGATAATCTATTCAAGCCATGAAATGAGAAGAATAAATACTTTGGAACGAAAAAAAGTTAAACTGCGGGATAATTATACAAAAGACAGGTGGTAGAAAAACGATAAGTGGAAAAGAGAAAATTAGAATGGCATTGATATTCGCGGTTCTATTCGCATCAATGGCATTTGTAAGCTTTGGATGCTCTTCAACGGCAACGATTCACGCACCTACCATTACCGAAGTATATTATGATACCTATCAGAAAGGGGATACCGATGGTGAATTCATAAGAATACACAATCCTACCGGGGGTTCAATCAACATCGGTGGATGGCAGATTACTGACTGTGAAGCCGTTATTACGTTCCCGGAATGGACGAATATAAATGCCGGAAGCAGTCTATACCTTGCTTACAACGCAACTGCATTTTATGATGCGATGCTTCAGGAAGCAGATTTTGAATATGGTGTGGATTCTGACTCGACACCAGATATGGAGAAGTATAGAACGTTAATCCTTGCCAACAACGGTGACGAAGTGATTCTAAAAGATAACGAAGATGAGATAATAGACGTTGTGATTTATGGTAACTCTGTGTATGCAGGAGCCGGATGGACCGGTAGTCCGGTGAAAGGCGTAGCTGAAGGTATTATTTTAGAGCGGGACAGAAACGAGAAAACCGGGCAATATGAAGATACGAATACATCTGCGGATTGGGATGATTATCGAATATACGTCGTTGGGCAATCGCACTTTCCCTATGAGTCTTTTAACTTTAACGGGAATGTAACGGTATTCACCTCTCCGGACAGCAGCTTTAACGAGATTGTAAATGCAATTGATAACGCACAAGAATCAATTTACCTCAATGTTTACCAATTTCACAATTTCTATTTGATGGACCATATCGTTGATGCGATAGACAGGGGCGTTGAAGTTAAAATAATGCTCGAAGGTGACCCGGTAAATGGGATTGACGATGAAGAAAGGTACATTGCAAACCGAACCGTTGCTGCCGGCGGAGAGGTCAGGTTCATGATAAATGATAAAAGTAGAGGCATTCATGACAGATACGCGTTCAATCATGCGAAATACGCGATTATAGACAATGAAACGACGATGGTAATGTCAGAGAACTGGAAAAATACAGGTGTGCCTGCTAACAATACTTTCGGGAACAGAGGCTGGGGCATTATTATACACAATCTGGGTGTAACAACTTATTTCAGCGAGGTCTTCTTTGAAGACTGGAAGCCAGCAAGCAAGGATAGTTTCCCATTTACCACGGATGACCCTCTCTATGGAAACAAATATGGCAGTCCTCCACCTGATTTTGTACCAAATCGCACAATCCCGACTGGTAATTACTCGCATCCGTTTGACAGCAAATTTATTTCTGGCGAGTTTAACGTTTCTCCTGTTTTAGCTCCTGATACCTCGCTACTGCAGACAAAATCTATTATTGGGATGATGAAGGGAGCGAAGAAATCCGTTTATGTCGAGCAGCTTTATATCCGCAAGGACTGGGGGCCGTATGCTGCAGACCCAAATCCTTTTTTAGAGGCTGTAATCAATGCATCGCGGAGAGGATGCGAAGTGAAGATATTGCTGAACCCAACGTATAGTTTTAAATTTAACAAAGCTACAATCGACTATGTGAAGGATATTGCAGCACTCGATGGATTAAACATGGAGGCAAAATTTATCGAAATCAATGAGACGGGGCTTAACAAAACACACAACAAAGCCGTGATTGTTGACCGCAGCAAAGTTTTGATTTCAAGCATCAATTGGAATGAATATAGCCCGACAAACAACAGGGAAGTTGGTCTGATTATCGAAAATGAAGACGTAGCTGAATTTTATACTGATGTGTTTTTATATGACTGGTTACCGCCCGTAGCTGTCTTCAATACAGGAGCCGGCACATATCCGAGCATCTTCGGCACGCACAACGGAACGATTATGCCAAATCAAACAATCACGGTATCCCAACTTTACACATATCCATGCACAGGGTCAGGCGGGCATACGGAATACGTGAGGATATGGAATAAAACTTGGAATGTAACTGCTAATTGGGCTGGCTATCAAGGAGATTGGCATAATATATCTTTCGATGTGCCTTTCATCCTAAACGCAAATGAAACTTACAACTACACCATACGCACAGGTTCTTATCCGCAGATAATACATGAACATGAATTTAATGCAACCGGAGGAAAGATAACATGTACAGAGTTCATAGATGCCAATGGGAACAGATATGATGATTGGATACCAGCCATTAGTATGTGCACAATAAAGCGTGGAAAACCCTAAATCCTAATTTCTAAGCTCTAAACAATAATAGTTTCTTTGGTAAAGCTTTCTTTTCTAAAGAAAGGTTTGTTTTGAATTTCTAATTTTTGTCATTGGGATTTGTTTAGGATTTAGGATTTCAACCCACACACAGGGTGTTGAGCAATTACATCCCCGCTCATATCTCTCTTCTCATCAGCATGAACCATGCCATATTCGTTACGAACGAACCCACGAGCAGAGAACAGATAATTATTCCGTGCAATGCCCAACCGGAAACAGAGAGAGCGAGAATGAGAAGGATGAGGATTAGCTCGCTTAGCTCGACAAGAGCTGTAATTCGCAGGACAGAAACGCTTCGCTTCTCCTTCTGCACATAGTATAGCCCCCTTAAGTGTCCTATCATCAGATTGAATACTTGTGCTTTTGTCATTCGTTCCATCTTTTTCATGCCCTCTCCCCGCCAGTCTTCAACTTTTTCTCTCTTCATCAGCACGAACCATGCCATATTCGTTACGAACGAACCCACGAGCAGAGAACAGATAATTATTCCATGCAATGCCCAACCGGAAACAGAGAGAGCGAGAATGAGAAGGATGAGGATTAGCTCGCTTAGTTCGACAAGAGCTGTAATTCGCAGGACTGAAATGCCAAACTTCTGTTGCTGCTCTTCGGGTATCCTTCTTAAGTGCCTGCTCACCTTGCTAACTACTTGTCCTTTTGTCAATTGTTTCACGTTCTTCTTCATGCTCACGACTTCTTTTATTTCTACTTCTCCTCTCCCTCTTTTCCCAATAACTCCTCAATCGGCTTCGTCCCATACCCTTTTATCTTCACGTTTATCTGCGATATTTCCGTTGATATTTCGTTACCCCTGACCGACTTCCTTCTCCTCGTACCCTGCTCTTTTGGTCTGTAACCCGGTGGAGAAGTGATTAAAATCCGTTTCCGCGCAGTCCCCAATACATCTTTCCGCATTGGCATGCCATCTTTATCCGAGCCACCGGTTATTTCGAATTCATATCCTCCCAGGCCGAGAATATCCGCATCCACAACGTCGCCTATTCGTTTCCCTATGAATAAAGCACTGGTTTCCGCATCTTTACCTTCCACTTTATACGCCTTCCCGTTTTTCGGGTCGCTTATTACTACTTGCATTTTCTTTTTATCTCCAATAATTCCTCCAATATATTCTCCTCTTCCACGGACAGCAAACTCCCTTCACTCAACGTTTTCATTTTTTTCATTTCCTCTTCTCTAATATCCACATATAAAACATCATTCTCATTTATTTGCCGTCCCACAGTCGGTTTCTTCATTGAAATAGCCACTTGCATCCCCTGCTCCGCTTTTTTTATGCTTTCCCCTTTATCCTGTATCTCATTTATCGCCCCAATTGCAGTCCCATCCGCTTTTATCAATTCCACACCCGTTTTTATCTTCCCGCCCAAAACTTCCACACCCACAATAGCCGGCTTGCTCTGCCGGAACACACATCCCGGCAGTATTTTTATCTTAGCGGGCGTGGGCAGCTTATCCACGAGCTCACGCTTCTCTTTCTCACGCTCGCTCTTCACCCAGAGTTCATAATCTTCTATCAATCGGTAAATAACGTCGCTTATAAATACAGGGATGTTATTTTGCAAAGCTATTTCGCGTGCATCCGGAAGTATATCAACGTTAAACCCCAAAATAACACCGAAATAACTATCTTTAACCGTAGTAGCGTCTATCACGTCCCTTTTAGATATATTCCCGACTTCTGCTTTTTTTATTTTCTCTATTCCTTCACCTTTCAGCTCCAGAGCGAGTGCTTCCAGCGAGCCTATCGTATCAGCCTTTATGATTATTCCTTCAGGGCTTGTCTCCATCTTCATCTCCTCTATCTCGCTCTTTACCTCTTTCACCACACTCTCAAGCATATCCTCTTCTTCGACCACTCGCACCTGTGAACCAGGAAGCGCATTTTCTATATCCATAGCTACTATTTTCACGCCGGAAGCAGCATTCGCAGTTCTTACTCGCTCAAATCTTTGCTCTGTTCTTATCTCTTGCAACGCTCTTGGTTTCAACAACGCCTTCACCTTTGTAATTATCGGCTCCTCCTCCACGCTCCCCACCACGATTGTATCGCCCACACTGAGCTTTCCATCGTATAATATCACGTCAATCGTGGTTCCGAGACCTCTTTCCTCCTTCTTTTCTAATACTGTGCCCACACCTGCCTCTTCTAAATGAAGCTGCAAAGTTCTCTCAAAGAACTTCCGCGATAATCCTATGAGAACAAGGAGTAAATCCGCAATACCTTCCCCGGTCTTCGCACTCACCGGCACGATACTCACATTCCTCGCGAAGTCTTTTATCCTGTCGTACCTGTCAGTCGAGAACCCTTTATCGTAAAGGTCGCCTACTATTTCATATATCCTCGTGTCCAGTTCCTTCCTTGCGTATTCCGGCTGGTCTTTATAATTAATGATAAAGGGCTTTTTCTTTGACTCCCACCCTTTTATCCTGTCTATCTTGTTCAATGCGACGACAAACGGCGTTTTTAATAATCTCAAGACGTTTAACGATTCGTACGTCTGTGGCTGAAATCCTTCCATCACGTCCACTACAAGAACCGCGACGTCAGCTAAAGCACTTCCTCTTTTCCTCAGAGAGGCGAAGGCATGATGCCCTGGCGTATCAATGAGAAGCAAACCAGGGACTTCTATTCCTGCCCAGTCCCTTTTTAGCGGCTCACAAATCTTTTTTATCGTATCAATAGGTATTTCTGTTGCTCCTATATGCTGTGTCACGCGTCCTGCTTCCTTCGCGGCTATCGCAGTGCCTCTTATTGAATCAAGTAAAGTGGTCTTACCATGGTCTATGTGCCCCAGAACCGAGAGAATGGGTGTTCTTATTTGTCCTTCCATGTCTTTCACCTCTCATCTTTCTATGGTTAATTAATTAACGTTACTTCTACTTTTGGTTTTGTTCCGCCAAAAGGAACCTTTAGCTCCATTTTCTCCCACTTCTTGCCACTCCTTATCAAATTCACGTAGCAATTCTTTTTGCTTTTTACTCAGTTTCTCCGGCGTTACTACATCCACTTTCACCAGCATACTCCCTCTGCCGTAGCCTTTCAAGTCCGGCATTCCTTTGTTCTTCAGCCGGAAAACCGTGCCTGACTGTGTACCGACAGGCATTTTTATTCTTGCCTTCTCTTCATCTATCGTCCTTACCTCTATCTCATCGCCAAGTGCCGCCTGTGCAAAGCGAACAGGAACTTCGCAAAATAAGTTGTTCCCTTCCCTTCTGAAGAATTCATGCTCTCTTACATGTATCACCACATACAAATCGCCCGTTGGTCCGCCTCTTTCCCCCGCTTCCCCTTCACCTGCAATCCTTAATCTGTTTCCGGTATCCACACCCGCGGGTATCCGCACTGATATTCGCTTATTTACACTAATTTTACCGCGTCCATCGCAATTCTCGCAGGGCTTCTCTATTACTTCTCCTCTTCCCCTGCATCGAGGACAAGTAGAGGTGGAGACGAATTGAGCAAACCCCATCCGTTGCACCCTTTTTACTTGACCGGCTCCACCGCACGCGGAACAAGTTCGTAACCCGTTACCTGAAGCGCCTGTTCCTTTGCAATCCGGACATCTCTCCTCCTTAGAAAGGCTTATCCCCTTCTCCATTCCTTTCACTGCATCCTCAAGGTCTATCTCAATGTCATATCTGATGTCGCGTCCTCTCTCAGGTCTGGGTCTATATCTTCCCTCTGCACTCGTATATCCACCCCCACCGAAGAACTGCTCAAATATGGAACTGCCCATGCCTGCGCCACCGCCTCTGCTTCTACTGAATCCGGAATTACCGCCAAAGAAGTCTTTGAACAAATCCCCTAATATGTCCTCTATATCGCCGAACCTTGTGAAATTTGACCAGTCAAATCCTCCGGGACCAAAGTCAACACCCGCATGCCCAAACCTATCGTAATTTGCCCTCTTCTGAGGGTCGGATAGCACCTCATAAGCTTCGGATACCTCTTTAAACTTCTCCTCCGCCTCCTTGGAGTTATCTTTATTCAAATCCGGATGATGTTTCTTCGCTAATCTCCGATACGCGCGCTTTATTTCTTCCTTCGATGCCCCTCTATCCACGCCTAAAGTTTCGTAGTACTCTCTCTTTGCTGCCAATTTCACTTCGTCCCCTGCTGTTAAAGAATTATTTATCCTTTATGCTATATTTTTTTTTTACAAGTGCCGTTCTTTTTCATCTTTTCACTACTTCTCTCCATAGGAAATGAGGGTGTTTTTCTTTCCTTTTGCATATGCTTTATATATAACTTTGAATTATATCTTCATTTATTCATTGAAACGGTGAAGGGGTGAAGGGCGAAGATGGCGGCGAAGGTGCGTGTGGAAGTGATAAATGAAGAAGGGATGAAGACCTCTATGGAACGTGAGGGGGCTTCATTAAACGAATCGTTTAAGAGCTCCACGATAAGAAGTATAGTAAAATTTTTGGAGGATCAACTTCCATCGTCTTCCGTTTGTGACCCTTCTGATGTTGAATACGGGGACCTCACGATAAAAGAAAGATTGGCATATTTTTTGAGATATGAAAAAAAGGCTCCAAAGGATTGGTTCACTTCTTCACAGGTAATGAAAATATATGAAGAAGCTTATGGTGAGAATGTAAGCCTCAGCACGTTATCAACATATTTAGCAAATATGCATTCCGAGGGTATTTTGATAAGGAAAGGGAGCAGGGCAAAGCGGCAATATCGGTTAGCTAAAATAGTGTCCCCATCGGGTTCTGATGCTACTGTGAATGCTGGCGACATGGAACTTGTAGAATGTCTTCCGCTCCACGAACTCATCACAAGATAGCCTCATATCACTGTTTGTTCGAGCGGATACCTGAGAAGAATCCCTTTTATCTGCTCTTTTAAATTCTCTAAAGACACTTCATTCTTTACAACCTTATCTGCTTTTTTCATCGCTTCTTCCATGCCCCATCCCTTCTCCCTTTCCTCTCGATTCTTAAATTCCTCAATACTTAATAAGTCATCGCCTCTACCACGGGATTTTATTCGTTCATATCTGAGGTAAAGAGGCGCTTCTACTCTCACAAGAACGAAATCACTGCAAAATTCCTTTTTGAACGTTTCTACTTCTGCAATGCCTCTTATTCCATCTATCACGATGACCGTTATTTCCGCTTTTTTCCTCTCTAGGTCCTTTATAAGCGGGATGCACCGTTTTGCAATCGCATCCATCCCTTCGTGCGCTCTAAGCTCATTCGCAACTCTGCCTGCATTTTCGTCGCTTAACGGAAGACCTCGCTTTCGCAACTCCTCTCTTATCACCTCTCCCATCGTTATGACCGGAATGCCCATCTCCTTTGCCACTGATGCCGCTTCGGTCTTCCCCGCCGCCGGTGCACCGACAAATGCAAGCACTAATACCTGTATCTCTCGCGCAGCCACTTCTCCGCCGCTCCCCTTGCAAGTCTTCGCTCGATTGCAGCATAAAATATATTCACAACGGTGAGTAATTCCCCTTTATTCACCACACCATCGCATATTGGGTGAAAAATGACTTCATCAAGAACCCTCCTTTCTTCAACAGGTGTTGGCTTTCCCA
Organism: Candidatus Methanophagales archaeon; assembly: GCA_025435355.1. GTDB lineage: Archaea > Halobacteriota > Syntropharchaeia > Alkanophagales > Methanospirareceae > WJOV01. The sequence goes on along the minus strand of JANJFQ010000014.1, from coordinate 7,338 downwards.
CAGTTGCAAGTGAAGGAACGATACCAAGTGCGTGTCGCTGTATGAAGCAGGGCAAGACTATCGCCTTCGGAGGCACGTCTATCTCTTCTATCTTTATGTTCACGAGTTCGTTTTTCTTCACTTCTTTATCCTCCTTTGCGATGACTATCTCCCATTCGCCATGCGGACCGACGGTGAAGCCGTAGCTGAACGCCTCTGTTACCAGCCTCTCTGTTTCCCCACCGATTTTATCTTTCCAGTAAACGCATTCTATCTTTGTCATGTTCTCTGATTTACACTTTTTCATTAAAAAGAACTTTCCTTTTTGAAACTCTCCAATCGTTTGTCCCAATACGCATCCATGATTTCTGATTCCGCGGAATCCTCGAATACGATTTCATTTTGCTCTGATTTGGTAATAGTTCCAATGTAATTCCAGGTAACGCTCTGCCATTCGTTTTCGGTCAACCCCCTGCCAATTGCTTGTTCAATAATTTCTCGCTTCAAAACAAGTTTTTTATCACCCCTTATCCTTATCTGCATTCCGAAGCATGTGTAATTTGCATTGTTACCGCTGCGGTTATCTTCGCAAACTGCTTTTGCAATGAGCACGTTCGCAGGCACTGCCTCAATAAAAACGCTCACCATTGGTCCCTCCTATAAATCACTTCTTCACCATCTTCCTTTGTCCTGATTCTGATGTCTTTCAGATATGCGGCACGGTATGCAAGTGCAGCGAGTTTTTTCAATTCTTCGTGGCTGAACACATCCGCTTCTTTTATTACCTTACCGGGAACGAGTTCGATTCTCCCCTGTTGTATTACATACGGGCAGTGTGCGGCACCCGCCTCTTCGAGTTCTTTCGCTATGCGCGTCACTTCCTCTGCGCCGACGAGATTTTTGAATACCGTGGTCACCAGTTCGAGGTCTATTTTCTGCGCATGCACACAAACATCCAGCGTATTTCTTACTCTTTCCACCACATTAGGAACTTTTGTTAGTTTATCATACAGCTTTTCATCGGATAGCGGCGCCTTAATGTCGAGGAAGATTTTATCAATTAGCTCCTCTTTTCCTTCGTCTTTTAACATAGATTCGATAACCTCGGGGTAAAATCCGTTTGTCTGCACGCCAACGAAGAGTGCCCGTTTCTTTGCATATTTAGAAATAGCCACTATTGCTCTGGGCTGCATGAAGGGTTCACCGCCAGAAAGAACCACAGCATCTATGAAATCCTCGTTTTTCTTTATGTCCTCTTCTATTTCTTGCAGTTCAACATAGTTATCGTCCTCTAACAGGTTATAATTCTGGCAATATATACAACGAAGGGAGCACCTCCTGAGAAATATCACCATTGCCGCTTTTCCTCGCCAGTCTATGGTAGAAAAGGGAACTATGCCACCAAGGTTTATTCTTAGAGGCATTTTTCTTTTTCTAAAAGAAAAGGGTTTAATTAGAAATAATTCCCCACTCGCTCTAAGGCTCTTGCAATGAGCTCCGCGCATTTATCGAGGTCTCTCAGGCTTAATAACTCCACAGGTGAGTGAATGTATCTTGTAGGCACACCTATTACACCAGTGAGTATGCCGCTTCTTGTAAGTAGTATTGCAGTTGCATCGGTCGTGCCGCCTTCTGATACACTGAGCTGGCATTCGATATTATGGTGAGATGCGGTCTCCTTAAGCCATTTCAACACCGAGGGGGGTGTTATTAAGCCACGACCCGCAGCATCGGAGACGGTAATTACGGGACCTTTCTCTACCTCTACTGTCGTGTCTTTCTTTTCTATTCCCGGATGCCCACCTGCGACATCTACATCTATTGCGATCGCCACGTCAGGGGTGAGTTCAAATGCAGAAGTTCGTGCTCCCTTCAACCCTACTTCCTCCTGCACTGTGCCTACTGCATATACCTCGGATTCGGTATTTGCCCTTTTAAGTGCTTCTATCATTATTGTAACGCCGGAACGATTGTCAAAAGCTTTACAGGTGACTCTTTCGTTTTTGAGGTCTACAAAGTGCCTATCTATTGTTACTGGTGTTCCGATAGAGATGCCGATTTGCTCCACTTCTTCTTTGTTGTGCGCGCCCACGTCTATGAACATATCTTCGGTTTTTACCACCTTCTCCTTCTCTTTTCCCTTCATTTTATGCGGTGGTTTCGAGCCTATAACGCCATACACTCTCTCCTTATCGCTGCCGTGTAAAATCACGCGCTGGTTGAGTAGCGTCTGGTCAAACCAACCACCTATGGTTGTAAATCTTACGAAACCTTCGTCTTCTATATGCTTCACCATAAGCCCTATCTCATCGAGGTGTGCAGCAATCATAACAGAAGGTTTTTTGCCCCTCTTCTTTGCTATCAGATTCCCTAACTTGTCTGTTTTTATCTCATCCACATATTGTTTTATCTCTGCTTCTATGATCGCCCTTATTTCGTCTTCGTAGCCTGGAACACCGTGTGCCTCGGCTAATTTTTTCAACAATTCTTTCATTTCTGTCATTTTTTATTTTTAAAGTCCCGCCTCCCGGATTTGAACCGGGGACATCACGGTGTCCGCGCGCGGATTATTCGACCCTTTGGGAGGTGGTCAGAAATCACACTACAGCCGCGCACTCTTCCAAACTGAGTTAAGGCGGGATTTTATTCTTCGTTAGATTATTATCAATTTCACCTTATATATAAATAAATTCCCTCCAAAGGCAACGGGGGGCGGGGTGAAGAAGTTAATTGAAGAAGCGAGGAGAATTCATGCATGGGCATTCGAGGAACTCGAAAAGGGAGAGAAATTAAATATTTGTAAAAAAATCCAAATCTCAATACTACCAAAAACCTCTCTTTTTAAAAAAGGAAGCTTTACCAAAGAAATATTTTAGAAGGTGTTTTTCTTTTCCGTAAACGCTTTTCTTTTTCTAAAAGAAAAGGGTTTAGTCAACAAATCAACTTCCACTCCTTCTCCCTCTTCTATTATTTCCTTTCCTTTCTCCATGAATATATAGCCATCGGCTTTTGATAATGAGGTGATTGCACCGGAGCCGGTGAGAATAGGATAAGCAAAGAATTTGTCTTCTTCTGGTAATTCCACTTTCGTAAGTTTCACAAGCACGTATTCATTTCGCCCGGGTTCAGAGAAGATTCTAAGCGATGCTTTCGCTTTTACCCTCCTTCTCCCTTCTCTCCCTTCTCTCCCTTCTTCGTTCTTATAAAGGTGAATACCCGATATTGCGCGTAGCAAAGGGACAACGAAAAGGTTGAAGGTGATCAATGCGGAAGTTGGATTTCCAGGTAATCCAAATACCGGTACTGGCTTCTCTCGGACCGTTCCAAGCACGAATGGCTTTCCTGGTTTTATGTCAACGCCATGTACGAGAATCTCACCAAACTCTTCGATCGCCGTGGGCAGCACGTCACCAATGCCCGCGGAGGTCCCTCCTGAGAGTATTATAATATCAACACCTTTTGCAAGCGATTCCTTTATCTTTCCAGATACCTCCTCCGTGTTATCCCCGGCTATCCCGAGGAATAAAGGGACGCAACCGCAGCCAATTTCTCTAACTGAATCGCTGAGTGTTTGTGCATTAACATCGTATATTTTCCCGGGTTCGAGGTCTTCTCCAGGCGCTATTATTTCGTTGCCGGTGGATATAATTGCCACTGTCGGCTTTTTACGAACAAAAACTTCCTTTATCCCACAAGCAGCCAGCACGCCGGTTTCTCTCGGCGTTAGCGTGGTTTCGCTCTTTACTATCCCCTCTCCCCGCTTTATATCAGAGCCAGCGAGCATGATGTTCTCAGCAGGAGCGACTGGCTTGTATATCCTCACTTTTTTTATCTTTTTCCTACCTCCTGCGTCTTTTGCCCCTGCATCCTCGTACTCAAACGTATTTTCGACTTTTACAACAGCATTCGCTCCTTTTGGAATGGGTGCACCGGTAGATATGCCCGCGCAATAGCCCGTTTCTACGTATTGTGAAGGCGAAGGGAACTCACCTGCCTGGATATAGCCTTTTATAATCAACGTAGAAGGGTTATTTTCAACGACATAGAATGTATCGGAAGCTACAACTGCATAACCGTCCATAGTGGAGCGATCAAAAGGAGGGATATCAAGAGGGGAAAAAATAGCGGCAGAAGCAATTCTACCGAGTGCTTCTCCGTCTTCTATTTTCACTTTCTCCGTCTTAGTGGCGATTTTTTTTGCAAGTTTCGTGCTGAGATCAACGATTATCTTTTCTACTTCTTTTTTCTCGGTTATTTCTAAGAATTGCTTCCCCATAAAACTTTCTTAAAAAGAAAGTTTTATCAAAGTAAATATATTTCATTCAGTTGTGTCCGCTGTTTCTTCTTTTGATTTGGACTTTGTCTCGGGTCGGTGTCCGAAAGCGTCGAGCATTTCTATTGGGAACGGAATGACGACAGTGGTAGCTTTTTCCTCCGTTGCCTCCTTTATTGTCTGTAACGTTCGAATGAACATCCCGCCTTTTTCTTTTTGAATGACGTGCGCAGCTTCTGCAATTTTCTTCGCCGCCTGGAACTCCGCATCCGCAGTGATAATTCGCGCTCTTCTATTCCTTTCTGCTTCTGCCTGTGCAGCCATAGCACGCTGCATCTCTTTTGGCAGCTCTACATCTTTTATCTCCACCGCAGAGATTTTTATCCCCCAGGGGTCTGTCGCTTCGTCAATTATGAGCTGCAATCGTTTGTTTAGCTTGTCCCTTTCCGAGAGTAATTCATCCAGTTCCGCTTGCCCTATCACGCCTCTTATCGTAGTCAGAGCGATTTGAGAAGTGGCATACTCGTATCTTTCCACTGCGGTTACCGCCTTCTCGGGGTCAAGCACACGGTAATAAACCACGGCATTCACTCTTGCGGTGACGTTATCGCGGGTTATGACCTCTTGTGGCGTGACATCAAACACGGACACTCTTAAGTCTATCTTTACCATGGTCTCGAAAATGGGTATGATTAAGAACAGCCCGGGTCCCCTTGCTCCTACTAAGCGTCCAAGTCTGAAGATTACGCCTCGCTCGTATTCCTTCACTACCTTTATTGACGACGCTAATATAAGCAATAGCACAAATACTATTCCGATTATCCATTCAAAAGCCATTTTTTATCTTACCTCCTACTTTATATACTATAATGCATCCATATTATAATCTTATTGAATAAACATGTATTTCTTGACATTGTCAGATTAACCGCAGAGTTCACGGAGAACGCAGAGGATGTAGGTTTAGGTTTTAGGGCCACTAATACCTGACAACTAACCATTACTTTAGTTATAAGCTAAAAAGATTTAATGGAACTAAGGAGGGATGGAGAAAAAATCGAAAAGCTTTTAAGGTAACATTTATATTTTTTTTGAACATAAAGCGAAGGGGCATGCGGTAAAAAAATTGTTAATAGTGCTTTTCATTCCAGTTAAATATGAAGATGCATCTGTGAGGCAATAGCATAACCTTTCCTTCCAGAACTGTACGGTTGAGCAGAGGGAATGGCGAAGTAAAAATGAGAAGAAAAAGACCTATTAGAAGCAGATGGGAAATCATTTTGGATATATTGAGGGCGCTATCCGAAGAAGGGGGTGTGGCGAAAAAGACACACATCATGCAAAAAGCATATTTAGATTGGAGAAACTTTCAAAAACATTTTAATTTCCTCATAGAGCATGGTTTTGTAGGGGAAAGGGAAGAAGACTCGGTGGGGGGAGGGAAGGTGTATCATCTTACAGAGAAAGGGAAAGACTTGCTGAAGGGATTAAGGGGAGTTGAGCAGGTTCTACGATAAAAAATGCTTACGCGGAAAGTGTTTCCGAAGGGAGTTCTAAGAATGACAAACCTAAGGGGGTTATCGTCGCCTCGCTATTCTCATCCCTAAGCTCGATAAAATCGTGTTCAGCAAGGAAATCGAGAATAAGGGCGAGCTTCTCAGCGCGTAAAGCAATTTGAACTTTTATTTCACCCAACGAATGTGGCTGTGAATCATGCAACAATTCTAAGATTCTATCGAGGGCTTTCATACCCATACCTGCATTGTCATATGTTTGTGTCATTTTCATTCCTTTATTAATTGATTTACCGAAGAATTATATAAGCCTTACGATAAATGAAAAATATTTTATCAATAGTTTAAAATTTATCTGCACTTATGGACATTTATTTTGATATAATTTCTTCTGAAGGGAGTTCCAAAAAAGATAAGCCTAAGGGTTCTATCTTAGCCTTCTTCTCTTCTTTATTAAAGCTGATAAACTTATACTCTTCGAAGAAGCGAATGATTTCATTTAATTTCTCATCGGATAAGAAAAGAGGTTTAGCTTTAAGTTCATCCGTTAAATGCCATTGCGAATCTTTCAGCAATTCCAAAATCTTGTCCAACGTTTTGCCAAAAGCTCTTATATTATTCATATTAACCACTTAACCTTTCTTATTATGAACGGAAAGCGTTACGAAAGAAATTTTTCTGTAAACGCTTTTTCTAAAGAGGTTTAAATAAGGGGTTATTTATAATTTACAGGTTTCCTTACACCTGTAATTGCTGTATTCTCAAAAAATATGTTTTCGACATATGTCCTTATCATATTCTCTCAACATAGGTTATCTCTACTTATACTCTTTTATACTGGCTCTTACTAAAAAATCATGGAAGAATAGGAAGGTAACGAAAAATAGGGGGTGAATAAAATGAAAAGTAAAAAAAGCGATAATAGTATAAGATTGCTATGCACGATCTTAGCAGCGATAATGGTGATGTCAGTATGCGCAGTAATACCTGCAATGGCGGTGGAAGAAAAACCAGACCTGAACGTAACAGCTATCTCGCCAAATTGCGGCTATCTGTTCGCAAACGAAAGCAATAACGTCAGTGCAACGATAACGAACAATGGCACTGCGAATGCAAGTGCATTTAATGTAAGTTTCGCAGTTGATGGGTATAGCGAAGAAGTGTGGATAGCCGGATTGGAGGTTGGAGCAAGCGAGGAGATAACCGTCACGGACCCCACGATTAGATATGCGGGCGCTACTGTAACAATAACGGTTATTGCTGACTGCAATGCCGAGATTAATGAATCAGATGAGGCGAATAATGAAACTGTTCAACCAAAGACGGTAGTGAATAACGGCTACAAAGGCAAGCGATACACAGGCGGTGACGACATTACTACCGGGATGACTATTGAACTCAGAGGTAACATGGCATCCTCGTTCGGCGACAGTTACTATCTGAGTGCAAGCGATTACCCGAACTGGACAACATACAATGCCAGTTGGACTGCGAGCGACCTGCCGGTTCCAGAAACTGCAACAACGATTGTAGGGGCGAGACTGCATGTGCCCTACACGTGGGACAAAGCTG
>JANJFQ010000075.1 GCA_025435355.1 Candidatus Methanophagales archaeon | reverse complement strand
GAATGCGGAGGAGGGGATTTGAACCCCCGAACCCCTTCGGGACAGCGACCTCAACGCTGCGCCTTTGTCCTCTTGGCAACCTCCGCAAATCGAGTATAAATAAATATTTATCCAAATCCCCTATTAATCTTACGTGATCATAAGTAAGAAAAGTCAAAATCCAGAAAAATGTCATCACCAACACAGAACCGAAGATACGCAAATGAAATAACCGCAGATGAGGACGGAGAACGTGTGAGCATAGCGGGCTGGGTGCATGAGAAGAGGGATTTAGGCGGTGTCTTTTTCCTTATCGTGCGAGACCTTAGCGGTTTTGCTCAGGTTACGCTGCACAAGAGCGAAGCTGAGCAGGAGCTGTTTGAACGAGTGAAAAAAGTTCCTCGTGAATCAGTGGTAGCGATAGTGGGGAAAGTAAAGAGCGAGAAAAAGGCGCCGTCGGGATATGAGATAATACCCGAACGAATGGAAGTGCTGAGCGTGGCATCACAGGTTTTACCGCTGGATACCACTGGAAAAGTTGGTGCGGAGCTGGATACGATGTTGGATGCGAGATTCATGGACCTGAGAACCGAAAGAACGAAGCACATATTCATTATTCGCAGTCGAGTCCTTAAAGCGATAAGAGATTTCCTTGATGAACGAGGCTTTATAGAAATAAACACGCCAAAGATAGTTAGTGCAGCGACGGAGGGCGGCACCGCTTTATTCCCAATTTCTTATTTTGAACGCGAAGCGTTCTTGAATCAGAGTCCACAACTCTACAAACAAATGCTCATGGCTTCTGGTTTTGACCACGTGTATGAAATAGCGCCGATATTCAGAGCTGAGGAGCATGACACCACGAAACATCTTAACGAAGCTACTTCGGTGGATATAGAAGTTGCATTTGTATCCGATAGGGCGGTAATGGAAATATTAGAAGAGCTTATTGCGTTTGTATATTCAAAGGTTGTGGATTATTCCGGCTTAGCCAAGCTGAATTTGAACCCGGAAGTTCCGAAAACACCATTCAGGCGTATAACTTATGATGAAGCAATAGAACTACTTTCCGGTGAGGGTGAGGAGATAGAATGGGGCGAAGACCTCAGCACTTCCGCTGAACACACCCTGGGCAAGATGATAGGCGAGCTTTATTTCATTACAGATTGGCCATGTGCGATAAAGCCTTTTTATGCACAGCCTGCTGTCGAAGGTAAAAGTATTTGCAATGCGTTTGACCTAATGCATCCAAGATTAGAGCTCGCTTCTGGCTCGCAGCGTGTTCATTCATACGAATTGCTGAAGCGGAACATAGAATCAAAAGGACTGAGCGCAGATAGTTTTGAGTTTTATCTCGACGCTTTTCGTTATGGAATGCCGCCGCATGCGGGATGGGGGCTTGGCGTTGAAAGACTGTTGATGAGCATGCTGGAGATAGAAAACATAAGAGAAGTGGTGCTTTTCCCACGTGATAGGAGACGGTTGGCACCGTGACTTGCGAGAAAAAAAGCAAAAAATTTATATAAGGATAACTGAATAATCAGCAGAGGTGAAAAAGGTATGGCGACTGAAGCTGAGGGAGAAGTAGAGAAGGAGAAGCCGGGAATTGGTAAGGAAGAAGCGACGAGGAATGTGATGGAATCAATAAAGAGCACGGTTGAAAATTCCCTTTTGGAGAGAATAGAGGAGAAAGAGATAGATATCGTTCCAGAAGCGTTAGTGATTGGAGGAGGAATAGCTGGGATGTATGCCGCATTGGACATGGCAGATGCGGGATTCAAGGTGCATCTGGTGGAGAGAACACCTTCCATCGGTGGACACATGGCACAGCTTGATAAGACTTTTCCAACGCTTGATTGTTCTGCTTGTATTTTAACGCCAAGATTGGTGGATGTTGGAGTTAATCCGAACATAAACCTGATGAGTTGTTCTGAGGTAATAGGCGTGGAAGGCTCTGTCGGCAATTTCAAAGTGAAGGTAAAGAAGAAGGCAAAATACGTGGATGAGGAGACATGCACCGGATGCATGATGTGTGAAGAAGCTTGCAGACTGAAGAACAGGTTTCCAAATGAATTTGATTTAGGACTGATGAAGAGAGCACCAATATATAGACCCTTTCCTTTTGCAATTCCCGCTGCTTATACCATTGATGCAGAGACTTGTTTGATGATAAAGAAGGGGAAATGTGGAAAAGCAACCCTTGAAAGTACAATAGAGGCAGTGAAAAAGAGAGAGAGAGGAGAAGAAGTATCCAAAGATGAAGCTCCTCCCTGTGTTCTGGAATGTGGTCCAAACTGTATACATCATGATATGGAAGATGAGATAGTGGAGTTGAATGTTGGAGCAATCATAGTTGCAACCGGTTTTGACGTTATTGACCCGACAGTGTCGGCAGAATACAAGTATGGCGTGTATCCAAATGTAGTTCACGGATTGGAATTTGAACGTTATTCCTCGGCGAGTGGTCCCACGTTTGGTAAGGTAATAATAAATGGTAAGGAGCCAAAGGATGCGGTTTTCCTGTCCTGTATCGGTTCGAGAAACAAGCAAACTGGATATGAATACTGTTCTCGTGTATGCTGTATGTATTTAGCGAAACAGGCGCATTTGCTCCAGGAGAAGGTTCCCGATTGCAATATAACAGTTTGCTTTCAAGATGTAAGGGCGTTTGGAAAAGGATTTGAGGAATTTTATGATCGAGTGAAAGGCGAAGGTCTCAGCTATAGAAGGGGACTTGCGGCTGAGATATACCAAAAGCCCGGAAGTGATAGGGTTACGGTGAGGGCGGAAGATACGATGCTTGGCGAGCCTTACGAGATAGAAGCAGACCTCGTGGTGCTTGGAGTGGGACTGAAACCAAGTGAAGGCAGTGAAAAGCTACTGGAGATGCTTGGTGTATCTCAAACGGTGGATAATTTTGCGAAAGAGGCACATCCAAAGCTCAGACCGGTTGATACGGATGTAGAAGGAGTTTTTGTTACTGGATGTGCTCAGGGACCAAAAGATATTCCGGACAGCGTTGCGCAGGGGAAGGCAGCAGCAGCTGCTGTTCTTTCTCTTTTAGCTCGTGGAAAAGTGAAGATAAGACCTTCGGTAACAGAGATGGAAGAAGAAATGTGCACGGAGTATAAGTCGTTAAGAGAAATGGCTGGTAAGATAGGAGCATAGAAAGGAGGTGAAGAGATATGAGTGAGGAATATGATTACACAAAAATCCCGATGGAGGGATATGCAGAAGGTGTAGCGGCTGGAGCACCAAAGGACGCACCCAGAATTGGCGTTTATGTATGCCATTGTGGAATAAACATAAAAATGGTATTGGATGTAGGGGATGTTATGAAGTATGCCGCGACGTTGCCGAACGTTGCTCTTGCACGGCACTATATATTTCTGTGTTCGGACCCGGGGCAAGATCTGATAAGAAAAGACCTTGCAGAGGGTAGAGTGAACCGGGTGATAGTGGCTTCTTGTTCGCCGAGGATGCACGAGCCTACTTTCAGGAAGACCTGCTCTGATTCAGGACTGAACCCCTTTTACTATGAAATGGCGAACATAAGGGAACATTGCAGTTGGCCGCACGTGGATTATCCAAGAGAAGCGATTGAGAAGTCAAAGGAATTGATAAGAAGTGCGGTTGCGAGAAGTTCGTTATTGGAGCCACTAGAGGAGAAGGAGGTAGAGGTCACTCCGGAAGTGCTGGTGATAGGGGGCGGCGTAACCGGGATGTATGCGGCATTGGATATCGCGAATGCGGGATATAAGGTGCATCTGGTGGAGAAAAAGCCGTCTATTGGCGGGCACGCAGCTCAACTAAACAGAACCTTTCCAACACTCGACCGTGCGACTTCTATCCTGACACCGCGAATGATAGATGTTGGTGCACATCCGAACATAAATCTGATGGCTTACTCAGAGGTTGTAGATATAAGCGGATATATCGGGAATTACACAGTGAAGGTAAAGAGAAAGCCGAGATACATAGATGCGGAGAAATGCAAGGATTGTGAACCATGCGTAGCGGCATGTCCGGTGAAAGATATACCAAACGAATTCGATGAGGGGTTGAGTAAGAGAAGTGCGATCTACATACCTTTCCCGTTTGCAGTTCCACCTGATTATCTCGTTGATGCGGAACATTGTTTGTTGCTGAAAGAAGGGAAGTGTGGTGATGCAACGCTTGAAACCATTAAGGAAGGTAAAGAAGTTCCACCTTGCTTAGAGGCATGCCCGGGAGCAATAGATTTTAGTATGGAAGAGGAGGTAGAGGAACTGGACATTGGAACGATTATAGTAGCAACAGGGTACGATATTGTGGACCCGAGAGTGTCCGCGGAATACAAGTATGGCGAATATCCAAACGTAATTACAGGATTGGAGTTTGAGCGGTTGTCTTCTCCAAGCGGTCCAACCGGTGGTAAGATAATAGTAAACGGAACGGAGCCAAAGGACGTTGTTTTTATAAGTTGTGTTGGGTCGAGGAATAAACAAGTAGGGAATGAATACTGCTCCCGTGTATGCTGTATGTATTTAGCGAAACAGGCGCATCAGGCGAAGGAGCTACTACCGGACGCAAACGTAACGGTGGCTTTCCAGGATATAAGAGCGTTTGGAAAAGGGTTTGAGGAATTTTTTGGACAGGTGAAAAGCGAGGGTGTTTTCTATATGAGAGGACTTCCGGGTGAGATATACAAAAAACCGGGCAGTGATAGAGTGGTAGTGCGTGGGGAGAATACACTACTTGGGGAGCCGTATGAGAAGGAAGCAGACCTCGTGGTACTTGGTATGGGATTGGAGCCCAATAAAGATGTGGGGAGCATAGTAAGTATGCTGAAACTCTCTAAATCGACTGATCAGTTCTTAGCGGAAGCGCATCCAAAATTAAGACCGGTTGATACGGCAACAGATGGCGTATTTATTGCAGGATGCTGTGCAAGTCCAAAGGATATAACAGATAGCGTTGCGCAGGGAAAAGCAGCGGCTTCCGGGGCTCTTGTCTATCTCGTATTGAGAAAGGCGAAAATAGAGCCGACGATATGCGAGATAAACGAGGAACTTTGCATAGGATGTGGGCGTTGCGAGGAAACCTGTCCGTTTGGTGCACTCGCGCTTGACGAGGAGAGGCATGTGATGGCGATAAACGAAGCTATATGTAAGGGCTGTGGCGGTTGTAATGCAATATGTCCTTCGGGAGCAGCGACAATGAAGCACTACCGGGATAGACAGGTATATGCGCAGATAGAGTCGTTGACGCAGATAGGAATGCCGATGGTTGAGATTGAAGGTGCTGAAGCAGCAGTCACAACCACAGAAACGGGCGAAGGTGAAAGTGTGGAAATGGAGCCGAGTGCGGAGTAGCGATATTTTTTTCTTTCTCTTTTTTTCTTTTTTTTCTTAAACTTTGTTTTTCGTAATAATTCTTTTCATTGAGAAAACCCTCCTTACCACCTCTAAATTCGTAAGTATTGCCAATAACAACAGCATAACCAGAACCAGATTCAGAAATGCACCTATCATTATTATAAATAATCTCATATCTCTTCTTATTGGTATTCCTCTACCTCCACCGGGTTTCTCAAACACTCCTTCATACCTCGCATTCGTATAACTTATCATAAATGAGCCAAGAAGTGCAAATAAACCAATAATCCACACCGATATACCACCTTGCAGCATCCAATAACCAAAAATCAATCCAAAAATCAATATTCCATCTGCATATCTATCCAGAATGGAGTCAACAAAAGCTCCATAATCGGTAGTTAAAAACTTCAACCTCGCTACCTCTCCATCACATCCATCAATAATCGAAGAAGCCTGTGCTAATATTCCTCCAACGATGAGATATTTGTGTTCACCGAGGAAGAAGAAAGCAGCAGAAGCCAAAGCCATGATAAAACTCATAATGGTTATTTGAGTTGGTGTCAAATTTGTGTTCACAATCCTTGCGGTTAGTCGCTTTGATATCCTTCGGTTTATATATTTCGAAATGATGCCATCGGTTGGCTTTTCAAGTGACTTCAGAATTCTCCTCTTTGCATATTCTAAGCTCTCTGGCGTATCTATATCGCGCCAGAACCTGCCGCCAATGTCAAAAACCTCAAGTTTATCGCAAGCAATCGAGCATTGAACCGCATCTGATAACTCATACTTACCTTTTCCTATTTCCTCTTCCAACGCATCGAACATCTCTGATGTGCAATAGAACATACCACAATCAACGGCATCGTAATTCTCTATCCCTTTTCCTATCGCCTTTGGCTTATTCCTTTCCAATAGTATTTTCGTAGCATCTTCCAAATCAAACACGTTTTCAGGCTTGTCCACGCATAAAACACATTTACCTTTTCTATTCTTTGCCTTTGCCAGAAGTTCCTTTAAGATGCTCGAATCGAAGAGATGATCGCACATCAAAAGAGCGAAATCTTCTTTCTCTTTCAGAGCATCTCTCGCCTTCAACACTGACAACCCGTTCCCTTTTTCCCATTCCACGTTTTCCACAAAATCTATATTCACACCTAAACGCTTCTGCTTCTCTTTCTCATATCTTATAACCTCTTCACTTCTATACCCTACGACAATCACGAAATCGTATATCCCGCATTCTTTTGCCGAAAGAATTGCTCTTTCGAGAAGTGAAAGCCCAAGCAAAGGAATTAGTGGTTTTGGTTTGCTTTTATCTTTGCCCTGTGAGTGTCGTTCTCCTTTTCCCGCAGCTAATATCACCGCTTTCATCCTTGTCTTTCTTTTAAAAAGTTATCATCAATATTAAAGAGAAAAAGGTGAGGGAGATGATGGTCAATAATATAAATTTAGAAAAAGACTTAAGTTTTTAGAAGAGGAGATAAATTATGTCAGGTTGGGAGATTATTAAACAAAATTGGTGGATTCTAGTATCCCTCTTTTTAGGAATATTGGGTGCGATAGGTGGTATAATCTATTTAAAGAAATTTTGGATAGAAAAAATATCCCCTCGCCTTCATAGATTATATGAAACGATAAAATCAAAAATACCTGAAAGGGGTGATGAAATGACCAAAGAAGAATTGAAACAAATAGTAAATGAACTAAGAGGCATAAATGAGAAATTAGGCGATATTTTAAAGCTTAAAAAAGATTTTGAGGTGTTAAAAGGAACGGTATTGAATGAGACAGATGGAGTAAGAAAGGATATATCGGATAAAATAGAAAATGTAAAGAAAGAGATAGAGAAAGTAAAGTTTAAAGCAGAAATAAAAAGTCTTACTGCTGAAGAAAAGGAAAAGTTATTAGTCTCTTGTGTTCCCCAGTTTAAGGGTTTTTATCCGCCAAGCATTGAATTTAAGTTTGAAATAGATAATCATTTCGAGCAAAGCTTTATACTTGACCGACTTTTTTATGAAGTCAGTGCTGGAGCGAATAAAAAGGAATCGTCAAAAATAAAAACTTGTAACGATGTTTACTTTGATAAAAGAGTTGTAATCACAGGAAATAATATAAATACGCATGTTTCCAAAATATCTATGGTATCGCCTATCCGCTGTGATAAAATAAATGAGAATATAAGTAAAGAAGGGAAATATGATATTGACTGGGAAATAAACATTGAGATGTTCTTTGAGGGGGATAATGGATTAAAGTTACTATCAGATACCATTAAGCCACTATCAAGCAATGAGAATTGGGAGCAATGGTATAAAATAATGAAAGATGAGGAGAATAAGTATTGGAAAAAATGGTATAAAGAGATGAAAGAGAAGGAAAGGAGAATCATTGCAACTTAGAGAATTTTTTAGCATGATGTGGTGTTATCTTTGGTTTTTGATCTTCCCTTCTTCCCTTGTATTTGGATTCCATCCCTTCCATAATGCTCAATTCAAAATGTAAATATTAATACTTGGGGGCTATGTAAGACTATGAACAAAATATTTATAATATGTCCATTCTTTAATCGAGCGGAAGAGGAGGATGAAGAGAGTTTGTGATTAGAGGAAAAGCAATGATGTATGGAACACCAGAAAAAGAAACGAGAAAGAAGATAGATGGGCTATTAGAGGAAAGTGGATGGAAAGTATTGAAAAGAGGAGAAACAATCCCTAATAAAGGTGCTTTTTCTTCGGAAGAGTATCCAACTTCTTCTGGACCTGCCGATTATGTTCTGGTCGTAAATGGAAATATTATTGGCATCGTTGAGGCAAAGAAATCAGATGAGTCGGTCTATGGTGTATTAACGCAGGCGCAAAGATATGCAAGGGATATCGAAGGAACAAACTACAATTTTGATGATTTTAAAGTTCCTTTTATTTACTCAACAAATGGACAAGATGTTTATTTTCAGGACTTGAGATATGAGGATAGTAGATCCAGAAAGGTCTTAACATTTCATACACCCGAAGCGCTTTTGGAGTACTTGGATTCGGACTATACAAAATCAAAATTATGGTTAGCCAATAACCCAAATGAGAATGAATATTTAAGATACTACCAAAGAGAAGCCATTCAAGCAATCGAGATGAATTTACAGAGAAATACGATAAGAATGTTACTTGCAATGGCCACTGGAACAGGAAAAACTGTAACAATCATTTCTCTTCTCTACCGAATGTTAAAATCCGGGATGTTCAAAAGAATTCTATTCTTGGTTGATAGAGTTGAATTAGCAAATCAAGCATTAGGTGTGTTAGCAAGTTTTGAACCAGAACTAGGGCAGAAATTCGATAGGATTTATGAAGTTTTTTGTAGAAGAACACCAGAGGGAAGAGAATGGAAGAGTTTTAACATAAATACAAGACTGATGCCAGAGTCAAAAATTTCCAATCCGCAATTGAATGACGCACATGTCTTTGTTGCCACGATACAAAGTATGTACAGGTTATTAACGGGAGAAGAAGAACCTGAAAAGGAAACGGAGGCTGATGATTGGGGTAAAGATGTAGATAAAATAAACTACAACCCTAAAATACCGGTACATGCTTTCGATTTGATTATTTCTGATGAGTGTCACAGGTCAATTTACAATAAATGGAAAGTAGTGTTAGATTATTTTGATGCTGTTCAAGTAGGTTTAACTGCAACTCCTACGGCTAATACATACGCTTATTTCGATAGCAACTTAGCATATACTTATCCATTAGAAAAAGCAATACAGGATGGATATTTAGTTAATTATGATGTTGTTCATATAGATACAAAAATAACAATGGAGGGAATCACGCTCAAAAGAGGCAGGGCTATTAAAGTAGAAAACAAGAAAACAAGGGAGGTTTTTGATACGATATTAGATGATGAGATTGATTTTGAACCACGAAAAATTGAAAGAAAGATAACGGCAATAGATAGAAATAGG
>JANJFQ010000074.1 GCA_025435355.1 Candidatus Methanophagales archaeon | reverse complement strand
AAGCCACCATTCCATATAAGCGGATAGGTCTGAACAATCACACACATTCGCCCTGTAATACTCTTCGAGAGTTGGTAGCTCTCTTTCCAAAGTTTGGATTGATTGAATTTTGCTTACTTTTTTATACGCTGGTATAGCATAGAATATGTCAGTGCTAAGGTTAAAAGAAGAGGGTAAACGGATACGAGGGGTATTTCTATATTCCGCCACAGTCATACTTGCCGATAGTTCAGCATAGTCTATTTTGAATGGTTCTGCACTAATATCTCCTCTAACATACCAGAGTTGTATAGCGAGGGGTGCTGTTGGTTCTGATGTATAGGTTGGAGTTACAACCTGTATAGGAGTAGGTACTGGTGTTTCTTCTTCAACATATCCTAAAAACATCGTAATAACCGATGCGATTATTACTATGGTTATTAAGCTTAAAATGAGTTTACATTTCATTTCATAATTAATGCTCCTATCAATTCTGATATACGGAATATGAATAAAAAGTTTTTGTTAGATTGAATTTTATTAACGAACATCTGAAAAAATCTTTTGAAATACCGGTTCGCATAACCGATACATAAAAGCTTTTTGATTATGTAGTTCGTTAATACAATAGTAGAATTCACCATTTACACGACCACTTCTATTGCTTTTTCTTTAATCCCCTTCAGCGCTCTCAGATTAATAACACCCATAAAGCCCTGTATTGCATCTTTGATGTTTTCCAACGCCTCTTCTATCGGATCGCCTTGTGAAGGGCATCCGGGTAATGCGGGACAGCTCATTTATTCCTGAAAAAGTCGCGGAAAGAACTATGAAATTCATCTTAAACAATTTGGCGATTGGCAGTTATGAAGATGCGTTAAAACCTCCTTCTGCAATCACAGCACTGTTAAATGTAGCGAAGGAGAAGGATATTGAAACAACGCTTCTTTATCACAAAGTTCCCATCATTGACATGCAACCCATACCACCGGAGCAGATGAAAGAAGCAGTAGAATGGATTAGAGACCATATAGACCGGTATAGTTTCGGCGAGGCAGTGGAGTTTGTAGCAAAAAGAAAGCCAGATATCTCGATTCTTCCCGTGCTGATAAGAACCATTGAAGCTGCGAAAAGTTCGATCAAATAACCTTTATCAACTTGAAGGGGTCAGAGGAAATAACAGAGGCTGTGTAAAGTTCCATAGCTCCAATATCAGAATTCCTATCTGCTAAAGAACCTCTATCCACAAGCCTGACGATATGATATTCTTCTAACTGAAAGATAGCTAAATTGAAAGATTGCACACCCATATCGAGATACTTCTTTAACAATTCATAAATTGTATCCGCCATTTCATCACTTTTCCTCGCACCGCTGACAACAATAATCTCTTTCTCTTTTACTGGCGTCAAGTAAACCAGAACCCTTTCCGCTTTATTCACTTTTGCAAGCCCTAAACTCTCATGAACTTTGTATAAATCCTCAAAATAATCGGTGTTAAATTTTATTTTATAATTGGCTGCGACTTTATCCCAAACTTCCAATTTACCATACCTCATCCTCGAAGCTGTTAATTGTATATGCCCGTGAATAATCGAAGCTCCACTCCTCCAGAGACAATTCCACATGAAAAATTTTTGCATCTTCTTTTCTCCCTCACACTTTGAGACTTCCTCAAACCAGCACTCACCGGTTCTTAAGTAATCCTCTATCCATTCCCTTTTTATCTTCAACGGATTATGTTCATTGAAAATTATCAAACTATGGAAAGAATCATATTTTGCTATATTACTTGCGGTAATGCAGTATTTCCCCTTCACTCTACCAAAAACGTCTGCCGGTGTTTGCTTTTCTGGATTGCAAAAAAGGCATTTTTCCTTCTCTATCAGCTCGTCCTGCGCAATCGTTGATTTCGCCTCGACAGGTCTATCAATTCGTAATTTGTTAAATAAGCTGTGTTCGCAGGTAAACTTGTTTTTAATGGACACTATTCGCTGCTTTTCCACTCGCTCAACAGAACCAAACCTCTTTTTCACCCAGTCCTCCATCCCCCTGGGAATCGCCAATCTGCCAGTGGAAATTTCAAACGAATAAAAGCGATTGAACAACTCGCAGGCATCTCTTGAAAGCAGGCCAACAATTTTGTCGAGTTCCGTTATTTCGTGTTTCATGCGTTCTCTTTATAATCTATGCAGGCAAAAATATATATCAGAAGGGCAAAAATAATAAACATGAGAATAGGCTTCTTCGTTTGGGAATATCCACCGAGGATATTCGGCGGGTTGGGAACTTATGCAGAGAATATATGCCCAGCGATACTGGACTTGGGGCATGACATCTCCGTATTTACGACGAACGACGGAACGTTAAAAACAAGGGAGATATTAAAAGGCGTTGACGTTAACAGACCTATGATCGTTGACGGGAGCAATATACTCCCTTTATTCTTAACGGAAGACCTGAGAAGATGGGGCACCGGAATAAAATACTTCAATGACGTGCTTATTTATAACATCCTTAGTGCTGCTAAATTCGTTAACGAACTCATAAAAAAAGAAGGTTATAAGTTTGACATAATCTGTGCACATGACTGGTTGAGTGCAATGGCAGGGATAACGGTAAAGCAAGAGACGGGTTTACCGTTTGTGTTCCATCTTCATTCAACCGAATGGGGTCGTTCGATGGGCGAAGGAGCAAAGACTGTTCTTCATATGGAGGAGACTGCCGCTAACGTTGCTGATAGGATAATAACCGTGAGCTATCCGATGGAAGAGGACCTCATAAGGCATGGCTTCGACCCTAATAAAATAGATGTCTGTTGGAATGGCATTCGTGTAGATAAATATGACCCAAATAGACTTGCGACTGCGGATATTACTGCGTTACGGAGCAGATATGGGATTGGACACGAAGAGAGGATGATACTGTTTGTTGGTAGATTGACTGCGGTAAAAGGCATCGTGAGCCTGGTGAAAGCAATGCCCACGGTTATAAGCGAGCATCCCGAGGCAAAACTGGTTATACTTGGAAAAGGAGAGTTAGAGCGAACAGTTTCCGACCTGATAGATAAACTAAACATAGGAGATAGAGTAAAGACGAGGTTTGAGTTTGTA
This sequence comes from Candidatus Methanophagales archaeon, assembly GCA_025435355.1. GTDB lineage: Archaea > Halobacteriota > Syntropharchaeia > Alkanophagales > Methanospirareceae > WJOV01. The sequence continues at coordinate 6,298 of JANJFQ010000074.1, read as the reverse complement.
TCCGAAGAAGAAAGGATATTGCATTACGGTGCCTGCGATATATTTGTTGCCCCTTCTTTATACGAGCCTTTTGGTATTATTGCCTTGGAGGCGCTGGCGATGGAGAAGCCGGTTGTAGTTGGTGCTAAAGGCATCAGTGGATTCCGTGATTTTGTTATCCCTTCAGGGCATGACCAAACAGGCGTTCACGTGGATGGCAACAATTCCGCGGATATAGCATGGGGGATAAATTCTCAGCTGGAGGACATAGAAGGATCAAAAGAAATGGGAAAAAGAGGTAGAAGGCGGGTGGAGAAGTATTTCACCTGGGATAAAATCGCAGAATATACAATTGGGATATATGAGGATGTTATAGGGGTGGTGGAAAAGAGATAAAAAAATGAGAATAGGCTATTTCGTCTGGGAATATCCGCCGAGGATATTCGGCGGCCTGGGAACTTATGCAGAGAATATATGCCCGGTGATAATAGACTTAGGGCATGACATCTCTGTATTTACGATGAACGACGGAACGTTAAAAACAAGTGAGGTATTAAATGGCGTTGATGTCAACAGACCTATGCTCGTGGATGGCAACAATATACTTCCTTTGTTCTTAACGGAAGACCTGAGAAGATGGGGCACAGGATCTAAATTCTTCAATGACATGCTTATATACAACATCCTCAGTGCTACTAAATTCGTTAACGAGCTAATAAAAAAAGAAGGTTATAAGTTCGATATAATCTGCGCACATGATTGGCTAAGCGCAATGGCAGGAATAATGGTAAAGCAAGAGACCGGTTTACCTTTTGTTTTCCATCTTCATTCCACCGAATGGGGTCGTTCACTGGGTGGTGGTTCGACGATTATTCGTCATATTGAAGAAACCGCGGCTAATGCCGCTGATAGGGTCATAACAGTAAGTTATCCAATGCACGAGGACCTTACAAGACATGGATTTGACGCAGCTAAGATATGTGTTTGCTGGAATGGCATCAATTTGGATAAATACGACCTGAAGAAGCTTGAGGATAAGGGAATTCCGACCTTAAGAAATAAATACGGAATTGGAGCAGAAGAAAAGATGTTGCTTTTCGTTGGCAGATTGACTGCGGTGAAAGGCATCGTAAACCTGGTGAAGGCAATGCACATGGTTACAATCAAGCATCCAGAGGCAAAACTGGTTATACTTGGAAAAGGAGAGTTGGAGCAAACTGTTTCCGAGCTGATAACTAAATTGAACATAAGGGAAAAAGTGAAGACGAGGTTTGAGTTTGTATCAGAGGAAGAAAAGATATTACATTACGGAGCTTGTGACATGGCTGTTTGCCCTTCTTTATACGAGCCTTTTGGTATTGTTTCCCTGGAGGCGATGGCGATGCGGAAGCCAGTTGTAGTGGGTGCCAGAGGAATTAGCGGGTTCAAGGATCAGGTAATTCCTTCGGGGCATGACCAAACAGGTGTTCACGTTGACGGCGGCAGTAAAGCGGACATAGCATGGGGGATAAATACGTTGCTTGAGAACATGCAAAAAGCGGGGGAGATGGGAAAAAGAGGAAGAAAAAGGGTGGAAAAATATTTCTCATGGGAGAAGGCTGCGGAACATACAATTGCGATCTATGAGGACGTGATAAGAGAGGTGGGAGAGAAATAAAGCACTTTTATTCGTGTTGAGAGAAGCCTATCCAAACATTTGGGAAGGCTCGCCTTCCTCCTTAATCAAATTTTCAATTTTTTGGGCCTCTTTATATAATGGCTCTACGTCGATCTTAACAGTTGGAAGTAGCTTATCAATTATTTCTATCACCTTTGCTGGAGCTCGGACATCGAGAACTCCGGGATTTGAATTTACTTCTGCCAATAAACAAATAACATCAACGTTCATTCTCATACCCTCGTTTAACAATACCGCAGAAACTCCTGTGATGATGCCGGTCCTTAATTGTACAAGTTCGAGCCTTTTAAGGTCTTCTCTAGCACGCTCTAGGTTCCCAACACCGTACACCCTGTGCTCTTTATCGGATACATCTTCTTTGGTTAAGACTCCTTCTGCCGTGATTATTCGCGTGCATTTATTTTCTTCAGCCCATGAAAGTATTGTATTTGCTATGGGTCTTATAAGGTGGTTCCCAGGAGTGAATTCAGACAAAAACACCACTATTTTCTTTTTCTCATCGGCAAATATTCTCGCTGGATATTTTGGTTGTGACTCAGATACTAGAGAGACGGCAGGGAAGTCATTGGAGTCCAAAGTGCTAATTTGATCGAGGTTTAAGGTATTAACAAGGTAATTCGCTACAATTGAACCTATTACACCCGCGCTCGAAAAACCATCTACTATTGTTGCACCTTGAAGATCTAAATCTTTAGATTTATATACCTCTATTTTTATTGCCATTTTTGTTTGAATTATTTCTTTTATAATTAATCAGGTAATTTCATTTTAGTGCTATTTAAAATCTCCTACCGTTACTATTTCCCTTTCAAATGATTTAACTTTCTTTTCAGAATGTTGTATAAAATATTTCCATTATGATATGCCACTTAGTTTCAGGTAAAAGACATAAGAATACTAATTATATACTACTCATAATATCTCTTATAAAAAAATAAAGTAGGGAAGCAAATGACAAAAAAGAGCATCTGCCTTGCTTTTGAGGTGCATCAGCCGTTCAGGCTAAGGAAAGATTTCTTCTGGAACAAGCAAATGTTCAAGAGGGGCATGAAGGTAGAAGACCTTTTCGATTATTACTTCTTCGGGGATAAAGATAGAGAAGTATTTGAGAAGGTAGCGAGAAAATGCTATCGCCCTACGAATGATATAATAATGGGGCTGATAGATGAATACGATGATTTTAAAGTCGCATATAGCGTCTCTGGTGTGTTTGTGGAGCAATGCGAGAGATACGGTTTTGGTAAGGAGATATTGGAGGATTTCAGACGGCTTGCGTCGAGCAAGAAAGTGGAATTCCTGGATCAAACTTATTATCATTCGCTGGTGGGACTTTATGAGGAAGAAAGCGAATTTATCGAGCAGGTGAGGATGCATCGCGAATCAATGCGTGATTTAGTTGGATATGAGCCGTCCTTTTTTGAAAACACCGAACTGCTGTATAACAACAGAATAGCGAGGTTAGCGGAGGAGATGGGCTACCGGGGTATGTTCGCCGAAGGCGTGGCGAGAGTATTGAACGGGAGGTCACCAAACTACGTTTATATGCCCATAGGCTGCAAGAATCTAAAAGTTCTTCTCAGAAATTATCCGCTAACAGACGATGTGGGGTTTAGATTCTCGCTTAAGAGCTGGAAAGAGTATCCTTTGAGTGCCTCTAAATACGCATCATGGCTCGATGCAACACAGGGACAATGCATAAACCTCTTTTTAGATTATGAAACTTTTGGCGAGCATCATTGGGAAGATACAGGGATATTTGAGTTTCTATGTGATTTGCCATCGCAGGTATTGAAATACGAGATGGAATTTTTAACGCCTTCGGAGATGATAGAGAAGTATAAGCCGGTAGGAGTGATAGATGTGAAGAATCTTGAGACGACTTCATGGGCTGATGTGGAGAAAGACACTTCTTGCTTCATCGGTAATACAATGCAATGGGCATATTATGAATATCTGAGATGGCTTGAGCCTTATGTAAAAGAGTCAAAGGATGAGGAACTGCTGAAAATATGGCGATACCTTTGCATAAGCGACCATCTATATTATATGTTCACGGTAGGCGGTGCATCAGGGGAAGTGCATAGTTATTTCTCTCATTTTGAAAAACCTTACGATGCTTTTGTCACTTCATTCTCAGTCATTCACGATTTTGATGCTCGGTTAAGGAGAAGGACAAAAAGGGCAGATTATCCTTTCGTTTTTTGGAATGGAGAAAAAGTGTGGAGTTTGAGGGGGTTATGCGAATCTCTAAAGAGAATGCCGGTAGCGGGAGCAGAAGAATCTACAAAAGAATATATGGAAAGAGGCGATTTTGAGCGATGGATAAGGGAAGGTGTGAGGGAGGAGAAGATTGCGAAAGAAGTAGGAAATTTAAGTTTAAGCATAGAAAAGCAGAAATACGATGCGGTTGAGTTACGAGAGAGGATATGCGAGATTGTTTGTAAATATTGATTATATTATCATAACTTTTATTTTATTAAAATTTAAATGGCTATAAATCATTACATTATTAAAATATTTTATTATACTAAAAGTGTGTGGGGGGAAGAAATGAAAGCTGTAATTTTGGCGGGAGGGTTTGGAACCAGGCTTCGTCCGATAACGTTCACGAAGCCGAAGCCAATGGTTCCGCTGGTGAATAAGCCAGTGATAGAGCATGTGGTTGACTATCTGGTCTCGCGCGGATTGAACGACATCGTGGTAACTACGACGTTCCTTCGAGAGATGATTATAAACCACTTCAGGTATAGAGAGGATGTGCGTCTGTCATATCCGACAGAGCCATACCCGCTTGGAACTGCGGGGTCGGTGAAAAATGCAGGGTTAGATGAAGAAGAACCTTTCGTGGTGATACAGGGCGATAACATCACCGATATGGACCTGCGTGGATTAATAGATTTTCACCACGAAGCAGGAGGGCTGGTAACCATCGCTTTAACGCACGTGGAAGACCCGTGGAACTATGGTGTTGCAAAGCTCGAGGGTAACGGCTGCATTAGTAGATCCCACGAGAAACCTGATAAGGGAAAGTGTTTCAGCAATCTGGCGAGCACCGGGATATATGTGGTGGAGCCGAAAGCGATGGAATTTGTGCCTGATGGGGTAGCCTTCGACTTTGCAAAGGATTTTTTTCACCTGCTTCAGGCGAAGGGGAAGGGCAAAGGGAAAGGCAAGATGTTCGGATACGAGATGGAAGCAGACAATTTCTGGGCAGACGTGGGTCAGCCAGAGGAGTATATGAAAGCGATGGAATGGATGTTGAGAAAGGCGAAGAGAGACGTGTTTATAGGAGAAAATGTGGAGATTAACGGTTCGGGAATAACGGGACCTACGGTGATAGGTAATAGTGTGGTTGTGGAAGAGAATTGTTCGGTAGGACCTAATGCGGTTTTATTTGAAGACGTTTACATAGGGAAAAGCTCAAGCCTTGAGCAGTGTTTCATTGGTGAACGAACAATAACCGGAGATAATGCGAGTATACGGGAGGCAATCATTGGTGCTAACTGCGAGCTCGGGAGGGACGTTGAAGTTCTTAAAGGAAAGATATGGCCCTTTGTTATCATACCACATAGCTCAACCGTGGCTAACACCATAAAAAGATTCGTCAGATTCGATGCCAATGGAAACGGAATCAGAAAAGAAGGGAAAGAAAAGGAGAACGGAAATTTATTACGCACAGTTTCAGATGAAGAGGCTTTTTACTTTAACATGCGCAAAGGAGGGAAAATCGTTCATACCGGCTTTGTAGCTCGCAGCTTGGAAATGTTCGTGGATATGTTGAAAAAAGTAGATTCGAGGGTGATAGATTATCATCTCAGAGATGGCTACAACGATTTCGCTGCATGGATACGAGAGGTGTTCGAGGACGAGAAACTGGCATACGAAGTCGAACGGATACAATGGTGGGAGACGAAAAGCGAGTTGATTAGAAAGATAAGAGAACGCATAAGTGAATATCATATGCAAAATACATGAGTATTGAAGAATGAAAAAAAGAAGGTGATGAGTTCGGCATGATAGAAGAAATAGGAACAGTTGCAGGGGAGATATGGGATTTGCTGAAAGAAAGAGGTGAGATGAGCATATCTAAGGTGGTCTCAGAGATAAATGCCACGCAAAGCACCGCTTACATGGGTCTTGGATGGCTTGCGAGGGAGGATAAGCTGGAGTTTGTAAAAAAGAGCAGAGGTGTTTTCGTTAGGCTGAAGTGAAAGAACTTGGAGAGCCAGCGAGTGCAAATTTGGATATTGACGCTTTCGTGGGAATATCCCCCATATAAGATAGGGGGAATTGCAGAGCACGTTTATGAGCTGTCAAAGGCGTTGACAAGGAGAGGACAGGAAGTGCATGTGGTTACTTTAGGGGATTTCCCTTACGAGGAAGACGAGGGTGTGCGATTACACAGGATTGCTGTTGATGCCTCTATGCCTGATTTTATAACCCGAATGAACGAGGAGATGAAGAAGATCGGAGCTTCGATTATCGAATCCACCAATATAGATATAATACACGCACATGACTGGATGGTCGGTAGCGCTGCGATTGATCTGGCATTCAAATACAAAAAGCCCCTTGTCTCAACGATACACAGTACTGAATTTGGAAGGTCACAAGGATTAAAGGAAGAATATCAGAGGAGAA
>JANJFQ010000202.1 GCA_025435355.1 Candidatus Methanophagales archaeon | reverse complement strand
AAGGAAGAAAAATCCAATCTATCAATAAAAATTTTGACGAACCCTGGTAATTACGTTTTCAGCCTTAGGATATAAAGGTCCCATACAAGGTTATATAATATATGGAACATTCTATAAGATTGAGACTGAGAGAAAGGGTGCAAGATATACTTGAGCAAAAAGGTGATAGGGGAGCAACGGTATAAATTATTTTTAGAACGTAGTGTAGAAAAGAATACTGGATAAATGATGAAAACATTCGAAGAGGTAGGAGAGTAGTGTAGAGATGGTGGAGAAATTCAATGAGAAGGCAAATGCATTAGCTCATGAATATTGGCAATTAAAGGAAACAACAGCCAACAAAGCCAGTGGGAACAGGTTAGCTGAGATAGAGAAGCTATTGGAGAAGGGTATTGGAGGAAAGCTAAAAGAACAGTTAGATGCAGAAGCGAAGCAGTTAAGAAAAGAGGAAGAGGATAGAAGCAGCGCCTTTATGAAATTGGATGACCTTAAAAAAGAACTGCTGGAGCTAACAGCGGAATTAGCCCCAAATCTAGACCTCTTCGAAGAGAACTCCTTCCCTTACGATAGCGAACACGAGCCGATTTCTGAGGCATATTTCTCCGCACTCACCGACATCTCTTTTGGTACCCCATCTCCAAGTATTCAATTCAAAGTGGCGACGTTCTCTAAAGAAGGTATAGAGGTTAATCTGGCTGACGGTCGTTCATCTTTAGAAGTCTTGGAGTGCGTCATAATGATAATCCAGGAGACTGCGAAGAAGATGCTCGGCGTGGAGAATACTATAAGTACGTGCTGTGCGCTGCTCAAGCAAAATGAATACGCTTTTTTTGTGTTGGGCATCCTGATCAAAGAAGGCAGGAAACTGGGGATAAAGGAAATAAAAGAGATTTCTCACCGAGAGGATAAGGAGCATAGAGAGCTGGTAGGTGATGCCCTTTATGATAAAGATCTGGTTACGGGTGTAGCGTATTTAATGAACGATGAATGGGAATATGGCCTAGTGAATGAATATGATGGGGCATACGAAGTGACCGACTTTGGTGAACGGGTATGGCGGATCTGTAATGCGGAAGCAAGCAACGAGGAAGGAGAAGGCATGTTAAAAAGAACAGGTACTTCAAATCAGAGCTTGAACATTCAGAAGATCTTTAAGTTTTTTAAAAAGTGAAGGAAATAACAGAGAAGAGATGTGGTGGAAGAAGAAAGGGAAAGAAGAGAAGGAAAAAGTAGTTGCGTACTTACGATCAAAAGTATTTCCGTGGAATTTTATCTTCGAAGACGTTGAGGAAGCCGCTGTAGAACACTTTGTTCCGTACGCAATCCAGATGTGCGAAGCGAAGAACATAGATAAGGGCTCTGTGGGTGAAGAGGCGGTAAAAGAGGTGATTACGCGAGAAGTAAGAGAAGCCGTGGACGATTATCTCTTTGATCCTGAAGATAAAGAGATGATACGGATGCACGGTAAATTTGCGACTATTTATCCGTTTGCATTCCCGCAGTGTTTAGCACATGTCATTTTGTACCGGCTTGGCCTCACGCTGGAAGATATCGTGGATGTAAAAGCGATTAGTGACCTTTTAGGAGAGGATAGGCGAGAGATCAGACTGAGAGAACACTTTATCAGGGATTTTATATCGCGAAACGGAAGTAAAGCGATGAAGATGTTCGCTAAATCGATTTTAGATAAAAAGGTCATAACGGCAGGAGGAGATTGGATAGGGCGCGTGGGAGATATTATTTTTAATGATGAAACCGGAAAGGTGGAAGAATTAACCGTACATCACCTCAGAGGTACGGGTTTGAAACAAAGTCAGATTCCCATGAGTGACGTGCGTTTAAACATGTATAGTAAGAACATCGTTTTAAAATCCTCAAATTACCGAAGATAAAAGAGGATACGAGGGGTTTTCACTCCCCAACATAATAGTACAAATCTAAAAGGAGAAACGGGGGATGTACAGGGTAGTAAAGGGTGAAAAGACAGCAAAAACGGAAGTACAAGTACAAGCCAAACCGAAAGTTTTATATGTTCTCTATTACTATTGGAGAACCGTTGTGCAAGGATTATTGGTATTAATAACTGATAAAGGAAAATGGGAGGTATGATATGAGAGTATTCGTGATAGGCTATGGACAAGCCGGCGGGAGAGTTGTAGATGGATTTTTAGAGTTAGTTAAGAAAACTGGGCAGAACTTCGTCGTTCGTGCATTGGCGATCAATACGGCACGGTCCGACTTGATAGGACTGAAGAATATACCCATGGAGGATCGGATACTTGTCGGTGAGGCACTCACAAAAGGGCATGGAATCGGTGCAGATAACGAATTAGGCGCACAAGTTGCCACTGATGATATTTATACGATACAGAGTGAGATAGACAAGCGAGGAACCCACCAGGTTGACGCTTTTCTGATAATAGCGGGTTTAGGTGGCGGAACAGGGTCGGGAGGTGCGCCCGTATTAGCGAGAAGACTGAAGAAGTTATACGAGGAACCGGTTTATGGCCTGGGGATACTACCTGCTAAAGATGAAGGAAGCTTATATTCGTTAAATGCGGCCCGAAGCTTGGTCACGTTCGTGAACGAGGTAGATAACCTCTTCCTTTTTGATAATGATGCGTGGAAAAAGGGTGGAGAGAGCGTAAAGGAAGCATTTGCGGACATTA
>JANJFQ010000073.1 GCA_025435355.1 Candidatus Methanophagales archaeon | reverse complement strand
AGTATAAAAACATTTTCATTAGGATTATTCCTTGCTTTAAAGGGTATAGAAAAAGGAAAAGGCGATAATAACAAGATTTTTCCTACCTCTAACCACCCCAAGATATAACCTCGTATTGACGCCATAGTTTTCCAGTGGAAATGATACCCAAAACTTTATAAAGGGTAAATTTCTATTAACTATCCCTTTGCGCTACATAAAAATTATAAACTGGAGGGGGACAAAACGAAATGGAATTCCGAGCCGGGTATTCAAATTTGACAGGAAGGCCGATATGGATTTTGCATGTGGATGACGAACCAGCGGATTTGGAGATAACGAGAATATTCTTGAAAAGGGAAGGGAAAGCTAATTTCGAAATCACCAGTGTGCTTTCCGCAGAAAAGGCACTGGAAAAACTTGAAAATGAGCATTTTGACGTTGTCATCGCAGATTATAAGCTGTCCGGGATGAATGGAATAGAATTGTTGGACACGCTGAGGAAAAAGAGAGAATATGCGGATACGCCTTTCATTCTATTCACCGGTAACGGGGGAGCGGAAGTTGCGAGGGAAGTTTTGAAGAAGGGGGGAGACAGGTACATTATTAAGAATGGTGATACGGGAGGCCAGTGCAATGAATTGGCACGCTCTATACGAGGTTTAATGATAGAGAAGGGGAAAATGAGGGAAGATGAACTGTGGGAAAGAGAGGAAAAATCTTTTGTCTGTGGTTCTCGGTATCTATCATTGTAATTATTGATTGCATCGTAACAGTAGTTAGGAATAAATCCTTATTATATCAGAGAGAATAGCACTTGCTGCTTCGATAGGTCCCGCGCCTTTTCCGATGACGGTAATATCACCAGCCAAATCTGTTTTTATGGTTGCAACGTTCAGCGTGCCGCCGACATTAAGCGGGTCGTCTTTTGGAACTAACCGGGGCGCAACTTTCAGGCCCCCAGCCCTATCTACTTCTCCTATCAATTTTATCATATAGCCTGCATCATTAGCCAGCTTCAATGCATCTGGTGTAATATCCGTGATGCCCGTTACCTCTACATCCTCATAAGTCATATTCATATCAAAAACGGAATTAGCTAATATCACGAGTTTCACCGCAGTATCTATCCCCTCAACATCTTTAGAAGGGTCAGACTCAGCTATTCCTATCTCTTGCGCCTCCTTTAACACATGCTCGTAGGGCAACCCTTCCTCTGCCATCCGCGTTAGAATATAGTTGCAAGTGCCATTCAAAATGCCCTTTATTGATATTATCCCGTTGCCTGCGAGATTCTCCCTTACCAGCGAAATTATCGGCATAGCGCCACCTACCGCTGCTTCAAATCTTAGTTCCTTTCCTCTCTTCGCTGCGAGTTCCATCAATCTGCTATACTCTAACGCCAGAGGACCTTTATTCGAGGTTACCACATGTCTATCGGATTCCAAAGCGGTAATTATATGCGTTAATCCCGGCTCTCCATTCTCGACATTCGTTGGCGTTGCCTCCACCATAACCTCGTGCTCTATTTCTTTTATTACATCTCGACTTGTCATATCTTCCGGCTTTCTCCTTGTCTTGGGTTTCATTATTGCATCTTCACTCAGTCCATTTTCATTTACAATAGCTCCTTTCAAGTCCGCTATGCCGACAATTTTTATATCAATACCGTGTCTTCTCTCTATCTCCTCCCTTTTCCGCCTTACCGCCTCCGCTACGCCGCCCCCTACGTTCCCAAATCCAATTATTGAAATCCTTACCGTTTTTGGTTTTGTCTTCATTTTCATACACTCCAATTTAAACAGACGAGATAACCATTATGCCCTTTTTGTTCACCGTACGCTCTAATATATTCAATGCTTCTTTCAGTTCTTCTTTACCTATTGCACTGAGCGTAACCGAAGCAGCGGATTTCTTATCCACCGCGGGCATGGAAAGAGAAAGCTCCACCACTTCCGCAAATCCCGTGCTGTCTATGCTATCTATCGTTTCCCTTACATCAGAATGCACTATATGCCCGATTAGCAGAACTACCATTGAGTCCTTCAGTCGCTCTTTCCCTATTCTTGCCACGTTCACGCCTCTTTCCTTTAACACTTCCACCAATCTATCCAATCTCCTTTCCTCTATCTCAAATACCAGTTGAACAGGTATTCGCCCTGAAGGTGTCTTTTTATCCCTTTGATGCAGCACACTGAGGAGATTACCTCCAAAATCGGATACCGGCTTCAATGCACGAACTAACTGACCTGGGATGTCTTTTAGTTCGATGTCCATGGATATTTTCATGATGATACCACCTACTCTGCTTTTGGTGTTCAATGAAATAAATGGTAAGGTAATTAATAAAGAATTATGATGAAATTATTCTTTGACTACATCCCACCAATCTTCTGGAGGTATAAGGTTTAGATATCCAGATGTATCTTCACTTCGTCGAAGCCCAACGCCCCATCGTAATGACCTTCTAAGGGGTTGGGCTAAAATAACATATCACAAAAATCAATCATTATCGGGCACTTGATCACCTGGCAAAGTGACGTTTTTGGGCTTCATTAGTTTTTTCAAGGCTTTCAACCAATTCTACTTAATAAAATTAGTTATGTTATAATTTCCCGACCCCTAAGTTAAGACGCTCTCCTCCTTTCAGCTATTTATAGACAAAAAATCTTTTGCCCCCTATCTGTTCTCGGAAGTTCCTCTTTCTTATCTCTTTTACTCCTAACAAATCTTTTCCCATATAAAAAGGAAAAAATCGAAAAGCTTATATACACTGAGACCCCAACAAGCAAAAGGTGATGCAAATATGCTTAAGATAGCCGTCTCATGTCGTGGCCCTGAGGAGTATGAAGAATTAGAAATTGATGGACAAAAGCTTTTAACGATGAGAGGTGAGAAAGAAGAGAAGCCAATAGAGTTGAAAGAGCTATTGGAATCTATAACCGATGAGGTTAGTGGGTGCATAACAGAACCTTGCGGTATGACATTGGAGTTAAGTGGTTCAACAACATATGGTGGAGGTGGCGGACTTAAAGTACTACTCATCAATATTAGTGGCAAAGCCGAGAAGACTACTGGTATTAAGATAACGTTGAATACTAAAATTAATCCTAAAACATAACTATGTTGTTACCTTTGCAAGAGGATGTCCGTAGAGAGAATATGCCAGCCAAATAGGATTTGGCAAATCTTTAAGATCTGCTCTGGTTTTCTTCAAAGCTTCCCCAATCGATACGTTTTTCTCGAAAAGGTTTTTATAAAAAATTTCAGAGAATTTCAAAGCATATCCATCTGGGACTTGCCACATCGTCCCAACGAAAGCCAAAGCACCGATATCGAGGAACGCCTTTGAGAATCCTCCCATCCCAGTAACGGCATAACCCGTTATGCTGCTTTCACAGGCATTCACAAACACCATAGGATTGCCTTTTCTAAGGTTGCGTACACCCACCTCCCTTGCTTTCAGGTTACCATCTTCTAAACACAAATACGAATCATCAGAGCTATTTTCATCATAAAAAGCGTCACAAGCAAAGTGAAATAAATTTATTTCTTTATCTGTAAGTAGATCGAGAATATCAATGTATCTTGGTTTTTTTGATATTAGCTTAACACCTCTATTTTCAATTATTTTTTCTATACTTTCCTTCTCGTCATTCACTCTCTTTAACTTTCCTCCTTTATCGCATGCAATGACTGAGCCAAAATCAACTCGAATTGATTTTTCTGGGTACTTACCTGAAATCCACCTACCTATGACATATTTTACACACCAGAAATCTTCTTTCATAGTCCCACTTTTCGTGGGTTTGAAGGGTTTAATAATTTCCCATGGAATCCATTCCTCATCCGAAATTATAAATATGCTTTTAATCTCATCTCTATTCTCCCATAAAATTCGTTTAAGTTCCTCTGGTAAAAGTCTTTTGTACAAGTCCATTCCTATTGCTTCAATCCTGTTCATGACCCTTTCTAATTTTTCCTTATCTTTATAACTCGCTGCACTAATATCGCTAAGTTCTTTTCCTATTTTGTCCATAAATGACTTTGGATCTTTTAGTTGTTCAGGACAGTAACATTTTACATAGCCCAGCTTTAATTTTTCGGAATAGAGTTCATATTTCAAATAGTTATCCTCTTTTTCCACTTTGATCTGCAGATCTTCATGTATTTTAGTATACCCGTTCTTAACAGGTACACCAACTTCACCCCGGTATTCTGCTCGCCTGTATGGTTCGTCATCCTCTTCCAAATCGATAACAGTCGTATCAACTAAAATCTCGCCATTGTAGTTCCCGTTTTGACAGAACTTCAGTCGAATTGTCTTATTACCCACTGAGTTTGGGGTCAAATAAAACACAATAGGCTCAGAGTTTTTTCTTAAAGGGACTCTCATTTTCTGCTCGGCTTTTTCGATTTCGAAGTCGCGAGCGTCTACCGTTACTGTAATCTCGATCTCTTCGATACCTTCTGGATAGTCAAATGTCAGTTCCAGAACCTCTTCCAATTTTTTCGCTATTAATCGAACAATAAGGGGATATCTTTGTCTAACTTTAATGCGAGATGGAAAATCAATATCCGGATATTTTTTGACAGAGGTTACTCTACTTTTAAGCTCTTCTATCTGTTTTGTAACTTCATTTTTAGCTTCTTCGGCAAAATAAATTGCATCATTCCATTCATTCATAGGATACGCATCTCTGGCTTTTCTAAGTAAGTTCTCGGCTTTTTCTGTATTAACTCCAGCTTCTATTGCCATTTTAATTCTTGAATCAGCAGAAGAAACACTATCTTGATGTCGTCTCTCTAAACGCGAAAGTGCCTCTGCATCCCTTCGCACATATAAGTCAAAGCTTAGCTTATCGACGCCTCCTCTTGGAACATATAATTTCAATTTCTCTTTCAATCCTATCTGCTTCTTCCCACCTTTTATTTGCGATATCTTCTTCCAGGGTTGGAATCCACCAACCGTTCTCTTCCAGTGTATCTCTGCGCATACATCCATTGACTCAGGGTCATCTTCTTCTTCCCAGACCCCACCCTGTGCATTCCTGTACATCGTCGTTCTCTTCCTCAGCTCATCCTCTGTAAGTGGCTTTCCTAATTGTACCTCTTTGTCCATCGCACCACCAATCATGTCCTTCACATAAGATACTTCGCCTGTACGCTCATCCCTTGCCCATCTTCGCAGTGCATCAAACATCATTCCGTTCTTGTCCAGTCGAACTGAGTGTCCATGCACAGTCCTTCCTCTCAGTCCTGTTCTCGCGGTATCGTATAGCTCTGTATCAACAAGCTCTTTTGTTATCTTCTCTATGTCTCTCTCCCTCGCCTCAATAATAGTCCTGCCTGAATAAACACCGGGGTCCACACCTTTATACCTTGTATACGCGCACTGTGCTCGCTGATAGGGCGTTATGGGTGCAAATATCATCGAATCGGTGAACTGCACGTATCGTACCGGTCACCTGCTTTTGCTCCCTCTGTGGGCTCTACCATCTGACGAACGGCACAGTCAGGCTCTTCCATCTCCTCCAGTGGCGGGTGAATGCTCTTGTATTCTTCTCCAGGCGCGCGGTGTGCAAGCAATCTCACAATGTCCTCTTCTGCTATGTCTCTCAACTTCTCATACTTGTAGCTTGGGTCCATGTATTTCCTTCTATTTTCCGCTATATGGCTTTTTCCAGGCCAATATTGTGGCATTTTTTACTTTTTATGTGTAGATCCCTTTTAGACTAATACCAGCAGAAGCCATCGCAGTAAATCCACCTGCAACCATCACCAAAACTGCGACAAAACCAAAAACCCTTTTTATTTTATTCATCTTAAATTTACGGGGATGGTGGTTTTTACCATGAAAGGTATTACTTTAAAATAAGAGCGTATATAAAAAGATTTTCAGTTTTTTGATTTTTTATTCCTATTTGGCTACTTGGCTATTGGCTATCGTTGGAATTTGGGATTTTTTAGACCTCACACCTCCACGCGCTCGAACAATTTTTTCGGCTTCTTCAGTGCTTGTCCACTCGCTATCGGCACCGTTATCTCATCAAGCTTCGCAGAATGCACATCGCTTTCCATTCCAAGCTGTTGCCATACCTCAGCCATCTTGGATGGCATCACCGGCTCCAACAATACACACACTGCTTTTATTATTTGTAGCACGTTCTTTACTATTTCACCACACCGTTCTCTCTCTTTCTCACCCTTTTTTATCAAATGCCAGGGCTCCTCTCGTTGAAAAAAACCGTTTCCAAAGTCCGCAAGCCCCATTGCAGAATCAACGAGTTTCTTGAATTCATATTCCTCCACTGCTTTTACCACTTCCTCCCGTATCTCCTCTATCTTACCCAAAACCTCATCTTCTATATCGCCTTCGGGAACCACACCGAAATTTTTATATGCAAATGAAACAACTCGATGAACGAGATTTCCTAAAATCGCCACTAACTCATTGTTCATACGTGTGGAAAAGGAGTCCCAGGAGAAATCCAACTCCTTCGTGTGGCTTGATTGTGCCACTAAATAATACCGTAACGTATCTGGATGGAATCGTTCCAAGAACTCTGCCGCCCATACCACGTCCCCCCTGCTCTTTGAAAACGTCTTACCGTCTATTTTTACCATACCAGAAGCAACAACGGCATCAGGCAGCGAATAACCCGCGCCTTTAAGCATCGCCGGCCAGAATATGCAGTGATGATAGATAATGTCCGTGCCTATGAAATGCACAATGGTGGCTTTATCTTCCGTCCAATATTTCCTCCATTCCTCCTCTTTTTCTATCAACTCTTCTGTAAAGGATATATACCCAATAGGAGCGTCAACCCAGACATAAACAACTAAATCATCCCTGCCCGGGAATTTCACGCCCCATTCCAGATTCCTCGTTATACACCAGTCCATCAGTTCCTTCCTCACCCATTCCTTCGCATAGTTCTTCGCATTCCGCGTGCCACCCAATTTATCCAGATATGTGATGAGGAAATCCGCGAAGGAGGAGAGTTTGAAGAAGAACTGCTCCTGTTCTTTGAAATCCGCTTCGCTTCCACAAATCTTACATCTCGGCTCTATTATCTCCCCGGGTTCGAGATGCTTACCGCAGCCCTGGTCACATTCATCTCCTCTTGCCATTGCACCGCAATGAGGGCATTCTCCCTCCACATATCTATCAGGTAGAAACCGTCCGCAGGTATTGCAAAACGCCTGTTTTGTCCCCTTCTTATATACATACCCGTTCTCTATCAATTCCTTTACTATCTCTTCCGTCCTTCTATGGTTGCTTTCCGAGTCGGTTTGTCCATAATAGTCAAAATCCACATTTAAATCTTTAAAAATTCGCTTGAAATGCTCATGATATTTCTCAACTACTTCTTCAGGTGTGATGCCTTGCGCTTCTGCACTCAGCACAATCGGCGTTCCATGCGTGTCTGAACCGCTTATAAAAATGGCATCGTAGCCCATCTTTCGGAGCATCCTCACGTATATATCCGCGGGGACGTAAGTCCTGAGGTGCCCTATATGACACTCACCATTAACATAAGGCAGTGCAGAGGTTACCAGGATCGGCTTGTCGATCGGTATCTTCATTTGTTTTTATTTATAGGTATCTATATCAAGAAATAGCTTTATAATTCTTTTGCTTTTTAAACGTTCAAAATCATCCTGAGCGTATTTCTCACCGCAGGAGCTAGACCAATGACGAGAAGAGCCAGCAAAACAAGATTCTTTAGCTCCCTTTCTCTCGCATCAAATTGCGTCTCCAATAGATATAACACGGGGATGAGTATTCCGATCTTGAGAGGATACATTCCGGCTGCTGAACCCGCATATTTTACTATCATACCTTCTATCACGTGCTTTCCGCTGTAACCAAGTATATCAATACCGATATGCGAAGAAGAAGCATCGAGCAGATGCGCAGCTAAAACTGAGACGTTCAGCTTCTCTGTTAGAAACTTCACTGCAAATTTTGCCCCAATTACGTATATCACGCTTAATATTATGCCGGAAATGCCAATGACGGCAAAAAGAACCCAGAGTGAAATTACTTCTTCCTTCCTTAACAGAATCATCAGGTTTGCGAAGAGCCATATCACTCCAACCAGACCAAAAGCCAGCTTGTAATTATAATCGCTTATCTTGTTCGTCCTGGATAATTTCGCAGATATTGTAAGTATGGCTACGCAGCAAAAGAATAAAAGGAAATAGATTAACGGTGTGATTAGCATGTAGCTCAGGGGAGGAGAAAATAATTCCGCATCTTCCATTACCCTCAGGCTTGCACCAACAAATACGTAAGGCGATACGGCAGCGATAAAAGGTTTGTCTATCTCTATACCGAGCTTCTTCAGTAATTTTAATGTCAAAAAGAGGCACAATACCAGTAATAAAGCCCATGTTATCGTATTTACAGGGTTGTAGCCGGTGTCATGGGTTATAGGGTAGATATAATATGCGTAGATAAATTGTCTTATCGCTTCGAGCATATTATGGTATTTGTTTTGTTTTTTTATAACCACAAGATTACACAGATTTTCACGAGAAATTTCGATTGTGCCGCGAGGGCAAAACGAAAATAACTGTCTTAGACAATCCTTCGCCCGCTTCTATTCAAGCTGATTATCTCGCTTAATCGGTTTAATGATTGTTTATCTCAGCGGCTCACCACAATGCGGACAGAACTTCGGCGTCTTCGGCAAGTTCAACGCTTCACCACAATAAGGGCATCTCGTGAATGGCTTTTCCGCTCCGTTCGCACCTTTACCTATTTCACTTCGCTGCACCACGCTATCACTTATCTTCGCTGCACCTGCTTCAACCTTATCACCACTCACTATATCCTGAGAAGTACTCTTAGTACCCTGGACAATGTCGCCACCTGCGATTTCTTTTATTTTCGTTATATCCCCGGTAAAGTTCTCAATATGAAACACTTGCTGTGCTGCTGGCTGTTCTGTTAATCGTGCCACCTGCATCCATACCTCGCCAATCGCAGTATCTTTCCGCCACTGAAGGTCCTTGTACTCCGCATAGACTTTGAACTTTATCCTACCGTGTTCAAACGGCTTCACCGAAAGTGCAAGTTGTGTCTCGTATTTCTCTTTCATCGTTTCAAGCGATGCGGTCGTCTCTCCATCTACCGGTGCGTCAAGCCTTATCTTCACATCTTTCGCAACACCATCTCCTTCGTTCACAATCTTAAGCATCACGGGCGAATAAGTATTCTGCCTGAGATTATCTGCGCTCACGCTCACAGAGAGCATGGGTGTGCCTGTGGTCTTGATACCGGTTGTCTTTGATTTCGCTCTCTGAAGTTTAGACCTGCACTCTTCTATGTCTTCAAGGCATCTTTTTCGGTTGTTTTCCACAGCTTGACTGGACTTCATTCGTAATGACTTGCCGAAGTGTTCAAGCGCAGTTTCAAGAAGTGATAAACCCTCTTTGTAGCCATAAAGCGCCTCGTCCCAATTATCAACTGCCCCAGAAGCCCATGCAAGATAATAATGATAGAACGCATGGTCCTGGTATGCAACGCCAATCCTGTTATGATACGATGCAATATCACCTACTTCTTTATC
>JANJFQ010000013.1 GCA_025435355.1 Candidatus Methanophagales archaeon | reverse complement strand
GTTAAGAAGATGGCGAGAAACAATATCGGTAGACATTCCATTATTCGTAAGACCGGACTTCTACCAGGTTTTGCCTCAAAAATCGGGATTGAAAGTTATTCTATCCTTGGTGTAGGAAAATATCCTGAAGACCTGAGAGCCTGTGCCGGTGCTCTTAGAGCATTCAAGAACTTAGCCGGGTTAGAGTTAGAAACCGCGAGGGTAGAAGAGATGCTTGAGAAAGGTGCAGAAGCCGTTGAAGCGCGAATAAGGGAACAAAGAGAGAAAGCGGCCTATCGGGGCGAAGGCGTGGGGGCTGAACCATCTCAATACATGTATGGGTGATATAATAATGAATAAGTGCGAGGGCATGGTAGCATGAAAGTGGTCATTTCATTGGGTGGCATTTTTTTGAAGGATGCAGAGAGCATAAAAAAAATCGCAGAAGTCTTAGAAGAGCTGACGGGATCATGCACCCTATATGTGGTTACTGGTGGTGGAGAAATAGCGCGAGAATGTATAAAAATAGCACGTGATTTGGGTGCGAACGAAGCCGTTTGCGATTATATAGGCATAGCGGTGACGAGAATAAATGCGAAGTTACTTATTTCCGCTTTGCATAATGCGTATCCCGAACCTTTTTCTGATTATAAAGAAGTTACAGAGGCTAAGGAGAAAGGCGATGGTGATGAAGCGAAAATAACAGTGATGGGTGGAGTAAGCCCGGGTTATACAACCGATGCAGTGGCGGTGATTCTTGCAGAATACGTAAACGCCGACCTCCTCGTAGACGTGACGTCGGTGGATGGCGTCTATGATGCTGACCCTCGCAGGTATCCAGATGCAAGGAAATACGATAAGCTCACGGCAAAGGAACTCGTAGCGCTAACAATGAAAGAAGAACTAAAAGCAGGGTCGAGGATTGTTATAGACCCCGTTGCAGCGAAGATAATAGAAAGAAGCAGGATAAAGACCATCGTCATTGACGGAAGTAATCCCCGTAACATTTTCGGTGCAGTTCACGGGGAGCATCACGGCACGGAGATAAATCCGGAATCCCACATATAAAAATGAGGTGATAGAGATGGAAATAATATTCTTCACCACGAACAAGAACAAGGTAAAAGAGCTAAAAGATATGGCTGCCGCTGAATCGAAGAACATAAGAATAGAGCATCTCGAATATGACTATCCGGAGTTACAACTTGAAGAAATAGAGGCGGTGGCGAAAGAAAGTGCGAAATATATAAACGAGAAGATAGCGATAAAAAAACCATTCTTCATAGAAGACTCCGGGTTGTTTATTCACGCTTTAAATGGCTTTCCAGGTCCTTTCTCCGCTTACGTCTTCAATAAAATAGGCAATGAGGGAATCCTGAAGTTGATGGCGGATAAAAAAGGGGAAGAGCGAAAAGTCACTTTTAAAACTGTCGTTGCATTCTGCGAATCTGTAAAAACCGCACCTCATCTTTTTGTCGGCTCCACTGAAGGTAAAATAGCGGGGGAGGTGAGGGGGGAAGGGGGATTTGGCTACGACCCAATATTTGAGTTTGAAGGAGCGGGAAAGACATTTGCAGAGATGAGCAGCGAGGAAAAAAATGCAGTATCGCATAGAGGCAGAGCTTTCAGGAAATTGTTGAATTATATTTCTTAAGTCTTCGAAGGATTTGTTGCATATCCACAACCATATCTATATATTATTCATCTGATATATATTAATTTAGAAAAAATTAAGTAAATCGAAAAATTTAAATAGCTCTTTTATTTTCTATATACTAAGGAGGGGAAAAGCATGAAGAAAGGTGCGGTGCCGAAGGCATTGGTATTGAATTCGGTTTTGCATAAAATGCAGGGATTTTTACCGCGGGAGCGTAAATTTTTCGACCTCTTTGAGAACCTTGCAGGGAAGGCGGTGGAAGCCGCGGAGCTACTGGTAGAATTAGGAGTAAATTATTCCGAACTGCCGCAAATCAGTGAGCAACTCAAAGAACTGGAAGAAGAAGCTGATTCCGTTGTTCATCAAATCATACAGGAACTGTTTTATGACCATACACGAGTCACGGAGGAGAAGGGAGATATACGTTATTTCGCTCATAATCTGGACAATGTAATAGATGGCATCGAGAAAGCCGTGGTAAGGCTGACATTTACTCAAAGACAGACGCTTCCGGAGCCTGTGAGTGAATTTTCCCCGATTCTTCTTGAGGCTTCGCAGGAAATAAGAACGGCAGTATGTTGCTTACGAGATATGGGCGGTGAAGGAAAAAGTTTGGAAGCATGCTGTATAAGGATAAACGAATTAGAGAACGAAGCCGACAAAATAAACCGGAAATGGCTGCAAATACTGATGACCTCACCCACGGAAGATCCTAATGCGCTCCTTGATAGGTTGCTGCTTAAAGAAATAGTCGAAATTTTAGAAGATACAATGGACCAATGTGAGGACGTGGCGAATATTTTGGAGACCTTTAGATTGAAGGGTGGGATTTAGCGGGATGTCGGTTTTGGGTTTTGTTCTCGTAATAATAGTTCTTGCGTTGCTCTATGATTTTTTGAATGGTGCGAATGACAGTGCGAATGCGATTGCCACGGTAATAGCAACCAAGGCGCTAACTCCGCTAAAGGCACTGTCTTTGGCGAGCATTTTTAACGTTGCCGGTGCTTTTGCCTTTACAGAAGTGGCGAAGACCATAGGGAAGGGAATTGTTCCTCCAGGATCTCTAACAACCAACATTTTTCTCGTGGTTCTTATTAGTGGTTTACTTGGTGCGATAGCATGGACTTATATTTGCACCTCGTTTGGAATTCCCATAAGTGTTACGCATTCGCTGGTAGGAGCAATTCTCGGTGCGGGAATAGTCGCAGGTGGAGCGGGAATAATAAATTGGACGATGCTTAACAATAAAGTATTTCTTGCTATTGCGCTCGGTCCTTTTGCAGGATTTATAGCGGGGGCGGTGCTTTTTTCTGTCATCAGTTGGCTGCTGTATTTATTTTTTAAAAAGACACCATCAACAAAGACAGAGGGAATATTTAAAAAGCTGCAGATTATTTCAGCCTCTTTTATGGCTTTTAGCCACGGTATGAATGATACGCAGAATGCAATGGGCGTGATTACGGTAGCTTTGCTGATTGGAGGGTTTATTCCCGCTTTTAATGTTCCCTGGTGGGTGAAAATAATGTGTGGGTCCGTGATGGCGATGGGCACACTTTTAATGGGCTGGAAAGTAATAAGGACAATGGGGTGGCGATTAACGAAGTTGGAGCCGAAGCACGGATTCTCCGCGGAAACGGGCGCGGGTATTGCTGTGGTAGCGGTGAGTTTAGCAGGTATGCCGGTAAGCACCACGCACGTAATAGGTTCCGCGGTAATAGGAGGGACGTTTTTTCAAAGCCTTCAGCGGATAAGATGGTCAGAAGTGGGGAAAATGTTTACCGCATGGGTGATAACCATTCCGATAGCGGCGGCAATTGGAGGAACGGCGTATTGGGTGTTGAGGTTCGTTTTGTGATAAAACTTTTTTCTAAAAAGTTTTAGGTTTAAACTATCGCTTCTAATATCCTCGCATAAGCGGGTCTCGTAATAAAAACGCCGAAAATCAGCCCAACGATGGTTACAATCGCAAAACCCCGCAGTGTGCCGAGTGCCATGAAAGCAAGAGCAAGCATCGCCACGATAGTAGTCGTGGCAGAAACGAAAATTATACCAAATGCAAACGATATTCGCTTACGATACATCCTTGCAGAAGAACGACCTCCTGAAAGTACTTCGTCCGTTATTATCACCAATTGGTCCACTCCCGTGCCGATTACCGCTATTATTCCCGCAATGCTTGGCAAATCCAACTGCCAGTTTATCACCACTGCGAACCCCAATATTAGAATTATCTCGCTAAGAAGCGTGAAAAACATCGGCAATACTATCTTCTTCTCTCGGTATCGCAAGAAAACAACAAGCGTAACGAAGAGTAGGGCAATTAATCCTGCAATTGATGCCCCTTCCTTGAATTTCGCTCCCAAATATGCTGGCACTTCACCTGAACCTATTATATCCACATTTACTGGTAATGCTCCCGCTTTTAAGTGGATTATCAGCTCTTTAGCACTATTAAAACCCTCATTCCCTGTTCCTGTATTTGCAGTCCACGGATAAATGGGCTCTTTTTTCAAATCCACAGAAGCCTCTGGGTCTATCGGTGCACTATATACTACGACGTCGTCAAGCAGCATTACGAGCTCGTGGTCCGTTGGATTATCTGTTGCACCGTATTTCATTGCCGCATCTCTTAATGCAAACGCACCTTCCTTTTTTAGAGTAAAAGGCGCGCCCCATGGTGATTGTTCATCTCTCCTCGATGGCACTGTTCCCACCCTTTCTATTCCTTCACTCGCATACATGACATGAGCAGTGATATTCTCAATCTCTTCCAATCTCTGCCCTTTCCCTATGTCCCCCCCTATGCCTTCCGTTTGTATCCTTATTTCAAACTTCCCGGGCTTGCCTACAATATCCCCGGCAGTTCTGATGTCTATACCTGCTAAGTCAATAATCATGAGGTTTTCCCCAACGGTTCTTGTGGTAGTGCTCGCTAATCCCAGCATGTTTATTTTTGTCTCTATTATTCGGCGAGTATCGTCTCTTGTTTCCCGAGTTACTCCATCCTCAAAGAAATCATCACCATTTGGCTTCTTCGCTATACTACCGTTAATCCGCGTTAACACCTCTGCCAACTGCTCTTTTGTAACGCTCTTTCTTATCTCGTACTCGTATACCCCCTCATCATCAGTCCCGTAATAACTCACTTCCGTATCCAGCTCTTGTTCAAGAAACTCACTAACCACACTCGCATTGATTGTATCTATCCGGACTAAGGTGCCTTCTAATTTCAACTCAAGCCGAGTCCCCCCCACTAAATCCAAACCATATCTTAGATTGCCATTTATCCCGGCGCCAGAAAAAACTAACTCACCATCGGGTCTCTTCGCTATACTACCGTTAATCCGCGCTAACACGTCTGATAAACGTTCTTTTGAAACCCTTGGTCTTATCTCATATATCCCTTCTCCCTGATAATTTACCTCTGCACCCAGTTCATTTTTAAGGAAAGAGGAAACTGCACTCTCACTAATGTCTGCATTTATCTTAGCTGTGACAGGCGGCGGAGGATAAACATAAATGACAAACAAAGCGGCTAAAACGGACAATAACAATACCATTACTCTTATGTCCCCTAACAACCCTCTTTCGCTTTTTTTCATTGTAACAGACTTTTATTTCTCCTCTATATCTACATCTATACTTACAAAAAATAAGTATGATTTTAAATCTTAAGTTTTTGCTCTTCAAAGATTTCTTTTAAATAATCCCCTGTAATATCTTCCACCTACACCCACAGGCATCACGTATATCGGCTTATGCTCTTTTGGAAGACTCAAAACCCTTGCGACTTCATCATCGTAAAAAGCACCTACGGCGACGGTAGCCAGACCCAGTGCTTCACACTGTAAATATATATTTTGCGATACATGCCCCACTTCTATATGCACGTATCTTATGCCACGGTCTCCATATCTACCAGTTGTTCTTTCATATTCGGCTGCAATCACAAAAGATACCGGGGCATCAGCAATGAACATCTGGCTTAAGCAAGCGATTGCTAACGCTTCTCGTAAATCACTTTCTTTATGCATTTCTAACTCCGAATATTCCCTCGCGCTACGGTGGTACACGCCGGCATCTATATCATCTACGCATTCCTCGCCTAATACCACATACAACTCCAGAGGATAAGTAGCGCCAGCCGAAGGTGCCTTCTCCGCAGACCATATTAACTGCGAAAGTTGTTTCTTCGTCAGCCTGGTTCTTTGGAAGGACCTCCTCGATTTCCTCCGCTCTATCGTCTCTTCTAATGAAACTTCTCCTCTTTTATCCGCTTCTTCTAATTTTAGTCGCATTTCTCAGCATAAAAATCACCCCGCAGTCATCCCAACTCGATTATCTCCAGGAAATCAATTCGCTTGAAATCCGGGTCAAAAGTCGCTATTTTATCAATTCCATAGTGCTTGCACGTTGCTGCGATTAATGCATCGTTTGGAAGGAGTTTATATTTTGAAGATAATTAATATACAAACCTGCGTTTATATAAGGTTTGCTATCAGGAATAACAACCCTTGAGCGATGGTAGTGTGCCAATAAAAACGCCATCCTCATCTTTATACTCACCTATTGGCGGGAGGGGTAAACCCTTTCTCAGTCTTACTATAATCCATCCATCAATAACCGCAGCCAGATTCTTACGGCATTCTTCCAGCGTTTTGCCTGTCGCCCACACTCCTTCCAACTCGGGCACTTCTCCATAATATGGCTCTTCATCCTCAATAAGCTCATACCTCGCTTTTGACATCGCCGCTTCGATATATTCTGTAATCATCTTCTATCCTCCGTTTAAGTTGCACAATAATTTACTACGTATATATTGAAATATATCTTAAATGTGTGGGGGAATGGGAGAAATAGAAGCGATATATGAGGAAGGGGTGTTGAGGATTGTAAAGCCTGCGAAGATAGAATCTGATGTTGTGACTGTAAGAATAATGAACAGGGGCGAGATACTGACGGAAGAGGATATGAAAGACATTTTGGAAGCTATGGATGAAAGAGAGAAGGGGCATTATTACAAGTTAGAAGAAGTGTTTGAATGATTTGGTTGTAGAGTATTAATTTAAAAGTATCGGACTTTTCCCCCCTTCTCAGTCCTTCTTCTGTAAAGCACATAATACTTCTTCTATTAGTTCATCGTCCAAATAGTAACCAACCTCTAATAGTTCATCTATACATTCCTTAACGCTTTTTATGATGCTTTTCTTTTTAGCTTCTGCAAACAAACCAATTATACCTCTGATAAAAAGTAGCTTTGCTTTAAACAACACCGCTAAGGGACCGGTATCAGAAACTATCATATTTCATCAAGTTCCTCTTGTAAATCCTCTAAAGTGATATTTGTGTAGCTGATCTTCCTTTTTCCTAACTCGTAGAGGAAATCCCAAACTGTTAACTTTGCAGTATCCGCAGCTTGTTTCAATGTCATTTTACCCTCTCTGTAAAGCTCCGCAGCTAAAGCTATCCTCGCTTCGTCTTCGTCAATATCCACAACCAATGGAACTTCCAGTTTTTTATTGCCATATCTATAAATTCAAAATTGAATTTACTATTTAAAAGTCTTCCGAATAAAATAAATTTCATTCCAAACTGTTCGGGTCAGAAAAATACCCGCTATAAATTTAAGGATAATTCAGTTCCAACGTATTCTGAAAGATAATTCTTGTTTGGGTCTTCAAGAATTTTTCCACCAACGGATACAATTCCTTTTCGTACATTTTCTCTAAATCAATCATCTTTCTTTTGCCTCCTTTTTAGTTCTTTCATGGAACCTCAAAGCCCCAATGCAATACGCAATCGCTGTTCTATTTCGTTCATCAAATCCCTATCCATTTCCTCGGAAAGGAAGGATAATTTGGTTCAAGGACGAAATCAGTAGAGAGTAATTTCGCGTGCATCGAAGAGGAGATGAAAAGGCAGAGAACGTCATCTAATTTACGCATTAACTGGTCAGGCATAACCACCACCGCTGGACGGACTTTTATGCTGCTCAGATCTGTAAACGGGTAG
The DNA here is from genome assembly GCA_025435355.1 of Candidatus Methanophagales archaeon. Classification (GTDB taxonomy): domain Archaea; phylum Halobacteriota; class Syntropharchaeia; order Alkanophagales; family Methanospirareceae; genus WJOV01. The sequence continues at coordinate 22,908 of JANJFQ010000013.1, read as the reverse complement.
CGGACAGGAACTACACTACCTCGTCTTACGATTCGTTGAGCCATTTAACTGCCTCTCCATCTTCAATGGAATAGACATCTTCTTCCTTGCTATCCAGCCAGTAGAAACTCCCGGATTCCATGACAAGTTGCATGAGTTCTTGAGTGGGGATGTCATCGGTCAGAACTGAGAGCTTTCGCAATTTCCACCGTGTTATCATAAAAGCTGCGAATGTCTCCACTTCTGCACGCTCTTTAGGCGTCATATTTTCAAGTAATTCCGAGAGCTTTTTGAGATGGGCATGATTTATTTAACCACCGTGATATTATCTTCTGAAAATAGTTCACTCTATAAACATTTCGTTTATATCCTGTTTATCTATTCAGAACGGCTGTTCTTAACGCCTCTCCACCACCCTTATCTCCTCCTCCATCAGCCCATACAAATCATAAACCAGCCGGTCAATCTGCGCATCAACAATCTTTATCTGCCGTCATAAAGCTCTTTATCTCGCCCCATTCTCGCCTCGTGGTATTTCTTCTGCAGTTCGAGCATGTATTTGCCAGAGCTACGAGTTTATCGAGCTGTGCTCTATTTTGATTTGTGGGGTTCATGATTTCGATTTCTGATGCCTTGTATCCTGAATTTTAGCGATTATAGGCACTATGTAGCACTATGTAATAATTTATCTCTCCATAAGTAACAATTGATTCTTAATCGCTCTTGAAAGTTCCTATCTCACCTTACTTTTATCGGAAAATTGGAAAAAATAATGCATATATGCAGAGATTCAGGACATAGTGCCTATAAAGCCAAAAATTCAGGTTGTATTTGTAAATCAAGCCCATCAAAGTCAGTCCAAAATTTGCCTAATCCAATCCCCTACTTTGACTGTTGATCTTGTGTGTTTGGGCAATTTTTCTCTCATTTCTATATCCAAAGGTAGTTCTCGCGTCTGTCCCGTTAGCATAGCAGCCACATTTCCAAAAATAGGCATTGTCTCGCAGGTTTCCGCAGTAGAGAACTTTTCACGGACATACGTAACTTTATTGGAAAGGGGAACTATATGAAAAACACAAACCCCAAAAAATGGTCACGTGGATAGATAAAAAACTTGCAATGGCACCGATGCCATCAGAAGACCAAATAAAGGATTTGTCAAGGACATTCAAAGCGGTTGCGATACTTGTAGAAGACTGGGAGCTTGATTATGACATGGAATTGTGGGCTGAATTCTGCGCAAAAGTGAAACACTTACCCATAAAAAGGGGGATACAGGAGAATTACTTTAACAAAGAGCGGTATTTCGGGTGTATTTCTAAAGAGGTGGTGCTTATAGCTCTTTGGAGAGAAAAAACCTCATAACTCTTTTCACATTTAAACCTTTTAAAGCCATTTGCAAATCTTTTTAAAAAGAAAACCCCGACCTAAATACAACGGAGGTATTGCCATGTTCGAACGTATCGCGATTCGCTCGATAATGCGGTGCTCCTTTTCCAATAGTTTCAATGCCTCCGCAGCCCACAGCATAGTATCCTGGTCGTCTCCCGCGAGCCCGTTATCAAACTTTTCAAGAAAATCTTCGCTTCTCATCCGGTATTTTTCCTCAAAATCCCGCAGCTTCTTCTTTATGTCAAGGATGCTCTTGTCAAGCAAAAACAGCTCTCTTTTGAGGGCCAAGACTTGCATACACCTCTACCAAATCCTCAATGCCGAACTTTTTGAAGAATTTACAGGCATCTAAGAAAGATAAGGGCAAAACTTTCTGGTAAACCCACTTTACAAATAACTTCTGCTCAGCTCTACATTCTTTTTCATCTCTTCATAATTCATTTCTTCCTTCTCTTTATTTCTCCAGAAAGTCTCTATCACCACATATTTACAATTCGTTCTTTTTAAAAGGTCGAATACCGCATCGAAATCCAACTCCCCTTTACCTATTGATAAGTGGTCTTGCTTCTCCGTGAAGGAGCAATCGTGCAAATGCACCACCAGCATTTTCGCACCACATCCCTCTATCCACCGTTCAAGATAATCCAAATAACTACTGGCTTTCCTTTTCGTTCTCGAATGCGTTACTTCCGCCATTATCGCATGCCCGACATCGAGGGTGAAACATAGATTTGGCGATGAACAAGAAAGAGCTTTGAGTATCAAGTCAGACCATTCAAAAGGAACTAAATCATTCTCCACACTTGCCAATATACCGAACTCTAAAGCCATTCTCGTTATCTCTGCGCATCTTCCAAGACCCTTTATTTTCATCATCTCCCTCACTTCTTCAAGCTTATACGTGGAAACCCTCGGATGCAAATGGAAATTGAAGTATAGCGATAGAGGCAGGAACCCCACAGAAAATTCCATGCACCGCTTCAAAACCGTCATACTCGCATCAGCTACCTCGTCCCTCGGATGCGCTAAGGATATATCAAGCGGAGAATGAAAAGCGATTTTCAATCCAAACTCCTCTAACAGCCACTTTAGCTCTTTCCGCTCCGCTTTCCCCATGCAATCAGGCAATGGATAATCCAATGAAAACTCAAAATAATCCAGACCGAGCCTGTAAAGCTCTTCTATTGTCCTCTTAAACGGGCGGTTGCCATACCATACCGGTGCTCCCAGGAGAACGTTCATCTGCTAATCTCTCCTTTTAACAATCAGCGTTAACCCATCGCGGTCTATTATTTCCACTTTTTCGCCTTCTTTTATCCTCCCCCCTGCTAATGTTCGAGCATTCCAGATTTCACCTCTTAGTTTTATCGTGCCACCCTCTTCATCGATATCCGTCTCTGCCTTCGTTACCTGCCCGATAAGCTCTTCAGCACCTACTTGTGCCCTTCTCTTTCTCGTCTTCAGCACCGCACCCATGGCAAAGAAGAAAAAAGCTGCGGATGCACCCGCAATTCCGATTATAATTACTAAAAAATCTTTAAACCACTGCGGGTTAACGAGTAAAGGTCCCTTTGGTAATATCAAAGCACCTATTATCAAGCATACCGCACCTCCTGTGGTGAGTATCCCGAAGGTAGGCGTAAGCGCCTCCGCAATGAATAATAAAACTGCGATAATTATTAAAAGCACACCAAACATGTTCACCTCGAAAAGCCCCACTCCGTATAGTGCTAAAATCAGGCATATCGCACCTATCATCTCAGGCACGTATGTGCCCGGCGACATGAATCCAAAAATTAGGCCATACATCCCCACTATTAGAAGAATAGCCGCTATTTGAGGGTTACCAAGCGCTTCTAACAAGGAAGAGCGCAAACTCTTTCCCTTTAGGTACAGCGAAGCATTTCTCGTCGCTAAAGTCCTGTCTTCATTCCCTATTTTCACTGTCATTCCGTCAACTTTGTTTAAAAGCTCGGTTTCGTCCTCTGCAATGAGGTCAATTATTCCTCTTTCTAACGCGGTATTTTCATTTAACGCGTCATTTTCGGTAACGAATCGTTTTGCCTGCGTTGCGTTTCTACCTCTTGAAGCCGCTATGCTCTCTATATGCCCGGCGTAGAAGTTTATTGTCTTCTCATCCGCCGCCTTCCTACCTTCTATACCTATCTCAACAGGCATTGCCGCTCCTGTTGTCGTTCCGGGTGCCATTGCGGCGATATTACCGGAGACGAGGATAAAGGAGCCCGCAGATGCTGCTATCGCTCCTTTTGGCGTTACATACGTAATAACCGGCACTTCTGAATTCATTATCGCTTTCGTTATTTTAAGCGTGGAATCGACGAGTCCACCGGGAGTATCGAGCTCGACCAAAACTGCTTCAGCACCTTTTTCCTCCGCTTCCCTTAAGCCTTCCACTATAGCTATGGAAGTGCCTTCTGTAATCATCCCTTCTATTTTCAGCACGTAAATTACATTTTTACCTTCTACCTCGCCTCCGCCGTATGAAACAAGAGCAAATAAGATAGATAGTAGAACAAGGCTAAGAAGAAACCCACGCAAAAACTTTTTGTTCATCTATGAAAACCTCCCCTGTATTTATAATTATTATATTATCATCCTATGAATGTTTGGTTATATCTGCCGAAGCGAATATTGTTACACTCCTTTAAAGGACTCACGCCAAATTTCCCCATCAATCACCTCGCCATCTTTAAGTGCCTCATTTTCAATAAACGAGCACTTCAACGAGACAACTTCACCCTTCTTATCAATCAACCTCTCCTTTTTCATCTCATCCAGACAGGTCAAAACTCTGTCCTTTATCACTTTTTTCTTTTGTATTAACATGTCTATTCTTCTTATATTCCGCTTTTCATCCGGGGATAATGTTGCTACTTTAGCAAAGTTGCTCGCAGCTTCAACACGCCCAACTTCGTTTAAACGATCTAGTGCCTCTTCTAATTTCTCTTCTCTGTCTACATAAGGTCCCCAATCTGAATAATCGGCAAGAGTTAGCAATCCGCTATTTATTGCATCTCCAACAGCCATGCTTCCCTCACCAAGCTTTTTTAGAACCACCTTATTTTTTGCTTTGATCTCTGAAGATATTCGAATCTCTTTTTAGCCATTATAGCAATGCTGTACAAAACAGCAGGTTCTCTTTCCTCATTTATGTGAATAGCTCTTGGATACTCTGACGGCTTATTTCGATGTAAGATAACATCATAACTTAGATCAATCAATGCATCGCCAACAAGCGGTTTTAGTATCGCAAAAAGAGGCTCAAACTCACTTAAATCACTGTATTTCTCTGCAAGGTCTCTCCTATACTTTGAATTCATCTCCCATTTCCTCCTTCGCTCTTCGGCGTCAACATCGTCTAGGTCTGTATATTCGACCTTTAAGTAGTGCCTAATACTGGTTTCTTTTAATTTCTCAGATTTCTTGAGAGTTTCCAGAGTTTCTTGCATTGAATGCGGATAAGGCCCGTAGAAATAAATCCCGGGTATAATCTTTGGTACATCATACAATCCATACACTATAATCATCTGCTTGGTCAGTGTAGTTTCACTCGCCTTATCATAGCATTGTCCAGAAGCGAAATATCTAAATACTATGGCATCAGAAAGAGAAGAGGGGATCTTTTTAGGATTTATTTTATCTCTCACCTCTTTTATGTCCTCAAAAGCCCTCTTACTCAAAGGATGACGTTTAAATGTTCCTTTATCCTTTTCTCTAATTCCCATTTCTTAGCACCTCCTTCCCTTTTAGTATTAAAAAGCCTTAATCCACTCTCCCTAAACACATCATTAAGATAGCTAATATATTGAGAGACAGTAGTGAGTTTTATACCGTTTATCTCAGCAAGTTCTTCGCGGGATAACCATTTATCGTGCGCCATGAAAGTCTTGAGAATCTTTAAACCTGCTTTTTTATGCCTCTTTATTCTTTCTTCAACAATTAATTGCACTCTATACTGCTCTTTTGCCTGCACTTCGAGTGGTGCCTTTGGACTGTAATATCCCTTCCAACCTATCCTTTTACAATAGTCTAAAACTCGCTCTGCATAATCCTTAGTCATTTCTCCTTTAGGTCTTATATAGATACCAAAGAGTTCTGTTGATTTATATTGCTCTTCTAATGTTGTTAGCTCAGTGCGTGCATAAACCGACAATCTTGATATTTTTTCGGAACTCGTGTTAAGAAGCACATCAAAATCCTCTTTCCACTTTGACTCCTTCGGTCCATCTATCAGGATTTCTTCTACATCAAGTCCTGCCTTTCTTGCAATTTCCTCCCTTATTATTTCTATTTCAAGCTTCTTTTTTTTTATATCTTCTATCGTTTTCTCATGATGCCGCTTATCAGTCATGAATGCACGTTTGTAAAGTCTGCGATTGCTGATGTCATTGAGTACCCTCAACAAATCTTTCTCCTCTTCCTTTTTTTCTTTAGCTTTTTGTTTGAAAAAAGATAAAAACTCCTCATCGCCGTATGTATATAATTTTAAACCGTCTTCACGAGGCAAGCCCACATCTAATGCCCAAAGAAACATCCTTTCCGCGATTAATGTCGTATGATGACGATATACTATTTTTAGCAGCCAGTATCTTGCTTCTAGTACTGATAGGATTGCTGCTATCGTATCAGGGGAATCACGAAATAATATATGTTCTTCTCCATCATTTTCCGCGATGACAAAGGATGAAAATATCCTGTCATCATAGTAAGCACGGGGCAATCCAATGTGATAAGCATCTCTCCGCAGGTAATCTAAGTTATCAGCATCTATGGGACAGTCTATTAGTTCCTTGAGAAATGGTTTATCTAAATTTTCTCCTGTAAGAATCTCCATTATCCTTCGTTTATCATTAGCATCTAACAAATCCGATATTGATGGCGAACATTCGTCAGGGTCTAAAAATCCTTTGTTGGTTACTCCCTTTCGAAGTGTCCCATATATCATCTCATCTCTCATTTCGTCATGTGTCGGAATATCAGACCCAACTTCAGTTAACCTTTCACTTACATGAGAGAAAGCAGGATGTGAAATGTCATGAAGCAGAGCCGCTATATAGAGATGCCGACGGTCTTCTTCATTAATGCTAAGTTTTGAGGCTCTAATAATGTGCTCAACCATGTATCTTGCGCCTAATGAATGTTCAAATCTTGTGTGAACCGCAGTTGGATAAACTAGGTATGCAAAACCTAACTGTTTAATTCTTCTAAGCCGCTGGACCTCCCATGTATTGAGAAGATTAGCTTCTTCCTCGCTTAATACGATATCCCCATATAATGCATCGTGAATCTCATACATAATTAAACTAATAAACCTTCATACATAAAAGTTTAAAAGTTTATAAATCCCGGATTATATTTTGGTAAAAACTAAAGTGTTGGGGAAAATGTGATATAAAGTTTACCCATATTATTAATTGAATTATAAACTAAATCAAACTGTCGAAGTATAACACCATATCACCGACACTTCTTTCTTCGACCCCATCATTTTAAATAGTATATCTACAAACTTAAACTTCAGAGTATAAAAGCTTTTCTATTTTTTTCTACGCCGTTTGATTCTCGAGGAATTTGCTATTTGATCATGTTGTATAGACAGTAGAGCTTAAACTTTAAAAAGTCCGAAGTTCCGTTTATATAATTGTTTCATGGTGGGAAAATGATATCGTTAGGATACGAAAGATGGGGGCTTAGCGCGGATACATTTAATCCTAGACCTCTTACTGCAAAAAAGGAGTATGAGAAACTATTTGTAAAGAAAGAAGAGCGTTACATTGATTTTCTACTCTCATTGGGCAAGAAAAATGCGATATTTTGTTTAGAGGGGGAATTTGGCGTAGGGAAAACAACCTCTTATAATGCGTTTTCCTATTTTGCACGCAGTGAGCGAGATTCTTTGACTCTGGAACGCCCAATTGAGATCAAAGATTTTATGAATAAATAGTGCAGATGTTTTATCGCAGATTGTGGAAAGGGTAGCAAATGTTCTTATGGGCGAAATTGAAACGGGGACTAAAAGAATCGCTAAGAAAGCGAAAAAGAAGCTTGAGGATATATATTACCCATCAACTTCGATTGGAAGGGGGAAACAAAAGGAAGGCATCTTTAAAGCACCCCTAATTAACATAGGTATAGCGAAAACAGAAAGTGTTACACAAACAACCGGCAAAAGTAATCTCTTCGATAGACTGAAATATGATTTAGAGACCTTGGATGAGATAGCAACAGAAGAATTCGGAGTGAGAAATATATGTTTAGCACTGGATGAACTTGAATATCACAAAATTGATCCAGAAATGAACTGGAAAGTAGATTATATACAGATAGAAGGTTTAAAAGCGCACTGAGTTCAGGTATAAAAATGGATGAACTCTCGTTAAGCGAATTCCACGAGGTCATACAGAAGAGGTATGAGTACTATAAGAGTAGAGATACTTATACCCCTCCATTTGAGGAAGATGTTCCAGATAGGCTTTATGATATCTCAGATGGTGACGTAAGGTGGGTGCTCCAGTCGTTGAGTAGAAGTTTCGATTGGATGGTCAAGACAGATGTTCCAAGAAAACTTGGAAGCGATGATGTAATAGGGATACTATACAAAGATATTCAAAATAAATATCAGCAGCTTCCTGATGAGAAATTTCGCGTACTATGTTTGGAGAGATTTCTCCTTCAGATAGAGAGGTTTTAAATGAGTTAAATAGTGAAAGACCTACACTTTCTGGACATTTGAATAAGCTGAAAAAAGAATACGTTGACCTTGTTAGGGAAAGAACTAAAGGCAGGAAGCACCTTTATTATCTTGGTCCAGATGGTTTGGTGCTGAAAGAGAGGGGATATATTGATGTGTAAAAAAACTTCTGGTTGGGAGGGTTGATAAGGGGGGGGTCTGGCCCCTTATTTTTACATAAAATCTGATAACGCTTTCTGCTTCTCCGCTGCGGGAAAAAGCAAATTCACATCCTTCTCCAACAGTTCCAGCCTTTGTCTCGTGTAATCCGATACGTGATACTCTTTTGCTATGCGCAACGAGACACCGAGATATTTTTTTATACTTGCCACGTGCACAGTAGGAACTATTTTACTGCCGCACTTCTTGCACTTCCCACTTAGTGGTATCCTCCTGTATTTTGCATTGCATTTGCTACACCGCATAGTTTGCGAGCCGAATGCACGGAGGTTTCCCTTTATGTCCCTGAGAAAATGGTTTTTTATGACCGTTTCCGCTACTTCGCACTCGTCCACCGCTCTTATGAGCTCCGCCAATCTTAGTTGCGCATCCAGTTTCTCTACCATTGTATTCAGCGTCTTATACAACGAATTTAAAGGACCCGCAGCGATATCCGTTGTCTCATGCGTATAACCGAGTCCATAAACATCCTTTGGTTCTCCTATTCTGCTCGATGCTGTTTCTATTTCCACCTCTTTTGGATTCTTCCCCGAACAAGTCGCTTCGTAAAATTCCAGTGGATATTCCGTCGCAATGGAAACGTTATGCGCCTCCTTGTCTACCTCTTTTGGGTTGATGAATGGAATGAGAACCAGCGGAGCATCCATTTTGCCGCCTCTTTTCTCAGGTAGAAAGGACAAAGAGAAATTGAGCAGTGCATCCAGCAGAAGGATAATTGAGTCTTCGTCACCGTCTGCATTCCTTCTCTTCGCCGCATGGAAAAAAGGATGTGCATAACAAGCCGAAGCCTTCGTGAACCCTATTATCCTGCCCAATATTCCGGCAGAGGTATGTGGTGCGAGTCCAAGCACGAGGTCCCCTATGAGGTCTTCTTTGCTCGATGCACTGTAATAAGGTAGTAAGCCATAAAACTTATAGAGAAGCGAGTCCAAAAATTGCGACACTTTTAGCAAATGCGATGCTGCATCAACCGATATAATAACGTCCTGCTGCTTGAGCTCTACTATTTGCGTGTCGCTTTTCAACTCCTCGCCTTTTAGGTCATGCGAATACCCCAGCTCCTTCACTTTTTCCACGCTCACGCCTATTTCCCCGGGTTTGAAATGCGTTAAAGGTAAATTCGTAAAATCATATCTTATCGTGCCATCCTTAAACACGACTACACCGTGCTTTGCCCTTAATATTCCCTTTCCTAAATGCTCAGCCACTTTTTGCTTTGAAATAAGACCCTTCACGCATTTCACGTTTAATTTGTTATAAGCCCGTGATTCATCCAATTTCTTTACCGTCTCCTGATAATATTCCCACAAATCAATGCTCCGTTTATCTCTGGATACGGGATACTGGTTTGTCTTGCATCTTGCATCTTGCATCTTCTCCTGAGTTTGAAAGTTGGAAGCGCCGCACTTGTCGCATATACAAAAGGATGATAGAAATTCATTACCGCATTCATTGCATCTTCTCATGCCTATCTCTACCTCTATCACTTTTTCCTTTAATGCTACCTTCAGCAACCTGTTCTTTCCACCGTATTCGCCCAAGGGGAAGATAGAATGTGGAGCTGGTTGCATTTTCCTTTCTTTCGATTTCTCCGGTCTTCCCATCCGAACACCTATTCTTGTCGGCGCTTTGTTCCTCGTTTTTATCCGCATTGATTCGTCTCTTCTCAAATCCTCGCTTATTCCCAAACACCTCAACAAAGCACTCGGCTCATCTATCACTAAAAACCCTTTTTTGGACAAATTTTCTTTTTTATCTCTGGATACTGGTTTGTCTTGCATCTTGCATCTTGCATCTTGCATCTTCTCCTGAGTTTGATGCGGCACAAGCAAATCCTCCAGAATTATCTTTACCGCATCATCGTTGGGGATGAATAGCGTTTTTTCTTCTAAAATCCCTTTTTCGCATATACACTCCGCCAGATATTCCTTATCCTCTTCTGTTATGTCCTCCCACAGATAGGTATATTCAGGATGTAACGGCACCGCAAAGCGAGATGCAAGTTCTATTGCTTCTGCCTGGCTCGGCGTTTTCAAACGCCATTTCTCCGCCTCTTCCTCTGCTTTCGCTTCCAACTCCTTTAACCACCATTCATGCGAGTATGCACCGGGCATTAACTGATGCCCTGTTTCTAAAAAATCGCCATAGTCAATAAGCATCTCTCCTAAATCCACTATCTCTGCCAGTTCGCCATCGAACTTTCCTGAAGTTTGGTGCGAAGCATTTTTAGTCAAACTGTTTTTAAATGTTTGAACGGTTAATCTGACGAGGGCACCATTTTTCAATTTCACCGTCGGTCCTTCAATAGAATCAACAGGGACGACACAGCCAGCTTTACCCGGTAGTTCGAGCTTTATCTGCGTTCCCGGCGCGGTGAATCCAAGCAAAGACATTGTAGCCGGGTTTAAGCCAACAGCAGCAAGTCCTGAATTGCGAGCACGTCCATATCGAAGTCGAAAGGAACCCTTTGCCGATGGACGCCCAAATACCGGTCTGCCGGCTATTAAATCCGCCAGGAAATCCTTCTTTCTTTTCTCACCCTTCGATTTTACCAGCTTTGCTAACCATTCCCATCCCTCGAGCTCAAGTCTGTCAACGTGTCGCTTTATCTTCGGTGCCTTCATTGCTATACCTTCTGTGAGAACGAGCACCATTCCTCCTCTTATTTTATCCGTTGCGACCCTTTCAAGGTCTTTATAGCCCCCCACTTCTATATCCTCCGTAGGGTCGCCATCAATACAGATGGGGCAATTCTTCACTATTTCCTTTATCTCTTCATCGGTAGGCGTGTATTGCAAGCCACTTATTTGCTCATACATCGAAACTTCCAATACATACCTTCCAATCTCCTCTTCTCTCGGATGATAAGCCTCAAAGCCCATTCGCCTCCTTATATAATCCGCAGCCAATACAGAGAGAGCCTGAGCAGTTCCTCCTGCACTTCTTATCGGACCCGAATAAAATATTTTTATATACTCGCTACCGTCATCGTTTCTACCTGCTTCAACTCGTGATATCCCTTCAATAGGAGCTGCAACCACACCTTCTGTGAGAATCGCCACTGCGGTTCTAACTGCGTTCTCTATAACCTCAACCTTTTTATACCTGCCAAATTTGCGTTCTACGAAGTCATAACCTATTCGTAACGCTATTTCATCTCTGCCGTAACCTTCTCGCTCTAATTCTCTTATCCTCGCACTCAAGCCTTTTATTCCTATGAGTGCCTCCACTCTTTCTGCAAGGTCTTTCGTTATGTTAATTTCCGGAGCTGGTGCGGGGTCAAAACCCGTTTTCCTCGCATCCCTCGCTATTTCTAACTCCTTCTCTAATCTGTCCTTTAGAGTTTTATGGTATATCGAAGTCGTAGCCATCTTATATCAAACTAATCACATCTCAAAAGAAAAAGTTTTATCAATGAAATAATTTTTTATCTCCGTCTTAAAAATACATGATGCCTTCGAAGATATGCATTCTGCGGATAGAAGGAACGAATTGCGAGCTGGAGACTTTTCTCTCTTTTAAGCGACTGGGTGCATCAGCAGAGATTGTGCACCTGAAACAATTGATAGGAGCAGTGAAAGAGCGTGAGAGGAGAAATTTAAAGGGCTATGACTTGTTGGTGATACCCGGTGGCTTCTCTTCCGGCGATTATATAAGAGCAGGGGCAATACTTGCTGCGAGGATAAAAGGTGCGTTAGGGAAAGAAATAGAGGATTTTACAGAAAATGGCAATCCCGTATTGGGTATATGCAACGGCTTCCAGGTATTAGTGGAAATGGGGTTACTTCCAGGATTTACTCATGAAAAGACAGAGATGCAGCAGGTGGCGTTGACGACAAACGATTCCGCTCGTTTTGAATGCCGACCTGCACTTATAAAGCATGAAAGTAAGGGAAAATGTGTTTTCACTCGTGGAATAGAAGAGGGTAGCATCCTGAAGATGCCTTGCGCACATGCAGAGGGGAAGTTTTTCATTGAGGAGAAAAAGAGAGAGGAGTATATACCGCTTCTGGAGGAAAACGACCAGATTGTCTTCCGTTATGTTGACACCGATGGCACTTATGCGTCCTATCCCTGGAATCCTAACGGCTCAATATATAATGTCGCGGGAATATGTAACCCGGAAGGGAATATATTGGGGTTAATGCCGCATCCAGAAAGAGCTTTTTACGCGTTCATGGATTCTGAATGGTCAAGAGCGGCGAGGGAAAGGAGGAGGGAGGAGGGAGAAAAAAAAGAGGACGCATACGGCGATGGGAAAAGGATATTTGAATCTGTTTTAGATTATCTTCAAAGTAGAAGGTTTCTTAAAAGAAAGGTTTATAAGTAAAGGTTTTATTTATAAGAAACAGAATAAACTAAAGGAGCGTGAGAAGAACTGGCGAAGAAGAGACTGAAGGATAAGTGGAAAGCGAAAGAGTGGTATACGGTATTAGCACCGAAGATGTTCGGCGATGTAAAGGCTGGGGATACTGTGGCAGACGAGCCATCTAAGTTAATAGGAAGGCGGGTAGAGATGACTTTAGGAGATCTCACAGGCAAGCTGATAAAGAGTTCGAATTTGAAATTATTGCTGGAGATAGATGATATAGATCATAACATGGCTTATACAAAGTTCATAGGGCATAAGGTAGATAATGGTTATCTACGGAGTTTAGCGAGAAAAGGGGTATCAAAGATAGACTCAAATATTAATGTTAGCACAAAAGATGGGGAGGAGATGCGTGTAAAATCGTCTTGTTTTACGCTAAAAAAGGCAAGTGGATCACAGGTAAAGCTAATACGAAAGGTAATGGAGGACATAATTACAAATAGAGCGAGTAGCTTAGAACTTAGCAAATACATACAAGAGATAATACTTGGGAAATTATCGTCTGACATATATAAGGCTGCGAAAAAGGTATATCCGCTGAGGAGAGTGGAGATAACCAGGACGGAAAGGTGAGGTGATAACGAAATAAAATGAAAATAAAATTTCTTGGTAGTTGCAACGAAGTAGGACGTTCTGCAATATTGGTAGATGGAAAGATTCTCTTAGATTATGGACTCAGACCATCGGACCCCCCGGAGATACCTCTGGGAAGTGGAACGATTTTTCCAAAGTCTGTGATTGTGTCTCATGCACATCTCGACCACTCTGGTATGGTTCCAAGTTTGATGTCGGCTGGTAGGGATATGGCACCGGATGTATATATGACCCCTATAACGAGTGCTTTAACACAGCTTTTGGGAAGAGACACGATAAAAGTAGGGAAAGACCAGGGATTCGTTTTTTTCGGAGAAGAAGACATCAGGGAAATGGATGCGCATACGCATGCAGTCACTTATGGCAATAGGATCCCATTAGACGGTTCCTCTAATGGGGATTATGAGCTTGAGTTATGTAACGCGGGGCACATACCGGGTAGCTCAGCGGTCTATCTGAGAAAAGAGAGTGAGAATATAAGCCTGTTTTACACCGGCGATATAAAAATGGATGTGTCACGGTTAATGGAGAGCGCTTCTCCCGATGAGTTCCCAGCCGCTGACATCTTGCTCATAGAAAGCACATATTATGACAGGGAGCATAGAAACAGGAAGGAATTGGAGCGAGAATTCATAGACTCCATTACGGAAACATTAGATTCCGGGGGTAATGCGATTGTCCCGTGTTTTGCCGTGGGCAGGACACAGGAGTTAGTGATGATTTTGCACTCGTATGGACTTGTCCCTTATGTGGATGGTATGGGACTAAGCGTTTTTAGATTGTTTAAGAATCATCCTTCGTTCTTGAAAGACGCAAAGGCGTTGAATGATGCTTTTAGTGATGCCCAGTTTGTGAACTCGAAGAGGCGAAAGAAAGCCCTTTCCGAACCTTCCGTAATTGTCACCACCGCAGGAATGCTTAGCGGTGGACCGGTGTTATATTATCTGAAGAAGATACACGAAGACCCGAGGAGCAAAGTCCTGCTCACTGGCTATCAAATAGAGGGGACGAACGGGAGAAGGTTGGTAGAGGAAGGATGTGTGGAGACAAATGGAGAGATAGTGAAAGTGAATGCAGGAGTGGAGCAATATGACTTCTCTGCTCACGCTGGCGATTCCGAGCTGAAGGAGTTGGTGTCAAGATTTTGCAGGAATGGCACAGAGGTTGTGTTCATGGTTCATGGTGAACATACGGAAGAATTTGCGGCATGGGCAAGGGAGAATCACGGATACAATGCGATAGCGCCGAAGAATGGAGAAGAGTTTGTAATAGAGTGAAGGAATTCCTTTTTATAACCACAAGATTACACAGATTTTCACGAGAAATTATGATTAGTTTTTTCTGAACACCTAAAGCCTATTCAACACCGCTGTTATCAATCCAACCGGTCCAGTCATCATCATGTCGCCTGCGGGAGCGGAGAAAATACCGAGTCCTTTCATTTTCTCTCTCTTTGGTCCTGTCACAGATATTATCTCAGGTTGGTTTTCTCCTATTACTAATGCTCCATGCCCACCGTCATCAAAAACCTCTTTAAATGTTATAGTCCCTTCTGACAGTTTTTTAACGTAATAACTGAGCTTTTGTTTATCGAGGTGGTGTGTATGGTGCTCAAAAACACCAGTTATTCGTTCCTCGTTCAAGGACATCGCAATTGTATGCGCATTTCCAACATTTATGCAAATACGATTCTTCTTTTCTTTCACCCTTTCGTCTTCAAGCGAGCCTAAGACCGCAGCGGGTCCCGTATCCATCATGAGGATGTGTCCTTTATGCCATTTTTTCACTGATTCAAATATCGAATGCATCCTGCTAAGATTCTCTGGCACGTTATCAAGATAAGCGAAGGATTCTATTCCACTTCCTACCTTCTCCTCGATTAAACGAAACCTATTTTCTCTATCGGTAACGCCCTGTGGTGCTATACCGTGGTCCTGAACCGCAATCGCAATAACGTCAAAAGATGTGTCCACACCGAAAGAAGAAAGAAATTTTAAAAGCCCTCGATTGAAGTCGGAAATTCTTATCGGTTTTGCTTTTTTGTTCGCCACTTCATCCTCTGATATAATTTCAATACCATAATTCTTAACGATTTCCAAATCGTCTCTGAGTGTTCTCGCGGCTCTTTCGGTCATGAAAACCTTGTAGTTCCTGAGATGTTCGAGCACGGCACGAGAGAATGGTCCTCCACCCATTGTGTCGCCTGTGATTACCAAATCCTGCTTTGATTTCCGCACTTCCTCGGCGAAGAAGCGAGTGGGAGAAGGTAGAACGAGCTTGTATGCGTTATCGAATCCCTTCTCGTCGTCATAGACCATTACGTCCTGCGTTCCTGCTCCTATGTCTATGGCAAGTATGTTCATAAACTTTTGTGCTTCGCAATCGCGGGCTCCGCCCGCGTCCCGCAAGCCCTGAAAGGGCTTACTTTACTAAAAAATACATCCTTTCATACTCCTTCCCTTTATCTCCCCTGCGATGTTCTCGTGCATCAATCGTCTCACTTCTTCCATATCGGTAGTCTGACCCAGGACGCACATCAACTTCACCAGAGCAGTTTCCGGCAACATATCCTCACCCTCTATTATTCCTGCATGAAGTAAATCACGACCGGTGTCATACACCCTATCGCATATTGTCCCGTATATACATTGAGAAGTCATCACCACGGGTATGCCCCGTTTTATCGCGCTCGCCACGCCTGGAATCCACTCCGCAGATACATGCCCTAATCCTGTTCCTTCTAATACAATACCTTTGTAGCCCTGCGCTATGAAGAGCTCGAGTATTGCAGGGTCAGCACCGGGATAGAACTTTATGAGGCAGCATTTCTCCTCAAGCTTAGCTCTCAGCTCTAATTCTTTCTCGCCACGCTTCATATACGCAGAGAAGAACTCAAGCCTTATTTTTTCTATATCGTTCGTATCATAATACACCTTTCCTATTGGGATGTCGTTTATCGGTTGAAAAGCATCGCGCGCAGAAGTGTGCATCTTCCTCACTTTCGTGCCGCGGTGAATGAAACAGAACTCGTCGGAGGTGCTGCCATGCATTACTACCACAACTTCCGCAAGGTCGCTGCATGCAACTTTCGCTGCGCATATCGCATTCATTGCAGCATCGCTGGAAGGGCGGTCCGCACTACGCTGCGAACCAACGAGAACGACCGGCACGGGAGTTTGCACCATGAAAGAGAGAGCAGCGGCAGTGTAGCCCATCGTATCTGTGCCGTGCGTGACAATTATACCTTCAGCACCGTTTTTTATTTCGTTATATACCTCTGCTGCGAGCTTACTCCAGTATTCGGCACGCATATTCTCGCTCAGTATGCTGTAAATTACTTTTCCTCGAATGTTCCCTATTTCTCCTAATTCCGGGATTGCCTCAAGTATATCTTCAGTGGAGAATTGTGGCGAAACCGCACCGGTTCTGTAATCCACTTTAGAGGCTATTGTGCCACCGGTGGAAAGAATGGCCAAAATTGGCAAATCTTCTTTTCTCGTTTTATTTAATACTCCCCCCCTTTCCTTTTTCTCATCTGTTAATACTTCTTCCCTGTCTATAACCTCTACTTCCGCATTTCCCGGCCGTATACCAATATTGTAGCCGCTATCGAGTTTTATAACTATATTTCTTGATGCTGTTGGCATTACAATGCCCTCATAAACGACAACGCCACTGTCAGTTTCCTTCTTTATCCTTATACGGTCGCCTTCTCTTATCTCCATCATTACATATATTACTCACATAGTTTTTATAAAAATTTTCTCAGCCGAAAGAGGGATGCATCTCTTCCTCTGGGTTCAAGTGGATTTTTTATTATAGTCAAGACCGCTTCAATTTTATCAAAGATAAAATCAGGTCTTTCCTTTTCCAATTCCTCCTTTGAGTGCAATCCAGTAGTTAAGCCAATAGTTTTTACTCCTGCCCTTCCTCCCTGGATTATATCCTGCGGTGTATCGCCACAATAGAAAGTTTGAGAAGCTGTGGAGTTGAGTAATTCTATCGCTTTAAGTAACGGTTCAGGGTCAGGTCTTGTTCTTTCTGTATCCTCCGCGGTGAGCAAAACATCATAAGGAAAATGAAAATTCCTTATCGTTTCTTCCGCTGATAGTTTATCCTTTGTCGTCACTATCCCAATCCCTATCCCCTTCTCTCGTATTAATCCAAGTGTTATTTTCGCTTTCGGAACTTCTTTTATCATATTTTTAAATTTACTCCTCATAAGGCTGAGGAAGAGCGAATCGAATTCCTCCGGTTCTTTATCCGGGAATAAAATCTTAAATGAAAGGTAACTTGGCAAATGGATTATTCCCTTTATCTCGTCATCTGTTGGAATTCTCAAGCCAGTTATTCTTGCTGCTTCCTTAACCGAATTCAAAATCGCTTTTGATGAATCAATTAACGTGCCATCCATATCAAAAAGAGCAGTTTTGAATTTCATTCTTCTTTCTCCTCTTTATTTTAACTTTCTGTTTCATAAAAGGTATATTTATATACTTGGCTTCACCATACTATAATTCGTTGGTAGTTTTTGAGAAATGGTGAATAAAAAGGTAGGGGGATAATATGAGCGGGCAAACATCTGATGCGAATGCAAAAGGGGATAAAATCAATATTTTCAAAATAGGAGAGCTGTGGTGCTTCAAATATTTCTTCGGTGACCGCGAACTCTTTATGGAGTTATCTGAATACTATAACCGACCAAAATACCGATTTGAGCTTAAAAACGTTGCAGAGAGGAATAAGGTAATGAAATATCTTGAGGAGAAGGGCTTTGGAACCGTCCCAATTGAGGATACATCTGAATATACCGTGAAGATAGACCGGTTTAAGAAGTATGCACCAATACTAAAGAATTCGATTGATTCCACCGAAAGAGAGAAGGATAGGGTATTTATAATGAAGGATTTGGCATCTGTGGAGGAAGCGATAGCGAAGGGCGCGGAGAAAGTTGATGAAGGTGAGTCTTAAACAGATTTCTGTCTAATTTATATTCTTTGTTCATAAGAATAATTATCAATTCACGTCTAATAAGAGAACAAAATGAGCGCAGAATAAAAGCAAGGATGCACACGAATTCATTCGGGTGTGGTTCGGTTGGGGCTGGGGGCGTGTAAAGAAAATAGTTTTTCACGAAAATTTTAACCGCACAGATTATGCTTCAGATGGTGCATCAGCACGGGGTCGGATGGAAAGCATCATGAAGGTGTTGGTGGAAGAAGGTCGATATGAGGTCATTTCACCTGATCCGGCGTCATCCAAGGATACATTGCGGGCACATTCCAAAACCCATATCGCCAACATTGCAAAGGATACAAAGCCATTGGATTCTGGGTCAAAATGGGATTTACTGATAGAGGGGACGGGTCTTATGTATATCACAAGAAGTAATCTGTCGGGAAGGGTCATCACTGCATGTCTATGAGGCACATCGAACATCTTACTGCTGAGCGTCTTTGCCCATTGATCGGTGTACCGCTTACCGCAATCCGAGCATAATCTGCTATTACATCCCAATAAGATGTCATGGTGCTCTTCGCATTTTGAACAAATAAAAATAGCTGAGAGATAGTGTAGAAGAAAGAGGGAAAATGGAAGAATGTTATACATTATTAATTACAATGAATCACAAAAACCTCTCCTTCCTTTTCCTCTTTCTCTACTCCAAATTCAACATCCAAAAATTTCTTTGTCACGTACACATTCGTTTCGAGATGTTTCGTTACTTCTCTAACTTTTATCTCTGATTTACCATCTGCGAGCGCGATATAAGGAATAAGCTGGTCGGCTAAGTGGACGTCAACGGTTGATGCGGATTCCAATTCTTTTATGATGTTCTTCGCTGCTTCTTCACCAACGAGTTCCGCCCTTTTTCCTCGTTCTCCCAGTGCGCTACCACTTTTATATCCACGCCAGAGCGTTATGCCACTGCCCGTCGTCCTCTCACCTCCATTCTCTATCTCTGTTTTTATCTCGGTATCATACGCGTTTAATACCCTTTCCGCTGTTTTTGCTTGTCTTTCTACCACGTGCGCTGGAAGACCACAGGAATGAGAAATACCGTTTATGATTTCTTCTCCTTCCTTCTTCAGTAAATCAAATCCGTTCAAGTGGTGCGAAGGAACTATTCTCACTTCTACTAACCCACCACCCTTTGGATAATAGCCCCGCCTCTTCATGCTTATTTGCACTTCACAGCCCATCTCGCGAATGGCTTTGAGAAACACGTCAGTGTAAAAATCTATTGGAGGGGACCATTTCACGTCTGTTCCACCTTTTATCTTCACTTTTGTCTCACCATCAGCAAAAAGCGCGACGGGGATAAGACATTGCAATAGTAACGTTATACTTCCCGCAGTGCCTATGTCTATTTCACCTTCAAATCCTTTTAGCGCACCAGGTGAGAATTTTAACCTTGGTGAACGCAACTCCAGCCCTTCTATCTTCCCGCTCGATAATCTCGCCACTGCTTTCACAGCATGCAAATGCTGCGCTGCAAGCCCGGGCTTTGGTCTGTTTGCTCTTATATTACTTAGCTCCACTTCCTTTCCGGTTATCGCAGCAAGTGCTATTGCAGTTCTTAGTATCTGCCCGCCACCTTCACCAAACGAGCCGTCTATTTCTATCATCGCCTTTTAGTAGTTCTAAATAAGCTTTTCCAATTTATTACAATCACTATAATACCAGTAATTACTACTGATGCTACTTTCAGGATGTGAAGCATTTTTGAACTCAGAACTATCCCCTCCTGCGAGCCTAATAAAACCAGTGTGTTATGTGGAATAGCTATTGAACCGATAATTAACAAATACACGGCGAAGAAGTCGCAAAGTATAACTAAACTTTTTCTCGATAGCTTTGGGCTTTTAATGCATGACCGCGCAGTTCGGAAGGCGAGTATAAGAATCACTATTACAACTGCCATTAGAATACAAACGTAATTGGGATTCTTTTGCCATAAGAAATTGTAAAGTGGATTTAAATCTGCAAACCTTCCAAATAACTCCGAAGCTATCAATGTTGAAATCGAATCGTAACATAACGTGACAATGGCAAGAGAGTAAGCAATTTTTCGGACGTTCATTTTTTATTATTTCAATAATCGAAAGATTTATTAGAACCAAATTTGAAAGTTAAACAGATGCAAAGGGTAAGAATATAAATAGAAGAACCCAAAATAATGAAAACATTTAGTTTTATACATACAGCAGACCGGCATTTAGATAGTCCTTTTAAAGGAATTTCCGAGATAAATGAAGAAATAATTGACCTTTGTATTGAAAAGCAAATTGATTTCCTATTAATTGTAGGTGATATTTACGATGGGTCCGATAGAAGCTTACGAGCACAGCTTCGATTTCGAGATAGTTTGAAACGATTATCTGATGCAGGAATAAAAGCATTTATTGTACACGGAAACCATGACCCGTTAAATGGGTGGTCAGCCAACTTGGACTGGCCAAAAAATGTTTATATCTTCAACGGAAAATCAATGGAGAAGGTCTCGATTGAAAAAGATGGCGAAGAAATTGCCCAACTTTATGGCATTAGTTTTCACAATCGAGAGATAAATACTAATCTTACTAACAAATTCCCTAAAATATCACAATCAAAAAAAGCTCTGTTTTCCATTGGTATGTTACATTGCAACGTTGGAACTAACACAGGACACGAACTTTATGCACCTTGCACATTACAGGACTTAATTACTCGAAATTTCGATTATTGGGCTCTCGGTCATGTCCACAAAAAGGCTATTATAAATGGGGATAATCCGCTGGTAATTTATCCGGGGAATCCACAGGGTCTTCACCCCAAGGAGACAGGCGCTAGAGGGTGTTTTCTGGTTAATGTTGACGAAAATGGTGAATCAACTGCTGAATTTATCGAGGTTGATTCCATAAGATGGTTTGTAGAGGAGCTATCAATTGACTCCCTCTACACAGAACAAGAACTAATCTCAAAAGTACACACCTATATCGAAAAGACCCGGAAAGAAGCAAAGGGACACCCATCAATTTGCAGAATCATTCTTACCGGTAGAAGTGGCATGCACTCATCTATCGCTCGAAAAGGTGTTTTAGATGACATCCTCAAAGACATAAGGGAGGATGAAGAAGGGGAAAAACAATTCGTTTGGATTGAAAGCATTGAGGACTATACAAATCCTGAAATCGACCGGAAATCACTGTTGGAGCGCAAGGACTTTATCGGTGATTTGGTCAAATTGTTTGAAGAATTTTCGCATGATGAGAATAAGATAGCTGAACTTAAAGAGACCCTTGACCCATTATTTACTTCTCCAAGCGGAAGAAAACTTCTTGAACCCATTAATGACGAAGATTTTCTTGATTTACTAAAAAAGACAGAAACGGTCTGTCTGGATAAACTCATTGGGGGCGAACTCTCATGAAGTTTGAAGAAATTTATATTGATGGTTTTGGAATATTTCACAATTATCGCATAAAGAATTTAACCTCAGGTCTCACCATCTTTATTGGACCGAATGAAGCTGGGAAATCAACAATTCTCTGTTTCCAAAAGCGATTACTTTTTGGTTTTCCTGACAGACGCAGTGGACTCAATCTTTATCCACCGCTTGCTGGTGGTAATCACGGCGGTAGATTAATCATATCAAATGCCAATAATACAAGATATACAATTGAACGATATTCTAAGGGAACCAATAATGTAAAGGTAATTTTACCCGACGGTTCAACAGGTGGAACCACAGAACTCTCTAACCTCATCGGGCATGCCAACAAAGACATTTTCGAGAACATCTACGCCTTTGGACTCACCGAACTCCAGGATTTTGAAACACTCAACAGTGAGGCAGTCAAAGGACGAATCTACAGCGCAGGAACTGGAATAGGTGCTATTTTTCTCTCGGAAGTGCAGAAAAATCTGGAAACAGAAGCTGGCAACCTCTTTAAGGAGCGTGGGAGCAAACCAGAAATTAATGCACTATTTAATGAAATTAAAAATATAGATTCAAGGCTCCGCGAAATAGAAAAAGACGCACAAAATTTTGACACGCGCCACAAAGAGTTAGAAGAAATAACTGAGGAGATTGAGAATGTCGAACATGAACGAAATCAAATAAGAACCAAATTCAACCACACTACAAACTTGGTTACAGTTTGGGATGATTGGAGAAAAATACAGGAAGCTGAAGAGCGTCTACAAAAAATCCCAGAAAGAGAAAACTTTCCTGAAAACGGCATAGAAATGTTGGAAAGAAATCTAGAAAAAATTGATGAATTAAACGAGAGTATTTCTGAAAAGAATGAGGGGCTCGAAAAGATCAAGATTCAAAAATCGGTGATGAAAATAGATGAAAAGCTGATCAGTAATAAGGGAAGAATCCTTGAACTTCAAAAGGGTCAGGATAAATATACCTCGGCTGTAAGAGACCTGCCAATGAGAGAAGAAGAACTGAAAAGAGACAAGGAAGGGTTAAAGGAATCGCTGCATGAAATAGGACCTGATTGGGATGAAGAAAAACTTTCCAACTTTGATATCTCCATACCCACCAAGGAAACAGTAAGAAGAAAACATAACACATTAGAAGAGGCGAAAGAAAAAATTCGTGATACTGAAAAAGAAGTTCAAGGAATCGAGCAAAAAGATATTAAAA
>JANJFQ010000201.1 GCA_025435355.1 Candidatus Methanophagales archaeon | reverse complement strand
CATAAATAACCAAATCCAACCTTTTTTATAAAAGTATCTGAATAAGAGCGAGTACTGGCTTTTAACCAATCGTAGGGAATGATCTGTTTCCCTCCCCATTTCCCTTCATTAAGAAATAATCGACCGAACCTTGCCATGTCACGCGCTGATATTCTAAAAGGATACGATAGGTGGATCGAAAGTTCCTCCTCTCCATATTCTTGTATTTCAAGGATATAATCCTGCATACCGATGGGATTGGCAATCCGCCGATCGAACGCTTCGTATATATCCTCTCCTGTCTCCTGTCTGAATATCGTTCCGAGAACATTAAAATCAAAATTATTATACATCCAAAAAGTGCCGGGCTCGTGGCTCCCTCTTTCGGGACGCATCCTTTTCATGCCACTCGACTCGGCAGCCGCAGGAATGTAGACGCCTGAACGTGATTTGAGTAGGTCTAAAACTGTCGCTTGTTTTTCCTCTTCTGTTAAAGGAACTTTTTCTCTAACGTTAAGGTCTTTCAACGTCTTTGACGTATCGATCTTCCCATTGTCGACGTAAATCCCGAAAAGGCCGCTGAAGAGCTGCTTCCTTGTTGAATGAGATCGAAAATTGTTTGCGGTATTACCCCACTCAAAGACAATCTTATTATCAGTGACAATCAACAAAGCTGAAGATCCCAACTCTTCCAGAAGAGGTTTTAGCGCATTGAGTCTGCTGGAAGACCAGCCCATTTCTTCAGGAATCGCCGCATTTTCCCAGAAATCTTCCAACATTTTTTGATGTGATTTTGTTTCATCAAAGAGTGTTATTCCCCAATATTTCTGAACGGGCGGTTCATCGAGCCAATTATCGAATGAGTGAGAGCTGTTTGACCGATAATGGAGTCTATAGGTGCCGGCCGGAAGCGGAAGAACCCGGTCGACCAATCTGTTTCTATCTGATCCACCGGCTGGTTTGGTAGAAAACCTATGCATTTCCCAGATGAGCTGACCGGTCTGTGCATTCTCAATTCCGCCATAATCGCTCATCACCATACTGTATCCTTTGCTGACGTCTATGTTCCATTCTCCAATGGCGTATATCCGTAAAACCTTGTTTTCCTTCAACGTAAATTCAACAATCTTGTACTGATTGTCGATCACATTGTCTATACTGGCAATAACAGGCAAGTCCGAATACACATCAGGACGATTATCCTTAATATTGTCATGTTCATTAGCGAGCAAGTGAGTCAATGTGAATAACAATACAGTGAAAATTATTAAGAAGAGCCTATTTCTTTGATTTTTTTTAATAATTCTCTTCATCCTTATATAACAAAATTACAAAAATTTTTAATGAGTTCAGATCTCCACGAACATGCGCACAGACTGATCTGACTTTCTACTCAAGTAATGAATGTATCTTCGTTGCTATCTCACGAGCTTTAAGGTTTCTTATGTTATTTATAACTAATATGAGATGCTGCATATCCACATCCCTGTAAATAATACTGGCCGTTCCACCCGTGTGCCAGTATATCGTTCTTTTCTCCTTCCCCTTTGTATAATAGGAGATGCATTGCCCATAGGCGTAACTCGCGTTTTCCCCCATTCTTATATGAGGATTCATATATCTCTTCATATAATCAGAATCCAGGAGCTTATTTGTATAAAGTGCTCTATCCCATAAAAAAAGATCATCAACCGTTGTCACTATACAGCTGGCTCCAAAAGCATTGATAATGTAGTATGGCTGAAGCCGATGGACTAACTGTTTTCCCTCATATCTATAGTCTACCGCTTTTCTCTCTATCACGGTCTCAACATCGTAATAGTGTGAATTCTTCATTCCCAGTGGATCGAAGATCCGTTCCTGAAGCAGTTCCTTTAACATCCTCCCGGACACTTTCTCTGCTATCGCTCCAAGGATCGTGTAACCACCGACTCCGCTGTAACTGAATTTCTCACCCGGCTCGAACATTGAATCACCACTGAAATAGTTCTTTATAACTTCTTCTGGGGAGGCGGTGACAACAAGAGGCATACTGTCCATCGGAGGATCAGGAATACCGTGTGAGTGGGTGAGCATATTGTGAACGGTGATCTTTCCGCCAGTGTCCTTTCTGTAGTAAGGGAGATAGGTTGTGATCGATCGATCAAGGTCGATCTTCCCTTCCTGCGCAAGCTGCATAATAATCATTGCAGTGAACTGCTTGGATGCCGAATAAATTCGGAATTTCGTGTCCACCCTGTTCTTTATACCCCACGCGAAATCCGCAAGGCCAAAGGCTTTTTTATATAAGATAGTTCCTTTTTCCGCCACGAGTACGACGCCGTTGAGGTGACGAGCATCGTAATATTCCTTCACGATCTTATCTATCTCTTCCGACTTCGTTCCTAGAGATGAGGCCGCTGTGGAAAGAACAAGCAGTAAAGAAGCTAGAAGAGCACCTTTAGGAATTCTATTGTAGAATTGTTTACTCATAAATCTGTCTCCTAGAAACTTATTGAAGTGCCATTACCAGTACCTGTCCGAACGCATGACGAGGATTGAGTCAAACCAGATTGAAAATAATTTCATGAGTACAAAAACAGCGACCACTTCAATAACTGATTTGCCTTTCATAGTCATTCACATTTTTAATATTATTATTTAAATGAAATAGTAACTCTCTTTTCGATTATTGGTCAGAATGGATGCTCTTTGCTTTTATTTCGTCAATCACTTTTGCATCCAC
>JANJFQ010000072.1 GCA_025435355.1 Candidatus Methanophagales archaeon | reverse complement strand
GCACCGACAAGAAGCTGTAAGACAATGGAAGCATCAACGATTGGCATGATTCCAAGAGCAGTCAGCGAGAATCTTTCACCCGCAAAGATTGCACGCCATCTGCCGAAAAGATCCAGTGAGTCTGGACCTAGCCCGAAGAGGGGAACATTGCCGAGGGCAAAAAAGAGAACGAGTATGGCAGCAGTCCAGGCTAACTTCGCTTTAAAATGAACGTGCCACCCCGGGCGTTCGACCATAGGGAATTTACTTAAAAGAGGTGTTAAAGCATCTCGTAATCTTATCTCGTTCATCTAAGCAATATCACACCCCACTCGTCGCTTCTACCTCTCCACCTGCTCGTTCTATCTTCTCCCTTGCCACATTTGAAATTTTGTTTGCCTTAAGTGTCAGCTTCCTCGTTACTTTTCCCTTGCCCAATATTTTTTGTATGCCAAGCCGGCCTGCATCGAGATAAATGCCAGTACCATCCGCTTTCTCTTCCGCTTTTCCTTCTTCTACCAGTTCTTCCAGCATCTCCTCCAACTCACCTACATTCACCGCCTTATCAGCACTGCGATTTTGGAGAGGTAGCTGGGATTTGTTTTTCCCCTTTCTTATACCCTTTTTCAAAGACCGCACAAAATGATGTTCGTGGGCGCCTGCGTTACCTGAACCACCTTTACTTCCCTTTCCTCTCCTCTTCTTATGCGAACCGCCACCACAGGTTCTTGTTCCTCTTATCCGTTTTATTCTCTTCTTCATCTCTATTCTATTTCTCCGTTCTCCGCAAAGTATATCTATAATATATACTTTACCTTTTATACAATAGTCATAGTATAGTTATAGCTTACCTTAGTTATAAGCTGGGGTATTGGGAAGAGATGACAAAAACAGATATAAAGGTAGAAAATGTAGTAGCGAATGCAAGGATTGCTGATAACCTGGACTTAGAATATATAGAATCGAAGTTAGAAGATGCGGTGTTCACGAAAAAGAAATTTCCTGGGTTGGTGTACAGGACAAAAGAGCCAAAATCCGCTTTCCTTATCTTTCGTTCCGGGAAAGTAGTGTGTACCGGGTCTAAGACTGCCGAAGGTGTGCGAGTGGTGATGGACAAGCTTGCCGCCGACCTTAGAAGCTTAGGCATAGATGTGGTGGAGCATCCGGACTTTAAGGTGCAAAATATTGTTGCTTCTGCCAATCTTGGGAAAGAACTCAACCTCGGGGCTATTGTAGTGGGGTTAAAGCTTGAAGGCATGGAGTACGAGCCTGAAGTTTTTCCGGGGTTGGTATATCGAATAGCCGAACCAAAGAGTGCCATACTAATATTCAGCTCTGGAAGGCTGGTTATAACAGGGGGAAAGACAGTAGAGGACTGTGAAAATTCTGTGAATACTTTACTGACTAAATTAAAGGACTTAGAGCTACTTTGAAACTTTAAAATGGGAGCAGAGCAATTTGAACAACCATTTTCGGAGTTTGAGCCGAGAATAGTTGCTTTTTGCTGTAATTGGTGCTCTTACGCTGGTGCAGACCTTGCGGGTGTATCCCGCTATCAATATCCGCCGGGAGT
This sequence comes from Candidatus Methanophagales archaeon, assembly GCA_025435355.1. Lineage (GTDB taxonomy): Archaea > Halobacteriota > Syntropharchaeia > Alkanophagales > Methanospirareceae > WJOV01. Next base: position 8,148 of record JANJFQ010000072.1, on the reverse strand, counting down.
GCGAATAGTAAGGGTAATGTGTTCTGGGAGAGTAGAGCCAGTTTTCATATTCGATGCGTTCAAAAACGGTGCTGATGGTGTCCTCGTCACTGGTTGTCATCCAGGCGATTGCCATTACGTCTCAGGTAACCTGAATGCGGAGCGGAGAGTGGAAAATACGAGGAAAGCGTTGGAGTATTTAGGGCTTGGAGCGGGGAGGCTTCGCCTGAATTGGATATCTGCATCAGAGGGGCTGAAGTTTGCAGAGGTGATGCGTGGGTTTACAGAGGAGATAAAGGCGTTGGGACCTTCCCCGATAAAGTCTCGTGTGGGTGTGAAAAATCCTAAATCATAAGCACTAAATCATAAACAAATCCAAATATCTACATTCAAATCAAAAAGCAAAAATAGAAGATGGAGAAAGTGAAAGAAGGTGAAGAAAGAATAGGTGTGTTTGTATGCAGATGCGGTGTAAACATAGGTGGAGTTGTGGATTGCGATGAGGTGGCGGGATATGCAGCGACACTGCCCGGGGTGGTTTGCACATCTGTGAACAAATTCACGTGTTCTGATTCGGGACAGGCAGACATACAGGAGCATATTCGCAAATATAATTTGAATCGCGTGGTGGTTGCGGCATGCACACCAAAGACACACGAGCCTACTTTTAGAGTGTGCTGTGAAGAGGCTGGAGTGAATCAATATCTTTTAGAGTTCGTTAACATCCGTGACCAGTGTAGCTGGATGCATATATGGGACCCTGAGGGAGCAACGAAGAAGGCGAAGGATTTAGTTCGGATGGGTGTCTATCGGGCTAAGTTATTAGAGCCATTGGAGGAATCAGAAGTTGCAGTGGACCAGAATGCACTGGTAATAGGTGCAGGAGTTGCCGGGATGCAAGCGGCAATGGACCTCGGGGATATGGGCTTCCACGTGTATTTGGTAGAGAAGGAGCCTTCGATTGGTGGAAGGATGGCTCGGTTTGACAAGGTATTTCCAACGAATGACTGCTCTATCTGCATCTTAGGACCGAAGATGGTGGAAGTAGCACGAAATGAGAATATCGAGATAATGTCATATTCCGAGGTAGTGGAAGTGGAAGGGTTCGTGGGTAATTTTGAAGTCACGATAGAACACAAGCCGAGGTACATAGACATAGCTAAATGCACGGGATGTGCACAATGTGCGGAGAAATGTCCGGTAGAAGTGCCATACGACTTTAATGAAGGGTTCGGGACACGAGGAGCGGCATACGTGCCTTTCCCTCAGGCTGTTCCGCTTCGTGCGGTAATAGATTTGGAAAATTGTTTGAGAAGCGAAGGTAAGGAGTGCAAAGCATGTCTAAAAGCATGTGAGCGCGGTGCGATAGATTTCTCGCAGGAGAAAAAGTATAGTAAGGTGAAAGTGGGAGTGATAATAGTAGCGCCGGGATTCGTAACTTATGACCCCGAGCCGAGAAACGATTATGGATATGGGCTATATGACAATGTAATAACAACGATGGAATTTGAGCGGCTTTTGAATGCCGCGGGTCCGACGGAAGGGCACGTTATAAGACCTTCAGATTGTAAGGAGCCCATGCGGCTGGGGTTCATCAATTGCGTTGGTTCTCGAGACATAAAAACGAATGTTCATTGCTCTGGTGGGGTCTGCTGCATGTTTAACATGAAGAATGCGATTCTGTTGAAGGAGAAGCGACCGGAGATTTCGTGTTACATATTTTATATGGACATAAGAGCCTCGTTCCGCGGTTATGAGGAGTTTTACAACCGAGCAAGAGAGCTTGGCATAAGATTCGTCCGCGGAAGACCTTCTGAGGTAATAGGGAAGGAGAATGGGAATCTGGTGATAAGGGCTGAGGACACGTTGAAGGGGGTGGTGAGGAATATAGAAGTGGATTTAGTTATTCTCGGCACTGGCATCGTGCCGCATTCGGATATAGAAAAGATTTCGAAGATGTTGAAGATACCGCGCGCTGCGGATGGTCTGCTTATGGAAGCGCATCCGAAGTTGGGTCCCGTGGACACGGTATTAGGGGGTGTATTCGTTGCCGGCGGTGCATCGGGTCCGAAGGACATACCGCTTGCAGTTGCTCAGGGCAGTGGAACGGCATCAAGAGCGGCGAGATTGCTCGTTACGGGAAAGACGAAAATAGAAGGGATAACGGCAGCTTCGGATGAGAGCTGCATAGGATGTGGTTTATGCGTGGATGCCTGTCCTTACGGTGCATTGACTCCGGACGAGAAGGAGAACAGGGTGGTGGTTGTGGGTGCAATATGCAAAGGATGTGGCACTTGTGCGGCAACCTGCCCGGTGGGTGCTATGGAGCAGCGGCATTTCAAAACCGAGCAGGTGGAGGCGCAGGTGAAGAACTTGTTCGCACTTGCATGAAGGGGGATACGCCGAACGTGTTTGTTTAGCCATAAAATCCTAAATTCCAAATCCTAAATCCTAAACAATACCAAAATTCAAATGACCCAAATAGCAAAGCGTTCTTTGGTAAAGCTTTCTTTAGAAAGGTTTGTTTTGAATTTTGAGTTTAGATATTCGATTTTTTATAGAATTCACCACGGTTCTTGAGAATGCGGAAAGAGAAAGGATAGAGAGACACTTCAATGAGTTATCGCAGGGGTGGTATCGCCTTACTTCCATTCAGCGGATTTTTTTAAAAACAACGCTTTCATGGACAACAGTGGAGGAATTCATCCATAATACGAGATAGTTTTATATAGGTGTGTTTCATCTGAAACTTTAGAATGAAAAGTGATTATTTTGTCCCAAAGCCATCTAATTATAAACTAACTCTAAGGTGAAAGAGCATGATCAAAAGCACCTTTATCTTCATCCCGGGAATCGGGGAAAAAACCGAAGAAAAGTTGTGGAAAAAGGGCATCTTAACCTGGGACGGCTTGAAAGAGAGAGCTCATATTAATGGTTTAAGTAAGACGAAAAGAAGGGTTATGGAAGACTATTTGGATAGAGCAGAGAACGCCCTTTATAAGCATGATGCTTCTTTCTTTGCAGAGCATTTGCCACAAAAGGAATACTGGAGAATCTATAAGGAATTCCGTGATAACGCTCTATTTTTGGATATAGAAACAACGGGACTTTCGTTGTATTATGATAAGATAACGCTTATAGGTACTTCCAATGGGCATAAAACAAATTTTTTTGTGAAAGATAATAACTTAGAAGAAGCGTTAAATTATTTACAGGATTATGATATGATTGTGACATTTAATGGGAAATTATTTGACATTCCTTTTATTAAGAAAGAATTTCCAGAAGCCAAAATTCCGCCGATACATATTGATTTAAGATACCTTCTAAGAAGTCTAGGGGTAACAGGACCACTAAAAAAAATTGAAGAGAAATTGGATATCCCAAGACCAAAAGATGTGCAAGAACTCAATGGGAGGGAAGCGGCAGTATTGTGGAGTAGATTTGTGAAAGGTGAGGATAAAGCGTTGGAAAAGCTACTCTTATATAATATCTATGATACAACAAACTTACAGGGTATTATGCACTTGTGTTATCAGAAAAAGATCGAAGAAATCAAACCCAAAATGAATCATGACCACTCTCAGCAGAAATTACTTGGCTCCTTGGGAAATGGAAATAAAAAAACTGATTATCATCTCGATACTCTTATCAATTCCAATATACCCGAGGTTAACGCTCGATACTCTCATAATGGTTTATTAGAAGCCTACTTGAATAATGAGCTACTGTTTAGAATAAATCGAAAGAAAATAGAGAGAATCGATGTTGAATCCGATACTTTGATACAAAAAATAGAAAATCGAAAACGCAACCCTATATCCGTGGGAATAGATTTGTCGGGCTCCGAAGAAAGAAAATCGGGCTTTTGCGTACTACAAGCGAAAAAAGCATATTTGGAAGCTGTAAACACGGATGATGAAATTATTTCTAAAACGGTGGCTGTGAGACCCACGGTAATATCAATAGATTCTCCACTCAGCCTTCCTATGGGTAGGTGTTGTGCTGATGATTCTTGTGGATGCAGGAAGTTTGGCATTACTCGTGAGTGTGAAAGAACCCTAAAAAAGAGAGGTATCAATGTATACCCGTGCTTGATCAAGAGTATGCAAAAACTAACACTGCGAGGTATTAAACTGACTAAATTATTCGAAGAACAAGGGTATGAAGTAATAGAAAGCTATCCCGGAGCTGCCCAGGACATCCTAGGAATACCACGAAAACGTGTCAACTTAAAAGAGTTAGAAACAGATTTAAGGAATATGGGTATAAAAGTCTCTTCAGAAAGGGAAACAATTACACATGACGAACTTGATGCACTAACTTCCGCTTTGGTGGGTTATTTTTATCTTGCCGGGGACTATGAAGCCATAGGGAACATTGACGAAGAGTATCTAATTATACCTGCATTTAACAGTGGACAAAAATCAGAAATAATTGGAGGTAAATGACATGTCTATCGTAGTGGTCGTGGGTGGACAATTTGGCGGTGAAGGAAAAGGAAAAATGACGGCGCATCTATGCCACGAATATGGATTTGATGTCGCGGTCAGATGTGGGGGCCAAATTCTGGAGGTGATGGAAAATAAATTCATAAGCAATGGTGTATAAAAAGTTCTTAAAGATATAAAAATGAAAGGTGAACTGAACTTCTCGGCATTCTCTCCTACGGACTACCGGTATGCGGTGGATGCATTAAGGAATTATCTATCAGAGGAAGCTTTCGTGGAGTACAAATCAAAAATAGAAGCAGCGGTTGCGCGAGTGTTCGAGAAGAAGGGCATTCTGAAGAAAGATTTATGCGATGAAATAGTAGAAGCAGCGTCAAAGATAAAAGCAGAAGAAGTGTATGAAGAGGAGAAGAGGACAAAACATGACATTCGTGCTCTCGTTAATGTAATAAGGAGCAATGTAAGCGATGCGGCGAAACCATTCGTGCATCTCAGTGCCACTTCTTACGATGTCGTGGATACCGCAAATGCGCTCAGGTATAAAGATGCCGTGATGAACGTCATTATTCCTGATATGCACGAATTGGAGCGAATTTGGATAGCCTTAGCACGAAGGGAGAAAGACACGCTGCAAATAGGGAGGACTCATGGACAACATGCCGAGCCCATCACCTTCGGGTTCGCAATTGCGCAGTATGTGAACAGGTGGGGTTCGCAGATATTGAGCGTGAGAGAATCGTGTGAAAACCTCGTAGGTAAATTCTCCGGTGCTGTCGGTGCGTATAATGCGACTTCGTTAATCTTTGACGACCCGGAAGAGTTTGAAAGAGAGGTGCTCGCTTTGCTTAACATAAAACCTGCAACGGTATCCACGCAGATTGCCCCGCCCGAGCCCATGTCCGATTTCGTTCATTCGATTATAAGCAGTTTCTCCGTCATAGCCAATTTCTGCGATGATATGCGGCATCTTCAGCGAAGTGAGATAGCTGAGGTGAGGGAACGAGTAGCGGAGGCGCAGGTAGGCTCGTCAACGATGCCGCATAAAAGAAACCCGGTTGGTTTTGAAGGTGTGAAAAGCCTGTGGAAGAAATTCATGCCGCAAGCTATAACGATGCACCTCGACCAGATTTCCGAACATCAACGCGACCTTACGAATTCGGCATCGCAGCGCTATACGCAGGAGTTGCTCGTGGTTTTTGATTACGCGGTTAGAAGGCTAAAAAGAATTGTTGAGCGGTTGGAGGTGGATAGAGAACAGATGCGAGGAAATTTTATGATCTCTAAAGACGATGTTATTGCTGAACCGCTATATATTCTTCTTTCTTATTACGGGCATCCGGATGCGCACGAATACGTACGAAGAAAGAGTTTTCAGGCTTATAAAGAGAAGAACTCGTTGCGAGAGGTCGTCGAGCGCGATGACGAGATAATATCATATTTACGAAAATTTTCTACTGAGCAGAAGGAGAAGGTTTTTGATGCTGAAAAATATACTGGAATAGCAGCGGAGAAAACGGAGAAGGTTGTGCGGTATTGGGAAGAGAAATTAACTTGACTATTCTATCCACGAGTCGGATGCAAGAAGAGTATTCATCCAGATTCTTTTGAGATTATATGAGATTTTAAGTTAGCTTCTGAGAGGATTAGATGTCTATCAAAGCTTTCAGCTAATCTTTCCGATACGCTATTTTGGAAATATGCTCCGTAAATCCTCTTTCCAGTTAAATCCTTTATCGATTTTACCAAGTCAACATAATCATCGTCTCCTCCTAAAAGGAGAGCAATTTCGTAATGATTTAAAAATGCTTTAGTTATCATATCGATTGCTAAAAGAATATCAACACCCTTTTGGCGATATCTATCTTTAGTTTTTATCAGTCTTCCAAGTTTAACCTCATAATTATTGTTCTTTCGTATTTTTTCAAAATATCTATCCTGTTCATCATATTTTGGATCTTTATAATCCACTATCGCATCATAATAATAAACTCTAATTAATTCCGGAGTATATGCCCTTCTGGAATAAACAAATTAAGGTGGTGAGATAATGATGCAAAATTCATATTATCATGGCCGAAAATTTTCTTTACTTTATCTCTAAGATATCCACCATCTATGAATATCATTGCTGGGCGATATGCTGGAGTTGAACCTGGACTGATTGACCCTATTTTTATTTCCCTCTTTATTCTATCTTACCTTTATAGTGTAAATACCTATAAGTCATTTATTTTGACTTTGTTTTTTTTCAAAACCACTCCAAAAACTTAACCTACGCCATCCCCTACGGAAGAAAAAAGAGGATAGCCGCAATAGCCATCAACACTATCGCCAAAATCATCACGATTTTTAATGCGGCAACGTCAGTGCCAAATATAATGGGTATCGGACCAATCATAATGACGCCACCGCCTCTCACGCCTGCTTCGGGCTTTTCCATGCCCCCGGTCTTCCATGCTTGATACGCCATGCTAACTATCCCTGCAAGGATGACCAGAATTCCTATGAACACGAGCAAGAAACCCAATGTTATTATTTTCATCGGCTTTTGTTGTATTTTTCTTCTCTTTTCTTATAGCTTTTATTATGGAAGTAAGTGAGTTTTTGAAAGGGTGAAATATCATGTGGTAAATAATGTTGAAAAATGGAGAATATTGTTTTATGGATGGAACTAAACGAGTGAATATTAAACCTGGAATACGGGTAGCAATTGTACTTAAAAAGAATCAACGCTCTGGAAAGCTGACGGAAGGTATAGTTAAAGAGATTCTTACCAATTCTCAACACCATCCACATGGAATTAAAGTCCGCCTCATATCCGGCGAAATCGGAAGAGTCAAAGAAATTCTAAACTTGTAGGTTAAACTACTGTCTCAACAATTTAATCCTTAGACATAATACTTGGACAACTTCTTATCAGCCTTCTCCTTCGTGAACTTCCAGTCGATCTTCTTTTCTTGATCATTCCTTCTTTTGGTCTATGCCACGACTTCCCGGGTCAGTGTTTCCTCGTCACCGATCCGCCTGCCAGTGCATTCGATGTCCATCACATTGATTTCGATTTCCGCCGCGTTGAGCCAACTTGCATGCTTTGGTGTGTAGTAGAATTCAATTTTGCTCAGGATCTTTTCTGCCTCATCTTTGCTGAACGCCTCATAGAATGCCTTTTCCTTGTGAGTCTTGAGGTTATCGGTGACCAGTCGAACGAGTTCGGCATCCGGGTATTCTTCGTCAACGAACATCTTCACGAACCGCGCAAAATCCTTCATCGTTCTTCTTTTTGTTACCTGCGTCACACGTTTTCCTGCCTTGAATTCGACTGCTACGAATATGTTTGCCGTGCCGTTCCTGACGTATTCGTAATCGTATTTTTCAGGGCTTCCTGGCTTCATGGGGATTGCCATTCTCTTCTCGCCGAGAAGCTGCTTCGGTTTCTCGTCAAGACTGACGATAGGTCTTTTCGGGTCGTACGGCTCTTCATACAGGTCAAGGACGTCGTACATGCAAGCTCTGAATATTGCATCAATCGTCTGGATGCACCACATCCTTCTCAGCCACGGCTTTGTTTTGCTTTTTTTAAAATCAGCCGGATGCTTTCCCTGTTTATTGTTTCAAAACCTTCCCTTTTCCGCATCTCCTCGGTGAGTAATGTCAGCGACCATCTCTTTTTGCCATCGGGCGATTTGGTGCATGCCTGCGCTATGATTTCTGCTTCATG
>JANJFQ010000071.1 GCA_025435355.1 Candidatus Methanophagales archaeon | reverse complement strand
GGGCTGAAGAAGAAATATACCGAGACCGAGACGGAAACTGCGGGCAGAAATAAAGGTATGGACGTACTCGTTTACGATGCTTCTACCTACGGAGACCTGGTAACATTTGATGGCTTACAGGGCTATAAAGAGGTGGAGCGGCACTGGATAAATGAGCCATACGCATTTGTATCAATCCTATACAATGAAAACACGCATCAATATCTATACTTCATTTCTGAACCAGTGGTTACGGCATTTGAGAAGGAATTACTTGCACGAATATACAACAACTTGAGGGATGCGCTCATGCACATAGATATTGAATTTGAAAGTATGGATAAAGAAGCCATTCTATACGACGAATACAATAAAATACTGGACCTCTATGGTATAAAATTAGAGCCTCAATCGTTGTATAAAATCTGGTATTACCTTAAGAGGAATTATGTTGGTTATGGTAAACTCGATGTTTTAATGCGAGACCCTGGAATAGAGGATATATCCTGTGATGGAGTTGGAGTCCCGGTATTTTTGTACCATAGAGATTATTTGAACGTCGAAGTAAACATGAAGTTCAATGAGGAAGAATTAAACAACATAGTGATTCAGTTAGCGCAGTTGGGCGGAAAATCAATCTCTTCCGGCTTCCCGATAGTGAATGCGAGATTGCCTGATGGTTCAAGACTGGAAGCGACACTTGGACGTGAGATCAGCACACACGGAAGTTCGTTTACAATAAGAAAGTTTAGAGAAGAGCCTTTCACACCGCCTGACCTTATCAGATACGGCACGTTTTCTTCTGTTGTGATGGCTTATTTGTGGCTCGCGGTGGAAAATAACAAAAGTATGATATTTGTAGGTGGAACAGCATCAGGAAAGACGACTTCACTCAATGCCGTTTCGCTCTTTATACCACCGGTATCAAAGATCATCACGATTGAGGATACCCGCGAGCTAACGCTGTTTCACCAGAACTGGATAGCGGAAGTGGTGCGAGAAGCATACGTAGGTCAGGAAGCAGCTTCGATTGATATGTTCGAACTGTTACGAGCAGCGTTAAGACAGCGACCTGAATATATTATCGTGGGTGAGGTGCGAGGTACAGAGGCGTTTACGCTATTTCAAGCCATGAGCACCGGGCACACCACCTATTCAACGATGCATGCAGGAACCGTACAGGCGGCAGTAAATCGGTTGTTGAGCGACCCGATTAACGTTCCACTCATGATGCTGCATTCTTTGGATGTCATGTCAGTGCAGATACAAACGTATATAGGCAGGAAAAGGGTTCGCAGGATAGAGAGACTGGTAGAATTTGTCGGTATAGACCCTGCTACTGGCGATATAAGTATAAAGGAATTATATGTATGGAATCCATCACTGGATATAATAGAAGAGATGGGTGGCTCAAAAGTTTTAGATGATATTATGAGCTTGCGTGGTTGGAGTAAAGATACAGTGAATAAGGAGCTTGAGAATAGAAAACGGATATTAGAGTACATGGTGGATAAGAATATTACAAATTATAAAGAAGTGTCAAAGATTGTGCAGGCATATTCGATTGACCCGGAAGGTGTAATGAGGTCTATCGAAGAAGATAGCACGACCATACTTGAGCAAAAGGAGAGTGAAGTAGAAAAAATGGAAGAAAGGATATGAGTGTAAATATAAACATAGAAGCGATTGATAAACTCGCTTATGGTATCTTCGGGAAATTTAGTAAAAGAGAAAAATACAAAGAATTGCAGCATGCATTACGAAAGGCACGAATCGGTGTGCCATTTGATGTTTATATTTCACGTGCTTTGTTAATGTCGCTCGTGCTCTCTTTTCCATGCGGCATTATCACCGCGTATCTATTTTTAAACGAGTTTCCCGAAGAATCTTTTTTCGGGCGATACGGATACACAATATTTGTGCCTTCTTTTTCAATCTTCCTTGCCCTCTCTCTGTATCAACTTTTTCTCGCGTATCCAGCGTTTATCTCGAATTTAAGGGCGAGGAAGATAGATGTCTCGCTTCCAAATGCCATAGCACTCATGCATGCTTTAAGTAGGGGTGGAGGAAGCATTATCGAATTTTTTGAGATAATAAGCAAAAATAAAGACTTGTATGGCGAGGTAGCCACTGAGATGGACATGATTATGAAGGACATCAAGGTATTTAACTGCGATATAAAAGTTGCGATGGAAAATGCGATGTCAAATACGCCTTCGGATAATTTCAAGAATTTCTTAGAGAGTTTACTTACCGTAATAAGCAGTGGAGGAAGTTTAACCGCGTTCTTTGCCAGTAAATCGGAACAATACCGGATAATGGCGTTACACAAGAACAGGGAATTTATGGAGCTGATAGGTCTTCTCTCTGAAGTGTATATCACGGGCTTTGCAGCAGGACCCTTGTTTATCATTGCCTTGCTCATGGTAATGGGAATACTTGGAGGAACCGACTATTTTCTACTATCGATAATAATCTATGCCCTCGTTCCCGGCAGTGCACTGATGTTTATCATTTTATTGAGCTCGATTGTTGAGGGAGAAGAGTTTTCAGTGGTTGAAGCAGTAAAGAAGGAGGAACAACAAATAGATGTGAAACTAAAAGAAGAGGAACGAGAACTATTGAAAAGAGCAGATTTTAGATTTCGCATCAAGCAGATAGTTAGTGATCCTCTAAGGGCGTTTATTGAAAAACCTGAAAAAGTGTTATACCTATTTGTTCCTGTAAGCCTGCTCTTCTTTGCAATAGCTGCATACAAATGCTTTACAATAAAAGACATCGAGCTGTTTATAGCTGCAATTGATGATTATCTTATAGTTACGGTGCTAATCGCATTAACGGCATACTGCGTATTTACAGAAATCCATTTCAGGAGGATTATGAAAATAGGGGCTAATTTTCCCGAGTTTTTACACCGGCTTTCGAGTTTACACGCCTCCGGGTTGACGTTACCAGGGGCAATTAGTTCGCTACGTAAATCTGAACCTGGTGTTATGAATACCGAAATAAGGAGAATAGATGGAGATATCAAGTGGGGGAGTGGTGTAACAGAAGCCATGGAGAGATTTGGACGAAGGGTAAAGACGAAGACAATTGCACGTGCGGCAACGCTTATCAAGGTAGCCAGCGAGTCAAGTGGGAACATTCAGGAAACTCTTTCCATTGCTGCAATCGATGGGTTGGTCAGCAAAACGTTAAGCCAGGAAAGAAGGAGCAGTATGAAACCACAGATTATTATTATCTATATTACTTTTTTCATTTTCCTCTACGTGGCATTCATTATTGTCACCGGTTTTTTATCCGGGATACCCGAAGTGCCATCAGCAGAGGGAGCAGCGGCAGCGACAGAAATCGGAATTGGCGGGGTTGACGTGGAACTGTCTAAAAGACTGTTCTTCCACGCTTCTGCGATATTGGGTCTTTTCTCTGGTTTCGTAGCAGGGACGATGGGAGAAGGTAATGCGAGATTGGGGCTAAAACATTCCCTTATAATGCTCTTGATAGCATATATTGCTTTCTCATTCTTCGTATAGGCGGATGAAGATGCATGATACGGATGAAGATTAAATTCAAATACCAAAACTGTCACACGACCCCACGAGCCTGCGAGTCCCCTATAAAGACGAATTTGTAATTTTGGTCATTTGGATTTGTTTAGGATTTGGTGCTTAGGATTTAGGATTTCCCACGCTTTATTGAGCACAGCCGATTTCCTCATACACGCCCATTGTCATTCTTGCGATATGCTCCCACGAAAATCCTTCCGCAGTCTTCCTTCCGTTCGCGCCCATCAATCTCGCTTTTTCCAGATCCGAAAACATGCTCTTTATTCCCCATGCGATTGAATTGGTATTGTCATACACCTTCAATCCATTGACCTCGTGCCAGACGTAATCGAAGCCGTTATGCGTCACCACGATTGGCTTACCAGCAGCCCACGCTTCCAGTGCGACTATCCCAAAAGGTTCATTCCTCGATGGTATGCATACCACATCGCATGCCTTGTAGAAATTCACGAGGTCGCCTTCTAAGACATAGCCTAAAAAATGGCAGGTGTGCTGGATGCCAAGCTCCCAGGCTCTATGTTCCAAACCGCTTCTCATGTGTCCGTCACCGACGAAAAGGAACTTCGCATCAGGGAATTCTGCTAAAACCGAAGGAATTGCCTCTAATAGCAAATCCGTTCCTTTCTGGACGACCATCCGCCCCACAAATAAACATACAGGGTCCCAAACGCCAACGCCATGCCATTTCTTCACGTTCCACGGGTCAATAAAGCCATTGAACTTCTGCAACGAAACTCCATTTGGTATCATCGCTATTTTACAGTCCTCGAAGTTGTATATCCACTTAGCTTCCTTCTTTATCGTTTCTGAAGTGGTTATTATTTTATCGCCGACGAATCCGCCATACCATTCTAAGTTTCTTATCTCTTTTGATTGCCCTTCGTTAAAAACATTCCCACATCTTCCGTATTCCGTTGAATGAAGCGTGAAAACGGTTTTCTTATCACAGGCATTCTTTATCTCTGCAATCACATTTGCAGTCATCCAGTCGTGCCCATGAATAACGTCAAAACTGCCTGATACGTTCTCAGTCTGGAAGAAGTGATAAGCGAAAGAGTGGCACATGTTGTTCATCTCCTCCACAAAGTTCGGATTCCAGCCGAAAGGGCAGCGGTGGTAATGCACTCCGTCTATCACCGCATAATGCTGCTGTCCATTTCCCATCCTTGTGAACACGTGCACTTCATTCCCCCTTCTCTGAAGAGCAGCAGCAAGCTCTGTAACGTGTGGCGCAACACCCCCTACTGCAATTGAATGTAGGGATTCCCAACTGAACAATGCGATTTTCATTACAATTCGCTTATGCGCTCCTGAATTGTGCTAATCAACTTGCTTCTCGGCTCCCACCATTGCATGCCTACGACTTCGGATGCAAGTTTATCGTCCCTGAACACATCTCGTATCCAAGCAGCGAAATCATTGTAGCCCTCTCTGAGAATTAATCTACGCAGGTCCATATCCGTGATGTTATCGCCCTGTATCACCACGAAAGGTTCATCATTTTCTTCATCTAACCCCGCATTTTTCACCGACCCCGCAGTTCCAAGCGGGTATGGCTCTGTTGGATACGTCAGGTGCACATCTTCTCTATACCTGAAGTGGTCCATAATAGTCTCTCGAAGGAACGTCGTAGTTACTACGATGTCGTTCAATCCGTGCGAGACCAGATAGTCAACCACGTGCTCTATCACTGGCTTATTCACCAGCGGAACCATCGGCTTCGGCTTCGTGAACGTTAGCGGACGAAGCCGGGTTCCAAACCCACCAGCCAAAATTACAGCTTTCTTTATCATTTTATCATCTTTATATTTAGCGTGTACATAAAAAGTTACCGCTTGTTTATGTTTTTTTTGATGATATTAGCAATTTTATTTTAAATTACTGTATATAAAGTGTGATTGCTCAATATCCTGTGGACAGAAATACTAAATACTCAATCCTAAACAAATCCTAATGATGAATTTTGAAATTGTTTAGAATTAGGCGCTTAGAATTTAGATTTCCACTCCTTATTGAGCACGTTCCTTTGTGCTAGCTAAGGTGCTCTAAACACCCACGAGGGGTTTTTGTTCTTCTATATCTTCGCATCGTATATTACGTCCCTGGCGCCATCCTCCCAGTTGCAGACCATTACTGCGTACTCATTCTTATTCAATGAAACAGTGTTGTTATAGCTACCGACGATTGGCGAAGATAATATCTGCACATCAGTACAGGTTATGTTAGTTATATCTGCGCTGCTTGGCTGGATGCTCGTCACCGTCACCCTTATATGCGTATCATTTATGCGGCTAACCGATAGCCCACACTTTTTCGACACCTCAGGTACGGCGATACTGGAATAATGGGACATGACAATCGCCGCCATGATCACCGTGATTGCAACCATGAGGATGACACCGATGACAGGGGAAACCGCACGCTTGTCCTTTCGAACCGACTTTCTTTTTTCTATTATTTTCATTTTAAATATCTTAAAACATGACAGTATAAAAATTTTCCGGTCAATGTAAAATATTTTGCAAACATTTTACAATATTTTTTGATAATACTTTAAAATATTTTCGAAATATCAGAAAGTATATATACATATATCCTCAACATAACTCGTAAAAGAGGGAACAATGAAAAACTTTATAACCGATGACAGAGCGGTTTCACCAATTCTTGGATTTATGCTCGTAGCAGCCATCGTCATTAGCATGCTAACCTATATGCAGGTCTATTCTGTGCCTGTTTGGAATACAGAGATAGAATTTGAGCACATGGATGTAGTTTATGAAGATATGATGCGCATGGCATCAGATATTGAGGACGTGGCGATTTCTGGCGTCCACAAATCGAGTGTCATTCAACTTGGTGTCGAATATCCGAGCAGGGCGCTATTTCATAATCCTCGCCCGGGGATAGTGGGAACGTTAAGCGTAGAACCTGATCAGACGATTACAATCACTACAAAGTCGGGGGTAGATAAAACATATTCTTCGTGCTCGATAAGATATACTGCATCTGGAACTGCTATGCTCCCAACGATTGTATATGAGCATGGAATTATAATACGGGACTATGGCGAGTATGGTAACAGTACCACGTGCGAACAATCGTTACTATCTGGTGACAATATCAATTTAGTAATTACAAATGGAAGCTATTCCGCTTCTTTAATGGAAGCAGGAAGACTGGCTATATATTATAATAACACCGGGTCAGAAACCGTGTCGGAAAATATTACAATGGTAAATATAACGATAAGTACCAGCTACCCCGATATATGGAAGTATCTTCTTGAAGGTGAAAATGCAACGGTATCTGATAATAAAATAATAATCAAAAGCACAGCGATTGAAGAGGTAAGTCTGCCAGAAATGAAGAGTACATTTTCAGGTATATACGCAGACGTTGCAAGTTTTAGCACGGAAATAAGTGCAACAGGCGTTGGTTCGGGCTATACAAATGTCACAATAGATCTTTCAGCAGACCCGACGAGTATCCTTGCTGACGGCGATACCACCTCAGAGATTACAGCGATTGTGACGTCTGAAGGATCTCCAGCTCGATTTGTATGTGTCGGTTTTGGCGTTGAGCCATCCACCTACACGGTTACGCCATCTATGAATACAACTGACAGCTCAGGAGTTGCAAAAATGGTCTTACACGAGTCCACAACAGCAGGACAGGCAACGGTCTATGCAACGGTTGGAACACTATTTAACACGGTAGTGGTGGAGTTTACAGAACTGATTCCAACTGTCACCACTAATGATGCTACCCCTGTCACGAGGAACATGGCAAAACTGAACATGGATTATGATTTCAAAGGCTATACAGGCGAAGTTAGGTTCAGATATAAACCATCCGGTGGCGCGTGGACTAATACTTCATGGGTATCGAAATCTGGTTCAGGGTCTTACTCAAAACAAATCACAGGTTTGTCATCTGGCACACAATATTATTTCGAAGCTCAGCTTCAATATGACTCCACCATAATAAATGGTGGAGAAAAATGGTTTATCACCGATACATGATTATCCTATTATTACGGATATAACATTTGAAAAAAAAACGATACAATAGATGGGGAGTTTTATTGTGATATCTCCGAAACGGTCAAAAACGCAACAGCACTCCAGGACATACACGCAGATCTCTCCGACCTCACAAAGGACTCATTAAACTGTGATGTAATACCAAACAACGCAACCCCGGACAGTTGGGGTTTATCCAACACAAACACAGTCAGATGGAACAACATATATCATCCAGACTATGAACGACCACCACCAGTAGCCGCCCCGCTCGACATTGTTGTTGTTACGTTCTGGGTTGTGAATACCAATAACAGCATGCAACAGTGCTTCGCGTAGAATTCTTGCAATACAACCTTTTCGAATCTCCTTCTGTAGAACGCTCTCTGCCCTCTTCTGAATGTCATCATAAGTGACTGCTGATAGGACAACGGGACGCAATCGTAGATTCTTCATGCTCTTGCCATACTCTCCCTTCTCCTCTTTTGCCACCGCAAACCAGAGCATCTGGCCAATTCTGAGATTCGTTATCGGAGGATAATATTGCTCAACGATCGATTTCAGTTCTTTTACTAATAGATCAATGACCTTTGGTCCGCCCAACCTGGGGAATTCAGTTAATATGAAGTTGGATACTGCGGTTTCAAATGTTTTATCCAAAAGCGGGGTATATATATCCCGCTGATTATTCGTGCTCATTTTATCGCCCCCTTTTTACTTATTTCGCAATTTGAGGAGTTCAACGTCAGTATCTCATCTAAGCGCTCTTTATATGCTGAGTCTTCTTTGTATTTCCAATACAACGCCTGCTATTCCCCTGTCAATCGCTCTGATATCTGAACAAGAAAAGCAATTTCGCTTGTTGAGTACCCCTTCTCTGTGAGATATGCGACCCTGGAGAAAGTCAGTATATAACGCTTGATCGCTGTTAGAGTGTATTTCATTGTCCTTTCAATCTCGGTGTAGGTTTTTCTCTCTATGTAGAGTCTAACGGCTTCTACACGATGGGATACGCCTGGACCTATGTCCTTTTGTTGTCCGCATGTTGGAACAATAACACCTCTCTTTGCAAGTGCCTTGACATCACGCCTTACTGTTCTGACGCCACAATTCAAGAGTTTGAAAGCGATATCCTCCTGCGTGAGTGAAACACCCTGGTCCCAAGCTTCGTGTGTAATTCTTGCGAGCCTTGCCTGCCGAAGAGCTGCAATTCCGTATTTTTCCCTGATCTCTTCATCTTCTTTCCCAGCGTCAAGCGTTACCACTGCCGTTTTCATCTCGCACTCCGATAATAACTTCCCGGCGGGTTCCGACGCTGCAATTCCCAAAATTTTTACCTGTCCCACATTCATCACATTCGGTTTGCTCTGATCTGGTACGAATACGGATTTTGCTGTCGCCAATATAGCGTTGGATACGAATGGTGGGCATTCGTATCCATGTTCTACCATATTGACGAACATCTGATCAAGTGTCTTCGTATTTAGCCTTTCAGATGCTGCTTTATTCCCTTTCATTCATCTTGCCTCCTCTAATTCGAAATTCTTTTTATGTCGCATGCTTATATGTGTTATGTAGAGGAGGTCATATGGCCTAATAGTAAATTCCAAACTCCAAAGATTATTTTAACCGACAATGTTTATATATGTAAAAGATAAACAGGAATATATACCTTAGAGAGGTAGTTCATCATGGACTTGCTAAAAGAAGCCACGATAGAAATAATTAAACGAATGCCCGATGGATGTTCTCTGGATGACATAATGTATGAATTGCATTTTGTTTCCCAGGTCCTTGACGGCTTTAAAGATGCAGAAAGTGGAAAACTATTGTCTGCCGAAGAACTTCTTAAGCGGGTGGATGAATGGGCAAAGTGAAATGGACTGAAAATGCAGGTAAGAATCTCAAATATATCCATGAGTATATCGCTAAAGATTCAAATTCACCGCAGAGAACGCTGGCTGAGTTCGCAGAGAAAATTATGTAACTATAGACACAGATTAACGCAGATTAACACCGATAAAAAGAGCAATGCCGTTAGCCCAGTCCAACAAAAAAGAAAAAATCCGTGTCTCAAATAGAAGGAAGTTATACATTATATACAATAGTAAAAATTTATATAGAACAATTTTATATCATTATTGTACCATGATAAAAATAATCAGAACAATCCTTAGTGAATGGAAAGACAGAGAATTGCCCGAAGTTATTGAGCGAATGGTAGATTTGGAGGATTATATCCACATGGAACCAGGAAAGATAATCGTAATCACAGGATTTAG
>JANJFQ010000200.1 GCA_025435355.1 Candidatus Methanophagales archaeon | reverse complement strand
AATTTCATCACGGGTAGGAATATTCATCGCATTGTTCCTCCATCAATCGAAACATTTTATTTATAATCATTGTGCCCGATAATATAAACTCTTATCATCAATAAATTTATGGGGGTGAGTAGTTACAAAATGTTTTAAATTTCCTCGATAAAATAAAAAAGGGGGAGGGAAAAGAGCCCCTAACCCGGGTCCAAATCCCAGCCGGCGCATTACTTATTTAACAACGGTCTCCAGGGTAGTGTCCATCAGTGTATCAAAATTTATCTTCTTATCCCACCCCGCATGCTCAAATATGTTCATGAAACAAACGCCGATGATTTTCGGTTTCTTCTCCGCAGCGATAGCTTCAATCATCTGAGTGACATCCTCTGGCGGGCATCCAAACTTTGGCATCGCCAATCCACCAAGCACTACAACCGCATCAGGATCCTTGGCATCGCCCTTTTCATCTACAACGCTATACCCTATGTTCGCTATCTCTTTTATCTTCCTTGCCTCCTTCGCATCTGCTCTCGGCACATATAACATCTCAAAACCGCGGTCACGCACCGTGTACGCGAGCAATTCTATAAATGGCGTGCATACTGCTACCGAACCCGTAAAAACCACCTTAGACCCATCTTTTACATCCGCTACGCTTTCTCTAAATATTCCCGTAAAGCCTACTATCCCATTTTTCTTTTCCATTTTCTCAGTTCACCCCTACTATACTATAATCTATAAATATAAAATGTAGTGTTCTTATTTTTCGCATCCCTGTCCCAACGGTTCTCCTGCCAACCCCTTCCTTCCATAAGCATTATTCTTCTACGTTCTCCATATCCACGGGTATCGCACTTGTGTTTATATCCTCGATTATCCCGGGGAGGATAAGAACCACAAGATTCAATTTCTTACATTCGTTTATGAGTTCGCAGAAAGTGTTTTTCACTTTTGCATCCTCTATTTTATCTAAGTTTTCAGACAGCAGTGCAATCACCGGTTGTAGGTTATCCACGAAAAATACCTTCGAAAACTTACCAAAAGCATCAGTTAAAGATGTATTAACAGAATAACGCATTTCGCCTCCCATATTGATTTCATTAATCATATTCGCCATTTTCAATTTTTGCAAGCTTATGCTGATCAATCCGCTGCTGTATCCCGTGCCTTCTTCTATCTCCCTCTGCGATATGGGGCAGGACTTGAACAGTATGCAGCCCCAGACACGCCACACCGATTCTCCTAATTCCCATTGCTTCCCTATTCTCGCTAACGAGTCTAACACTTCCGGCATTGCAACTTCGCTCATTTTTTCTTCACCATTGTTACTAAACTGTAAATGCGAGTATAGTATTTAAAGTTTTCTTACTTCACGGCTTGGGACACAATTCATAAGTGAAGAAAAAAAGCTTAATTCTTCAGTTTTTCTTTGCAATAAGGACAGACCTTCCAGGATAAAGAACTGGTGGAGTTACATTTAGGACATTTTGTTATCCCGATATCCAATCCACAGTAAGGGCATGCCTTCCAGTTTTGATCAATATTGCTACTACAAGAAGGGCATTTGTAAATGCTGCCCATATGATTAGTTATGCCTGCTCTTGCTAAATACTCTTTGACTCGTTCATCGATCTCTTCTTTCCGTGGTGGCTTCACGACTACTTGTTTAATGCTCAATGCAGGGTATGCCTTTACGTATGCCACTTTTAGCCGGTTTACCGTTGCTCTCATGTAAGCACCATCATAAGGAAGCTTATGTCCAAGCATCTCTTCTACATAGTCTGAAGGAACACCTTGATCTCTAAGGATAGTGGAGAAAGAGGCTCGTAAGGCATGTATTCCCGCAGTGTTTAACGTTCTCCCTTTTTCATCTTCACTTATCAGCCCTGCCTTTAGTGCTACTGCTTGCATAGCTCTATTTATGCCACCTTCATAAGCTCTTACACGCTCACTTCTACGACGGTTAGATTCTGATATGAAGAGTGGAGAATCGTTTTTTATGTCTTCGGGAGACAGATATCTTGATCCTTTTCTTCTAAGTTTGATATAACATCGTAATATATCAACTGCGTCTTCCCCTAAGAATGTATAGTATTCTATCCCCTCCTTTTCTCTTATGAGATGCAAAGTAAGTGGAATCTCGCCTTTATCTAAACCTTCAGCCACATCGCCATAGTTCAGCGAGATAAGTTCTTTCATCCCCAGCCCAGCCTGGAATGCGCACAGGATGATCACTTTGTCCCGTAATCGCTCACAAACATCCATCATCCGCTTTACATCTTGTGCCGATAGGAACTTTCTGAAGTTCTCTTTTAGTTTCCTTGGTGTTGGTAGGTGTAAATCGCCTATAGGAATATCGTTTTCCTTATAGAATACCCTTACGTCTTCAATGACCCGGCCTGCAGATCGTGGTGCCAGTCCTTTTTCTCCTTTTCTTTTCCCTCCTTTTTCGGGTATTACATAGTCAGTCCTGAGCCAGTCATAAAACTCTTTTAACTTATGTTCTGTCTTCTTCACGCCTACTCTTTTCGCTTCTTCTATCACTTCCCTCGGGCTTAACCCTCTCCATTTGCAGTATAGCTTTATCAGTCGTGAGCGGTTTTCCCTGATTTTCTCGCCTCTTCCTATGAGAGTGAGCTTCACCTCTTTGAGTTCGCTAAAAGCTTTGTTGTCTCTTTCGAGATCTGCTTTCGCTTCTACCCTTTCCCCTTCAATCACTTTATCATTCAACGTTCTTCACCACTGTATAAAAACCTGCCTATATAAAAAGGATTGGATAAA
>JANJFQ010000012.1 GCA_025435355.1 Candidatus Methanophagales archaeon | reverse complement strand
ATGTCCCAATTGTGGAAGAAAAATGACATTCGTGTGGTATGAGAAGGGACCTCCGATAGAAAACGAAGTTTTTGGATGCAAAATATCCGATTGGAACCATCCAATGCTTAGCCATAGCTAACAATTGATTTGCACCCGAAGGGTGCTTTCTTGTTTTTTTGTTTTTTTGGTAAGAGGAGGTGAGAGTAAAAATGGAAGAAAAAATAGGAATGGGAAATGAGGAAGGAAAAGGGGATGAAAGTGGAGTAAACCAGCAACAATTAGTGGTTTTTAAGCTTGGCGGTGAGGAATTTGGCGTTGACATCATGCAAGTGCGCGAGATAATAAGAAAAGGGACTATTACAGCAGTTCCAAACGCTCCTGAGTACGTTAACGGTGTGATAAATCTCAGAGGGCTGATAACAACGATTATAGACCTGAGAAGAAAGTTAGGGTTGTCAGAAAAGGACTCGGAGGATGACCAGCAAGAACGCGTAATCGTGGTTGAGGTGGAGAAAAATACCGTCGGGATGGCTGTTGACGCCGTGACAGAGGTAACGTATCTCGCAGAAAGCGATATAGACGAGGTGCCTACAATGGTAAAAGAGAACATAGGGACAGAGTATCTCAGGGGAGTAGGAAAACTGCCTAATCGGCTGCTCATCCTGATAGACTTGAAGCGCGTGCTGCACGGGGAGGAAACGGACGTGCTGCAACGACCCGCATAGCAAAGTTAGTGGAAGATTGTAAAAGGAGGAATGAGGTAAAAATGGAAGAAGAAAAAAAAGAAAAAACGTGGGCTTGGGTAATGTCGAGCGGAAAAATATATAAGGTGATGACAAATCCGGAGGAGGGAACGATAAAAGTCTACAATTCAGATGGGAAGTTGGTGTGGAATGAAGAGAAACTGAGTGAAGAGGCGGTAAGCCTTGTAGAGAAAAACTTTCTCGAAACCGTGGTAGCAAAGGTAGGGGAGAAGGAAAAGGAAACTGAGGATAATCTTGAGACAGCGATGTATATACGATAAGAGACTTTGAATTGATTTAAATTAACAGAAATTGTTGTATGTACGTATGTAAACGACATTATGTCATGGGGGCATTATGAAGGTAATAAAATTTGAAGGACGAGAAGAAAAATACAAAGTCACGGTAATGGCTGTTCTTTTAGCTGCCGCTTGTCTTCTCACGTATTATTTTCACGTGGTACTTGGAATCGGCACTTTTTTTACCCACCTCTTTTATATTCCTATTATTTTAGCCGCTCTTTGGTGGAGAAAAAAGGGTTTAGTTGTGCCTATATTTTTAGCGGGATTCCTGATTTATAGCCACATTTTCCTTAGATTGGATGTAGAGACTGCCTATGATTATCTTCGAGCTATTATGTTTATGGCTGTTGCCTTTGTAGTTGCTACGTTAAGTGAGCAGATTGCGAAGGCGGAGGCAATCAAACTTGCCTACGCAGAACTCGATCAGATATTCAACACTGTAGCAAACGGACTGCGTTTGATTGATAAAGACTTCAAAGTGCTTCGATTTAATGAGGCATCTTTGACTCTATCAGGCATATGCAGAGATGAAGCGATAGGCAAAAAGTGCTATGAAGTATTTCACAGCCACCTATGTCATACTCCCAGTTGTCCGATGATTCAGATTCTCGGTGGTGAGGAGCGTGTTGAATGTGAAGTAGAAAAAGAACGCACCGACGGCACCAGAATCCCTGGTATTTTGACGACAATCCCCTTTCGGGGACCTGATGGCAAACTGATTGGCATTGTTGAAGGTTTTATGGACATTACCGAACGCAAGCGCGCGGAGGAGGAACGTGAGCACCTTATAGAAGAGCTTGAAGCTAAGAACACCGAGATGGAGCGGTTCACTTACACGGTCTCTCACGACTTAAGGTCGCCACTTATTACTATTCAGGGTTTTGCTGGCATACTACGAGAAGATCTGAAACGGAATGAGCGAGAAAAAATGGAAAACAATTTGAAGTTCATAGAAAACGCTGCTACAACGATGGACCACCTTTTGAGTGATACATTGGAACTCTCTCGTATCGGTCGTGTGGTGAATCCGCCAGAAGATGTGCCTTTTGGAAACATTGTTCAAGAGGCACTGACGCAAACATCAGAACAAATAAAATCGAGCGGGGTTGACGTATCCATGGCTGAGGACTTCCCTACCGTTCACGTGGACCGCTTGAGGATAGTCGAGGTGCTGGTGAACCTGATTGTGAACAGCATAAATTACATGGGTGAACAACCTCATCCAAAAATAGAGATTGGTTATCGTGTAGATGGCGAAGAAATCGTTTTTCTTGTGAAGGATAATGGTATAGGAATAGACAAGGACCAGCACGAGAAGGTGTTCGAACTGTTTTACAGAGTGGATAGAAGTAGCAAGGGAACAGGAGCAGGTCTCGCCATCGTGAAACGAATAATCGAGGTGCATGGAGGTCGTATATGGATAGAATCAGAGAAGGGTATGGGGTGCACGGTTTGTTTCAGCATACCAAAAATCGTAAAAAGGGAGAGATAAAACATGGCAGAATATTTAAAAACGAAACACACTTAATTTTGTGCAGATACATTTTTAGAGTCAATGAGAATAGATGTATGCAAAGAGAATAAGTTCGCTGCCCCCGTATCTTTTTGCGGAAATAGACGAAAGGAAGAAGAGAGCTAAGAAAAGAGGTGGAGATATAATAGACTTAGGTGTTGGTGACCCGGATTTGCCGACGCCTCAGCACATAGTAGAAGCAGTTTGCCACGCTGCAAAAGACCCCTCGAATCATAGGTACCCCTCTTACGAGGGAATGTTCGCTTTTCGTGAAGCAGTAGCTGCATGGTATAAACAGAGGAAGCAAGTGAGTTTAGACGCTGAGGATGAAGTTCTAACATTGATAGGGTCAAAGGAAGGGATAGCGCATTCCGCATTCGCTTTTTTAGACCACGGCGATCTTGCTCTCGTCCCGGACCCCGCATATCCGGTGTATAAAAACGCGGCGGTATTGGCGAATGGCATTCCGCATTCGGTTCCTTTAACGGAAGAGAACGAATTTAAGCCCGACCTGGAGAGCATAGATAGAGAAGTGGCGAGAAAAGCAAAAATCATGTTTTTAAATTATCCGAATAATCCCACTGCCGCAGCGGTTGACAAATCTTTCTTTAAAGAGGTTGTGGATTTTGCACATGACCACGACGTCATAGTTCTTCATGATAACCCCTACTCAGAGCTGACTTTCGATGGTTATGAAGCGCCGAGTTTTCTGGCGGTTGATGGTGCAAAGGATGTGGGCATCGAATTTAACTCGCTATCCAAGACATATAACATGACTGGGTGGCGCGTAGGCTTCGCAATAGGGAATTCGGAAATATTGAAAGGTCTGCGACTCATGAAAACCAACGTTGATTCCGGGACTTTCCAGGCTGTTCAGATAGCTGGAATAACCGCGCTAACGGGTTCACAAGAATGTGTGAAGAGGAATGTGGAGACATATAAGGAAAGAAGGGACATTCTGGTTGCAGGACTTAGCTCAGTTGGTATAGAAGTGAAAAAGCCAAAAGCAACTTTCTATCTCTGGACAAAGGTTCCTCAAGATTTCTCTTCCTCCCTTCAGTTCTCCATGTTCTTGCTGGAACGTGCCGGAGTAGTTGTAACACCGGGGATAGGGTTCGGAGAAGAAGGGAAAGAGTTTGTTCGGTTCTCTCTTTGTGTGAGCGCTGAAAGGATAAATGAAGTGTGTGAAAGGATAAATTTAATTACTGACTTACATCAATATAATAATAAGTGATGGATATGGGGCATAAAAATGCGCTAATTGCCGTGCTTTTCACCCTCTTAGTCTTGACTACTTCCACTTCTTACCTCGTTTATCAACACCAGCAGCAAATAATAGAAGAGCAAGAGGACTTTATCGAGGAACTTATCAGTGCCAGTAACGCGGGTAAAGAGGAAAAGCGGGATTTTATAAACGTGTCGGAAAGCGCCAGTTGTGCTAATATTGTTGCTGTACGAAGCGATAACCATTTAGGCGTGATAGGCAAGGTGCATGTAGTGATAAAAGAAGGGTATGGGAATGTCCTGATCAATACGTATCCGTTTGTCGAGCCTAATACGCAATATTCGGTAAGAGAAGCGGTAAAAGTTGCTGAGAACTACACGAATATAAACGTCTCGAATAAAGACGTCGCCATTTATTTTGATATAAATGGCACTTTGATAGGCGGACCTTCTGCCGGAGCCGCTATTACTGCTGTCACCATAGCTGCGATAGAGGGTAAGAAAGTGAGGCAGGACGTGGCCATTACCGGGACTATCGAAGAAGGAGGGCATATAGGACAGGTAGGGGGTGTATTTGACAAGGCAGTAGCGGCTGAGAAGAACGGCATGAAGCTTTTCCTGGTGCCAGAAGGTCAGAAAAAACAGACTTATTACGAGCAGAAAATAGAAGAGAGGGAAATAGAGATATTTGGAATTAAGATTCTAATACCAAAGGTCTATTATATAGAAAAAGAGATAGACATCGGCGAGTATATGAAAGGAAAGATAGAAGTGGTGGAAGTGTCAACGATTGAGGACGTGGTGGCGAATATGATTTTATGAATTATGTTGGCACAAAAACTCAGCTAAACAAGGGGCACCAACTCTATTGCACCGGTAGGACAATGGTCAACGCAAGCCCTGCAAAACTCCGGTGGTTCAAAAGTCCTCTTACACTTCTTCTGATCCACCAACCGCACTTTTCCTTCTTCTACCCTCAAAACCAATTCGTCTTTATATCTTCCTCCTTTACCGTATATCACTTCCTCTGTCATCCTGTTCTCCTCGCATACCACGACACATATTCCACAGCCTATGCATTTATCATCATCTATTATCAAACCCGTGAGTTCTTTTTCCGTAGATGGGAACAGAGTTCTCCGTTCTCCTGACAAAGGTACAGACATGTTATTTTTATAATTTGTTAAAAGTGGATTATAAAAAAAAAGCGTCAACTTTATATATTCCTCTTTCATTTCTGAAATTACGGATGAAAAGAACAGTTAAGAAGCAAGGCTTGAGGGGATTGGGCACCGTGCTTCACATTATGGGTAATACAGTGATTGTGAAGGGAGGTAGGATAAAAGTAGAGCGGACAATAAATTCCGTAGTTATGACAGAGAAGAAAAGAAAAATAGGAAAAGTTTACGATGTCTTTGGACCTGTAAACCGTCCTTATATAGGTATAAAGGCATTCGAGGGTGTAAAAGTGAAAGAGCTGGAAAGGCTTGTAAACAAGAAAATATTTGTTCTCTGAGCTGTAAAAAAGAGAAAAGAAGAGAAGAAGGGAGATGCGTGACAACGTGGAGAGTAAGGGTGAAAGCGTTGAAGGGGCGAGGATATTATCAGAGTCGGATAGGGAGCGTTTACATAAGCTCAGTGAGCGTCAAAGAAGAAAAAAAATAAACAGGGCAATTGGGAGACAGCGTTTAGTGGCGCAGGCTGAGATAGATAGATTGTCTTCGTTGCTTTCTATACCGGAGGAAACGAGGGCGGGCAGCATGGAAATATATCGTGAAGCGTGGGAAAATGATTTGATTCATGGACGTTCAATCGAGAAGATACTGGCTGCGTCTATGTACATGGCGTGTCGTAAACATAATGTGCCAAGAACGCTTGACGAGATAGAAGATGCAACGAAGGTGGGTAGGAAGGATATAATAAAGACGTGCAAGTTATTGGCAAGCCGGCTGGGAATGAAACTTGCTCTAACGTCTCCTCAGGAATATGTGAGCAGATTTTGCGCTAAATTAAATTTGAATAAGCGAGTGGAGGAACAGGCGGGGGAGATAATAAAAAAGGCATTAGAGGAGGATATAACAAGTGGGAGAGGTCCTACGGGCATAGCAGCATCGGCGATTTACATAGCAGCAATCTTATGTGACGATAAGAAGACGCAAAAGGACGTTGCTGAGGCTACGGGCGTCACTGAAGTGACTCTACGTGTAAGGTATAAAGAGATAGCGAAGACGTTGGGAATAAAAATAGATGGAATTTGAGGTAATACCTGCGATAGACCTTAGAGGTGGCAGATGTGTTCAACTGAGGCAGGGTAGAAGAGAAGAAGTGATATTTTCTTCAACAGAGAATCCTGTGGAGATAGCGGAGAAATGGATTATGCAGGGTGCGAGAAGATTGCATATAATAGATTTAGACGGTGCGTTTCAAGAAGCGAAGAACAATTTTGAGGTGATTAAAAATATAGC
The DNA here is from genome assembly GCA_025435355.1 of Candidatus Methanophagales archaeon. Lineage (GTDB taxonomy): Archaea > Halobacteriota > Syntropharchaeia > Alkanophagales > Methanospirareceae > WJOV01. Next base: position 25,054 of record JANJFQ010000012.1, on the reverse strand, counting down.
GAAATCAAGGCGTAAAGCAAAGATTCAGGTGGGTGGAGGAATCAGGTCTTACGAAGCTGCGGTTAAACTTCTCGATGTGGGCGTGGATAGAATAATATTTGGAACGGCAGTGCTGAAATCGCCGCATCTTATAGAGAAGGCAGCGAATGCGTTTTCTTCCGAAAGGGTAATGGTTGCGTTGGATGTGAGAGAGGGAAAAGTGGCGATAGATGGGTGGAGAGAGGTAACGAGGAAGGATGCGAAGGAAGCGGCGAAGGAAGCCGAGGAAATGGGTGCAGGTAGTTTGCTGTTCACGAACATAGACGTTGAAGGTTTGATGAACGGTATAGAAATGAGGATTATAGAAGAGTTCGTGAGTTCTGTGAGCGTTCCGGTGGTAATAGCTGGTGGAGTAAGTGGTGTGGAGGACGTGATGAGGATAAGAGAAGCGGGAGCAAGCGGAGTAGTAATAGGGAGCGCATTGTATAAGGGAAAACTAGATTTTGTGGAAGCTCTGGGTCTATTTCAAGATTAAAACTTTCTTAGAAAAGGGTTTAGCGTAAACGCCGCCGACAGGGCTCGAACCTGTGACTAGCCGGTTAACAGCCGGGCACTCTACCAACTGAGTTACGGCGGCAGGCGCTAGGTGGGATTCGCCATTCTGCACTAACTTATTATTTATTTATCTGCGTTTTTAAAAAATAAAAAGGAAAGCTATTGGAATGCAATAGCTTTGGAGATGCAGTACGCAAAGCTTAAGGAACTTTCATTCCGCAACTACTTCTGCAAACCCAACTCTCCTCGATACCTTCGATATTTTTACCTTCACACTATCCCCTTTTTTCGTGTTGGGCACGAACACCACAAATCCTTCTATTCGAGCTATTCCATCGCCTTCTCTTCCTACGTCCTCTATCTTTACGTCGTAGGTATCTCCAATATTTAAAGGAGAACTTACTCCCCTTCTTTCTCCACTATATCTCATAGCTAACAAAACCTCCTTTCTTTTTTATTTCGTGATGCAAAGAAAAATCGCTTTGTTATAAAAGCTACTTTATTCCTCCACACCACGTAATTATTGATACTTTTTCCTTATATAAATAGGTTATCTGGTGGTGATTGTATCTGCTCAAAATTGCTCTTCTTCACTCATAATTTACATTTTACCATCTTCAGACATGGCTTTCACTCGCTGCCCTAAGTGTTCCGTTCACAACCACTGCTCTATTCTCCGCTGCTTTAATTTTTGCATTGGAATTCTTTCCAGAGCTTTACTCACTCGCTCTTCCGAGAAGCCATGCTCCTCACAGAGAAATTCTTTTACTTTCTCCTCAGACGGCGTTCCCCATTTTATTTCATAAGATTCATTCACGTCTGGCTGCAAGAAAATACATCGAACGAGTTCGTAATTCTCTATTCCCTCTCCTGATCCTATCGCTGATTCTGCTATTAGTTTTTCGATGCTATGATGTTTTTTTATCAGCTTCAGCGCTCTCTTAACTCCTATCCCTTTTATTCCTTCGTTGAAGTCAGTGCCTACTAGAATTGCGATGTCTACAAGCTCTTCGCGGGTTATCCCGTGCTTTTGTTCGAGTTCTTTTAATTCAATGACTTCGAGCTTTGTTTTTTTTCTCGGAGCGCTGAGATTTCTTATCATAATGGGTGCACCAAAAAGCAAGGAATCGTAATCCTGAGAGGAAACGAGCTCGGCATCGCCTTTCTGAACAATATAAGCAGCCTGAGCCTCTCCTTCTGAAGGTGCCTGCACGTATGGGATGCCCAGATACGTTAAAAGCGTCTTCACATCTTCTATTATACCTGTGTCTATTCTTGCCGATGCCTGCGCATACTTGAACGCTTCTTCCGGAAACAACTCCTTCGCTTCTTCCCATTTTCTTCTCGCCTCTTCTCTCCGTTCCGACCTGGCTTTGATAACCTTTGCTTTTAACTCAGATGGTTTGCCATCAAAAACGAATACCGGCTTTATTCCCTTCTCCATTAAATTCGTTGTGCGGTATATCAGCCCGGAGAGATGAGAAGTCGTTCTACCCGAAGAATCTTTCAGTGGTGTTCCATCTGGCTGGCGAATGATGCTTAAGAATTGGTAAAGCGTGTTATACGCATCAACTGCAACGATTTTGCCTGATAGAGCCTCTAAACACGCTTCTTTTGGCTCTAATATCTCGCTAATGCTTACGCCCATTTTATAGTTATTCTTCTTTAAGGATATTAACATGGAAAGAAATAAATTAATGTAATTGTATAACGGTAAAGGTATTGAGAGCTCAAACCTGATACCTAACACGAAGAGGGAAAAAAATGACTGTCGTTGAAGTTTTGATAGAAGGAGGAAAAGCGAGTCCGGGACCGCCTTTGGGTCCTGCTCTGGGTCCGCTCGGAGTAAATATAAAAGAAGTGGTGAGCACTGTAAATGAGCTTACGAAGGACTATGCAGGAATGGAAGTCCCGGTGAAGATAACCGTTGACGAGAGGAAGGTGGACATAACCGTGGGCGTACCGCCAACATCTGCGTTGATAAAGAAAGAATTAGGGATTGAGAAGGCAAAAACAGACTCCACAACTGATTATGTCGGGGATATATCCATAAAGCAAATAAAAGAGATAGCGAAGAAGAAGAAAGAAGAAATGTTAGCAACTTCGATGAAAAAAGCTATTAAAGAGATAATAGGCACTTGTGTTTCAATGCGTGTGAAGGTGGAGGGTAAAGGTGCGAGAGAGGTACAGAAGGATATAGAAGAGGGGAAGTATGATGAAACCATTTCTTAAAAATACTTTTATACTGGTTTCTTTTATATAGAAAAGTGCAATGGAAGCTGAAGAGATAGTAGGAGCAGTGGAAAAGGTATTGAGTTCACGAGAAAGAGGATTCGTTGAGAGTGTAGACATCTGCATAAATTTGAAGAACATAGACCTGAAACAGCCGAAGAGCAGGGTAAACGTGGACGTAGTGTTACCAAAGAAGTTCAGGGAGCCGAAGATTGGCGTTTTCGCTTCTGGTGAGATAGCGATGAAAGCGAAAGAGGCAGGTGCAGAGGTGATAGACCCGGAAGAGCTAAAGCGGATGGATAAGAAAAAAGCAAGAGAGCTGGTGAATAAATACGATTATTTCGTTGCTGATGCCTCTCTTATGGCACTTGTGGGTAGGAGTTTGGGCACTATTTTAGGTCCGAGGGGTAAGATGCCTGAACCTATTCCGCCGGGAGCAGATCCAGCACAGCTATTGTCGAGATTGGAGAAAATCGCTAAGGTAAGGTCGAAGACCACAATGCTATGGGTGAATATAGGTCGTAAGGACATGGATGCGAGGGACATAGCAGAGAATGCCGCAGCGGTGATAAAAGCGATAGAAGCGCGGTTGGAGCGCGGTTGGCAGAATATAGATTCTATTTACATGAAAACAACAATGGGACATGCGGTGAAGGTGGCGTAATGAAAAAGAGGGTGAAGCGAGCAAAGGAATGGAAGAAGGAGCAGGTCTCAGCGATAAAAGATTTGATTGGCGCATATAAAACAGTAGGTATAGCAAAAATAAGGGGCTTAGGAGCCAAGCAACTACAGCGGATAAGAAAAGAATTCAGGGAAAAGGCAAAGTTGAGAGTATCGAAAAATAGCGTGATTTCTATTTCCGTGGGTGAAAGTGGACTGACTGACATGGTGGATTTTGTAGATGACCAGATGGCGCTGATATTTACCGATATGGATGCTTTTGAATTGTATAAAGTAATGGAAGAGGGGAAACTACCTGCGCCGATAAAAGCAGGTGCAGTTGCTCCCCGTGATATTATAATAGAGGAGGGACCTACTTCGCTCAAGCCCGGACCGATAGTAGGGGAATTACAGAATTTGGGCATACCTGCGGGAATAGCGGGTGGGAAGGTAGTGATAAAGCAAAGAAACGTAGCGGTGGAGGAAGGCGAAAGAGTTTCTCCGGCACTTGCAGAGATGTTGGCAAGGCTTGAAATCCACCCGATAAAGGAAGGACTGGATTTGTGTGCGGTGTATGACTCTGAAGAGGGAGTGCTATTCACGCCTGACGTTCTTCATATAGACCTCTCGAAGTACTTTTCTGATGTAAAGGAAGTGGCAAAAGCAGCTTTCTCGCTTGCCTCACACATAAAGTATGATTATCCAACTCGTTATACTATTGGTGATTTGTTAAGCGAAGCAGGTGAAAAATCGCAGGCTTTGGCTTTGGACATCGCTTATCCAACACCTTTGACGATAAATCCACTGATTCAGAAGGCATATTCAAATGCCAAGAATCTTTCTATGAATGCATGCATATACGAACGCGAGACGATGGTTTATTTACTCTCAAAGGCGTGTTCGCGGGCACAAAATCTGGCGGCATATTTGGGTAGCTAATTTTCTGGTGTCTATCTCGTGAGTGAAATCTCGTGGTTTCTTAACCTCTGCTATACATCCACCATTATCGTCTTACCTTCCATTACTGCTTCTTCCGGAACACTCACTTCCTTCTCCACATCCCATACTACCGTTGCGTTTTCTATATGCCCCGCTCTTATTTTATAGGGCGATGCGAAAACGTCGAAATTCGTGCCCCCTTCCACCGGTCCTTCCGTTGAATAGGGCACGACGAACTCGTATGTGCCGTTTGACATCTCTGTTGCAGAATACACGAATTCTCTTCCCCGGTTCGTGGTTATATTCGTTGATACTTCGACAATCGAGCCATTAGAAGCGGTTCCTTCTATCCTCGCTCCTTTTACGTATTCAAATGTTTTCACGAATTTTATCTCCTGCCCGCCAAAGGATATTATAGTGCTGGGAGACTCGTGAATAAGCCTGTAATGACGCAAAGGCTCCAGATAAAAATCTTCGCTAAGTGGCACACCCGTGCCATCGAATATGTGAAGACGAGCTTCCATTGTGCTGTAATACTTTGCACTGGGCACAATCCTGGGCTCTCCCTCTATCTCAGCTTGTGCATAATATCCCCCGGTGTCTCCAGCCCATGTCGTTATCGCTCCAAATTTGTTATAATATGCATTGAATACATCTGCCATCATGAAATCGCTTATCACATATCTTGTGCCGAGTTCATCCAATATCCAATTCGCTTCCTCTTCATCCCTCGACACAAAGAACGTGCTTGCTCCTGGACGTATCGAGCCATCCTCATTTCTACCCCCTATACCGCCTTGAAAAGGATTTGAATTCGGGATGCGATGTGCATAAAGCGTTATCACGTGCCCGTAATCCCACCAGCTCATTACTCCGTAGGCACTATCCGGATATTTGTAATCCTCTCTTTTCTTCGTTGTTTCGTTATACGGGGGCTCTTCATAGAGCGCGTAGTAATCCACCCCGGGATCAGGAGTGTTGTTTCTCATCCACAACAGCGATTCGTACCAGTCCGAGGGGAACACAGAAGGACCTCCCTTGGCGTGATAATATGTCCACTTGAGATTATCCGGCATATTCTCAGGGAACGAATTAGTTATGTTGAGTGGGAAAGGATAAAAAACCGGATAAATAACAATGAAAAATACTATGAATAACACCAGAATATGATTTATTGTACCGTATTTCTTTAGCTCTGTAATACCATGCTCAGACCTTTCTTTTTTCTTACTCTCTACTTTCTGTCTTTGCCTTTCTTCCTTCTTCTGCTTCCCTTTAATCCTTTTTTCCTCCTTTTTCTCTTTCCCCGTATCAGATAAAAAAGCAAAACCCAGCCTGGTTACCTGAACTGCGAATAAGCCGCAGAGCAGCGCCACATTTACCGCGTAATAATAAACAAACCGATTTTGACCAATTGGAGGGGGAGACATACCCAGCATGTCGAATATCACGCCCAATATCAGCAGATTTATAAAACTCCATACGAGTAACAAAGTCTCTTCCGGTCTCCATTTTTTAATTATACCGTAAATAACAAAGGCAAAGGCTATAAGAGAAACGTAGAAGCATTTAGAAAAGTTCCTCAAGGCTGCATCCAATGTCATCGGATGCATTTCCCCTATCACCTGCATGCCCACGCTATATTTTACCCATCCAAATGCACCCGTCAACGAAGCATATAAAGATGGAAACACCGCGATCAAAAAAGCCAGAATCGCTATGCCCACACCCAAAAGCGCAAGCGGATATGCGTAGGGGGCTATTCTTCTTCTTACCATAACTGCTGATATGACGCTTAACACCGAAACCACAAGTGCTCCTATGAGCAATGATGCTACATGCGACGAACCATACATATTAGGATACTTCAAGAAAGGTGCAATCATTAATAGCGGAATAAGAAATAAAGGAACGCCAACAATACAGAGATAATCCGTGGAGTTTCCTCGCAAATGCTCCATGAAGTATTGAGCGAAAAAAGCGACAAAAACGATGAAAGCGAACAGGAGGCAACCAATCCAGGTGAGAGCATAAAGACCAAGAGAGAAACCAGCGAGAAAAATATAAACTAAAGGAGTTTTTAAGGACGCCCAATCTTTTTTCGCTATGCGTTCGAAAGTTATGCCAGCGGTTTTTGCTCGTTTCAGCGCCATCACTAGAAACATCATCGCTATCGTGCTGAACAGGACTTCCCCTACATGATGGTCCGCAGCACCTAATATAGACCGAAACAAGAAACCCGGTAATATAGCAATTAAAAATGCGGAAAGCAAACCTACTTCCTTGCTGTATATCTCTTTCCCGATGAAATAAACGGGAAAAACAACCAGAGCGCCGAGAACAGCAGGGTAATATGCCACTACGGTCTCCATTAATCTGTGCGTGGGTGCGCCTAAGCCGATAAGCCACGTAAAAAATGCGGGAAGGAAGTCATATAAAGGAGTAAAATGAAGATGGGTGCCATGAGGGAAAAGTGTATAGGGGTCAAAATAAATCCTGTGCGGGAAATGACCTCCAAAAAGCATATTCTCTATTAATCTTATGTGATATACGGGATCATCAGAACCAAACATCACTATTTCTCCGCCAAAAACGCGGTCATAAGGCAAAACAGCTCGTATAACAAGGGAAACACCGAAAATGACATATAAAATATTGAAAATAGGAAGTCTTTTGATGAGCTCATCCAGTTTCACACCTTTTCGTCTCCCCGCGGTCTCAAAAGTTTCGAAGAAGTAGGATTCGTTAGATATAAGAATTGGCACCACGCTTAAACCAACTACGATAAAAGATAGCAAACATATCCAATTGTATTCGATACCGAAGTAGGGGCTAAAAACGGCGATGAGGGGATAGATAATTATAAGGGCTTCAATCAAAATTAAAGCAGCATAAAAAGCCCATTTCTTCCGCATCCATATTCCGTATGCTATGGGGAAAACAGAGAGAGCAAGTATGTCTAAAATTCCCTGGACGCTTAGTTTTGGCGTGGATAGCAGATAAAGAAGAGATATGAGAGCGACTAAACCGCAAAAAACAAGCAGTATAGAAGTTATCGTTATAGCTAATTGTATTTCTTCCTTCCCCTTTTTATTCTTATTTTTGTTTACCTTCTCATCCAGCGGTTGCATTCTTTCTGTCAATATGTTCTTGTTCCATGTATAAAAAGCGTTTTTATTAGATAGTATAAAGTATGATTAATTGAGTGGATAGAAATGGCAAAAAAGATAAGCATAATTGGTTCCGGCTGGGTGGGCACGGCTATTGGAATGGGTTTTACTGAAATGGGCTACGAAGTGATTTTCTACGATGTCGTGGATAAAGACCTGCCAAAGTTCACAAAAGATATAAATTACGCAATAGCGAACTCAGATGTGTCTTTCATCTGTGTCCCGACACCGACAGCTCGTGATGGGATTGACTTGAGCTACGTGAAAGAAGCAACGAAGAACATAGGTGTGGCATTGGCAAATAAGGACAGTTACCACCTCGTGGTCGTAAAAAGCACAGTGGTTCCAACAACGACAGAGAAAGTGATAATTCCGCTATTAGAGAATTATTCAGGGAAGAAAGTTGGCGAATTTGGTGTATGCATGAATCCCGAATTCTTAACAGAAATTTCCGAGAGTTGGAGCAAAGACGAAGGAACGAAAAAGGATTTCTTTACTGAAGATCGAATTGTTATTGGCGAATGCGATAAAAAATCAGGTGATGTTTTAGAAGAGCTTTACGAACCGCTGAACAAACCTATTTTCAGAACTGATTTGAAAACGGCGGAGACGATAAAATATGCATCGAACTGCATGCTTGCTACAAAGATTTCTTATTGGAACGAGATTTCCCTTATCTGTAAAGAGCTCGGCATTGATTCTCAAATTATTGCGGACGTCGTTGGTCTTGACCCTCGCATAGGAAAATATGGGACGGTTCACGGTAAGGCGTTCGGGGGTAAATGCTTGCCAAAGGATTTGAAGGCTTTTGTCTCTTTTGCTGATAAACATCATAAAACAAAGCTACTGAATGCTGTGGATGATATAAATGAAGAAATGCATAGGAAATATGGTGTGAGAGAATGATAAGGAAGGCCGTGATAAGGGCGAGAATGCTTCAGCAACGAAGGAGCATCCAGCGGATATGTTACCTAAGAAAGGCAAAGGCCAATAAAACTTTTATAACAAATAAGTTACTAACAAAATAATTAGTGATAGGAAATGCATTTTACGTTACAACCTGTAAAAGGCGAAGGGTTCATAGACAGGCAAGAACTATTAGAGGAGATGGTTTCTGAGTTGATGGATACCCACTCAACTACGGGGTATGCTCTTTATGGTAAAAGAAGGATTGGAAAGACATCAATTCTGAAAGAGGTTCAAAGAAGACTTGAATCAGAACATAAAACTGTTACTGTTTACTTTTCTGTCTGGGATTTGGTTGAATTCAGCGTGGTTGAACTCTGCCAGAGATTAAGTATGGAAATCATAGATGCATACAGACCGCATCTCGGATTGCGATATAAAGCGAAGGAGTTGATTCAAACGCCGCTCACAATGCTTCGAAAACTCCTTGATAGCTCGGAGTTAAAGATTGTTTATAGCGAGTTGGAGTTTCTTATCTCTTTAAATTTGAAGAAGGACATAGACAAAAATTTGCTCGTTGAGAATACATTTGGACTTCCGGAGAAACTGGCAAAGAGCACAGATACGAAATGTGTGCTCATGATAGATAAATTTTCCACGATTTCTGAGTTAAAGAGCGATAACAGTAAAGTTGGAGAGGCGATAATAAAAAAGATACGGACTATATTTGAGGATTGGGAGCGAACAACGCTTTGCATTTCAGGTTCGATAAAAAGCACGATGAAGCTTGCTGTTTTGTCCTCAGCATCTCCTTTTTACAGGCAACTAATTATAAAGGAGGTCAAACCGTTTGAGAGGGAACATACTAAAGAACTGTTGTCGCGGGATTTAGGGATTACAGAAGAAGGGATAGATGAAATCCATATTTTCTCTGCGGGAATACCGTTTTATATTCAGTTCATTGGTAAAATGCTTGAAAGGAGAAGGAGCGTAACCTTGGAGGTAATAAAAGAGATAGAAGAAGAGTTTCTGCGGGAAGAAGGCGATATTTTATTCAAAGAGGAATTTGAGAATTTGAGTTCAAAAGAACGATTGATTGCGATAAATATTGCGAAGGGACGGCATACGCCAAAGGAGATAGCAGATGCGGTGCAAGATAAAATCTCGAATGTCAATCGGTTTTTGATGTATCTTGAGGAGAAAGGATGTGTATTAAGAAGAGAGAAGGGCTATTATATGATGGAGGACCCGGTGTTTGAAAGGTGGTTAAAAGAAAGATAAAAAGAAGATGTTAGGAAAGAAGACAGGAAGGAGTTTGGTAGATAGTGAATAGAGTAACAAAATGATAAAAAAAGCGGTGATACCAGCAGCGGGGTTAGGAACAAGATTTCTTCCGGCGACAAAATCAATGCCAAAAGAAATGCTTCCCATTATAGATAAACCCATCATTCAATACGTTGTTGAAGAAGCAATTGCCTCAGGAATTGAAGATATTATAATCATTACAGGTAGGGGGAAAAGGGCGATAGAGGATTATTTTGATACATCGCCGGAGCTTGAAAGCCATTTATTGCAAAACGAGAAATATGAGTTATTGAGAGAAGTAAAAGACATCTCTTCCTTAGCTGATATCCATTATATAAGGCAGAAAGAGCCGAAAGGGCTTGGAGATGCTGTTTTAAAGGCAGAAAAGCATGTAGGCGATGAGCCTTTTGCCGTTTTGCTTGGTGATGACATTATAAAAGGAAACGTGCCTTGCATTGGGCAACTCATGAATCTGTTTAAGAAGTATAATAAGTCAATAATTGCAGTTGAAGAGGTTCCAAAAGAAAAGGTAAGCAGCTACGGGATGATAAAAGGGAGAGAAATAGCGGAATCTACTTATCTCGTAGAGGACATAATTGAAAAGCCATCGTTAGAAGAGGCACCATCAAACATAGGAACCGTTGGGCGATATGTGCTTGCTCCAGAAATATTCGACGGCATCAAGGAAACATCTCCGGGAAAGGGAAATGAAATCCAGCTTACAGACGCCATTAGAATGCTAATAGGGAAAAAGGAAGTTTATGCTTATGCATTCAGCGGGAAGAGATACGATGCTGGCGATAAGTTTGGGTATGTAAAAGCAATTGTAGATTTCGCTCTGGAAAGGGAAGATTTAAAAGGTGATATTAGAAGATATTTGGAGGGGTTAGTATGAAAAGAGTATTAGTAACGGACAGCGAAGAGCAAATAAAGTTAATAGTGGACGAATTAAGGAGGGATGAAGTTGAAGCGATATACTTATTCGGTTCTTATGCTAAAGGTAAAGCAAAGCCAATTTCTGATATCGACATCTCAGTAATCACAAAAAGGAATATTCCAAAGAACATAAAAGAAGAAATATTGAGCAATTCATCCAGAAATATAGATATTTCCATATTTTGGGATCTTCCACCAACGATAAGATTTAGGGTTTTAAAAGAAGGGAAGTTATTGTATAAAAGAGATGAAATAGCGTTGCAAAGGGTTAAAGTAGCCACGCTCAAATCTTATTTGGATATTCAACCGATGATTAAAAAGTACTGTATTCGTATATTAAGTGAATGAAAATGTATGATAGAGAGAGAATCGGAAAGATAATAAGCGATATTGAAAAATACTTTAGAGATTTGGAAGAGTTGAATATAGAGAGGATAGACGATTTGGAGGGTAAAAAGAATTTTTACGCTATTTCAATGGTTTTGTTCGCCATTCTCAATAGAGCCATAGACCTGGGAGATGAAATAGTGATGGCAAACGATCTGGGTATGCCATCCACGTACAAAGAGATTTTTAGATTATTAACCAAGAACAAGTTCATCGGTAAAGATATGGGAGAGGAATTATCTAATTTAGTCTTTTATAGGAATTTGTTGTCTCACGAATACTACGATCTAACAGAAGAAGATGTTTTTGAAGTCTTCAAGAAGATAAGCATTGTCAAAAAGTTCGTGGAGAGGATAAAGGATGTCCTTAAGGAGTAAGAGGGGTTATGGAAATGGTGTTGATTAGAGGAGATTTACAGGAGAAAAGACGAATATGAAAGCATTAGTAACCGGCTGTGCGGGCTTCATAGGGAGCTATTTGGTGGATAAGTTGTTAGAGCAGGCATACGAAGTAGTAGGAATAGACTGTTTCACAGATTATTACTCAAAAGAGATCAAAGAAGCAAATATATCAAATGCTTTGAATCGCAAAAACTTTGAATTTATCGAAGAAGATATTCTGTCTTTGAAAGAATATCCAGAGGTTGATTATGTTTTCCACGAGGCGGCACAAGCAGGAGTAAGGGCATCGTGGGGCAAGAGTTTTGAGATATACACGAGAAACAACATAGAAGCAACCCAGAAATTGCTGGAATTCTATAAAGATAGAGAGATCAAAAAAATCGTTTTCGCATCTTCTTCTTCTGTTTATGGAGATGCAGAGCTACCAATGAAAGAAGATTCATTGTTAAAGCCTGTTTCGCCTTATGGCGTTACGAAGTTGGCAGCGGAAAATCTTTGTTATCTTTACTGGAAAAATTATGATGTTCCAACGATTTCATTACGATATTTCACAGTTTACGGTCCGAGACAGCGACCAGACATGGCGATACACAAATTCGTAAAGGCAATTTTAAATGGAGATGAAATCACCGTTTTCGGTGATGGGACACAGACGAGGGATTTCACTTTTGTTGATGATATGACAGAAGCGAATATAATGGCGGCTAATAATGAGATAGAAGGAGAAGTTTTTAATGTCGGTGGTGGTAGCAGGATAAGTGTGAATAAATTGATTGAATTACTGGAAAAGATAACAGAAAAAAATGCTCAAATCAAATACATAGAAAAGCAGAAAGGAGATGTTAGGGATACTTTGGCGGATACGAGTAAAACAAGTAACGAATTAAACTGGAAGCCCGAAGTTAAAATAGAAGAAGGGGCTAAAAGATTTGTGAAATGGTATAAAAGTTTATGTAGGCATATATAAAATAAGATAACTTGGTGAGAAGATGAGAATAATCTTTAGTGCGTTGATAAAGGAAGAAAAGGAGGGTGGTTATTCTGTTTTATGCCCCGAATTAGGCGTTGCAAGTCAAGGTGAGACGATAGAAGAAGCTAAAGGGAACATTGTTGAGGCAGTAGAGTTATATCTCGAAACAGCAAAGGATTTGGGGATTTTAGAAGATGTGTTGGAGGAAGCTGGAATTGATTTGAAAGGGGCTAAAGATAGTGTCGTATTGAGTGAATATATTACTACACCACTGCAAGCGTGTTTAGAATGAAGAAATTGCCTATCCTTTCTGCAAAGAAAATCATTAAAGCATTGGAGAAAGAGGGGTTTAAAGTAGTTAGGCAAAAAGGGAGGCATATATCTTTATACAAAAAGAGCGAAGATAAAGCGTATTTAGTTGTAGTTCCTGATAAAAAGGAGATAAAAAGAGGAACTTTAGTTAGTATATTGAGGCAAGCGAGGATAAGTAGAGATATATTTTTTGAGTTATTGGAGAAATAAGGGAAAGCAATTCAATGCCAAACGAAGAATCATATCTTGATGTTTCGTTACGAAAAATAGCAAAAGGAGCGGGAATAGGTTTCACTGGAACTTTCCTTGGGATGGCTCTCGGCTATCTCTCACGGATGATCATTGCGAGATTTCTTGGTTCTTCAGATTATGGTTTGATTTCACTTGGTTTTGCGGTATTGGACATCACCGCCGCGCTCTCTTTAGTCGGATTTAATACAGGTATCCAAAGATTTGTTCCTTTTTACAAGGGGGAGGAAATGCTAACTTTTTAAACCAAGCTTTAAGTATACATCATAACAAAATGTAATTGATGAAAAGATGAGAACTACATCCGTAAGGCTACCGGAAGAGTATATGGAAGAGATAGAAGAGGTGTGTAAATTGGAAGGCATTGATAAGGGAGCAATGTTGCGAAAACTCATAGATGTTGCGTTAAACGAATATCGCATAAAAAGGGCGTTGGAGCAATACAGGGAGGGAAAGATGTCTCTTTGGAAGGCGGCGTGCGTGGCTAAGGTAACTTATAGAGAAGCGTTGGAGGAACTGAAAAAGAGGAATATCCCATTTCAGTATGGAAAAGAGGATTTGGAAATGGACATCTGATGGGCTGTGAAATGATTGTAAGTAATGCGGGTCCGCTAATACACCTTGCCAGGATAAGCAAGCTAAAACTGTTTTGATAAAAAGTGCGAGAGAGCACAAAATATCAAAAGAAGAGGCTTTAGATGCTTTAAAAAACTTGCGAGGGTAATGTGGCGAAGCATAGATGTTTATGAGGATGCGAGGAAGACAATTGGGGAATTGAAATGAACAATAGAGAATCACAAAGAACACAGGGGTAATCATCTTGCTTTAGCAGTTGGATTTTTGCTTTTGACCTTTGCCGACCCAGGAATAAATGGAACTTTAATAAGATATGTTTTTGATGAGATTTGTAGAAAAAATTACAGAGTAAAAGGTGCTGACAATGCCAAACGAAGAATCATATCTAAACGAATCACTGCGAAAAATAGCCAAAGGTGCAGGCATCGTCCTTATAGGAACCATAATAGGAAGAGCATTTGGATACGGCTCAAGGATAATTATAGCGAGATTCTTAGGAGCAAGCGATTACGGATTAATATCACTCGGCTTTGCCGCCCTAACAATGGCTGCCGCGCTTGCTGCGATTGGATTACCAGCAGGAGTCACGCGTTATGTCTCTTTCTACAAAGGAAAAAAAGACAAGGGAAAGATAAAAGGCGCGATTATTTCTGCAATAAAAATGAATCTCCCAATCAGCCTTATTTTCGCACTTCTTCTTTTCTTCGGCGCCGACTGGATTTCCATACATGTTTTCCACGATGCTAACTTAACACCCGTTTTAAGAATTTTCTCTATTGCAGTACCTTTTTTGGTTTTAGCACAAAATCTCTTATCTGCAACAATTGGCTTCCAGGAGATGAGATATCAAGTTTACACAGAAAATATATTTAAAGAGTCTTTAAAGTTAGCCGCAATTGTTATTCTCGTTGCGTTGGGTTTTGGCGCCATTGGAGCAGCGTGGGGCTGGGTTCTTGCTATCGTATTAATGCCCTTATTAGCTTTTTATTTTTTAGAAAAGAAACTTTTTCCGATTTTCAACACGAAAATAAAAGCAACGTCAATGAAGCGAGAACTTTTTTCGTTCTCATGGCCTTTGATTTTTGTTGGTATGGCGGGAATGGTAATGGGATTTATGGATACCTTAATGCTGGGTTATTTTTGTACTTCTTATGAAGTGGGAATATATAACGCCGCATTGCCAACTGCGATGCTAATAAAAATGCCCACCGTGATATTTGCTTCTATTTTTATGCCTGTAATAACTGAGCTGTACGCTCGTGAGAAATATTATGATTTAAAAAATACTTACAGTGCAGTAACAAAATGGATTTTATCGCTTGCTTTTCCTGCTTTTCTTTTGATGGCTCTTTTCTCTGATGACGTCATAAGAATATTGTTCGGTGCGGAATATGTCATAGGAGCAGAAGCCTTGACGATATTAGCATTTGGTTTTTTAATATCAACTGTATTTGCTCGTGCCTCTGACATTATTGTGGTGTTTGGAAGGACAAAAATAACGATGGGTTGTTATTTAACGAGTTCCGCAGCAAATATCTGTTTAAATCTTTATTTAATACCTATTTTTGGTGTATCCGGCGCGGCAATGGCAACGGCATCTTCTCTTATTTTTCTAAATGTTCTTTATTTCATATTTTCGTATCGTATTAGTAAGATGCAGCCATTTAAGCCAAATCATTTAAAACCAATATTTTCCGCGACCATCGCAGTTCTAATTGTTTATGCGCTCACCAAATATTTAATTGGCATTTCATTTTTTGTTTTGGTTGCGATGCTTTTTGTTTTCTTTGCATTATACTTCTTTTTGCTTTTGCTTTTCAAAAGTTTTGAAGAAGAGGATTTGATGATTATGAGAGCGATAGACCAGAGGTTGGGAACTAAGTCAGATTGGCTACGGGATATAATAAAGAGGTTTTTGTAATCTATTTTTCCACGAATCCTTTAGCCTTTTACTCTCCCTTTTTATTCACGCCTTTATTTTTGTAAGTTTCCAGTGTTTTATTGAAAAGCTCTTCGTGTATCTCATCAATTTCCTTTGTCGCATCAATTATCGGAATATCAAGTGATTCAGAAATGCCCATAAAGTTTTCACGCATAATTTTAAGATATTCCGGTGCATTCTCATCAACCTTCCGTTCGTCAAGCCATCCCTGCGTGTCATCTTTACGTAAATCAGAAACATCCTCAGGGATATCAAGCATGAACGCTAAATCCGGTTGCGGGAACAATTTCAATAGTAATTTTGATGCTCGTTCGTTATATAATCCATCGTGCATAAGAGTTGCCATTAAATCATAGACGTATCGGTCACAAAATACCGTTTTACCTACAAGGAGGTGTATCTTAATCTTGAATAGATAAATATATAAAAAGTCAAGAATTACAATATAATTCCATATTTTCCGTAATATTCTACTTTTGTGATAGTCTTTCCTTCTCCAGCCCTTTACGAGATAGAGAACGGCCATCAACGGATAGGAGATTGTCGGTGACCAGAGACCTCGACCATATTGAGCGGGTATCATCATACCCTTAAATCTGTTGACCAGTTTGGTTATATGGGTTGTCTTTCCCGTGCCGTCAATCCCGGAAAATGAAATAAGCAGATTCTTTTTACGGGCACATAAAGCCACCTTTATATATTCACAGATAGGGAACGCGCGTGCCATAGTGTTAACCACTACTTCTTTAATTTTGTAAAGATGTCTTACATGGAGCAGTTTATGGGTACCCCAATAAAAAAGGAGAAATCGCGAATAAAAAGGCAATTTTATTTTTTTAGTTACGATTTTGGCTAAAAATCCGAGGATTCTCGATTCACTGTGCTTCTTTTCTGCAATTGCGATCAGTGGTGAGTCTATATCCTTACCATACAGGTTCTTGTAGATGATATTTAGTACATAAATCCAATGAAGTAGCGGGGTAAACCATGCTTTTTTAACATACTTCTCCAAATAATTTATATCATGGCAGTTTTCCAATAGATAAGCCATAAAAAGTAGGGTGCCCAAAAAAATACGGCGCTTATAAATCATTTTTGATGTGTATAGAGCTAAGTACACCTCCGGGGATAGCATATACACACCATTTATTTTTCTTTTCGTATCGAAAACGCTCGTTTTCTTATCATCGAGAAAATAAAGACAAAATGTCTTATAGAAGTCTTCAGTGTCCGGATCAATTATAACAGTTTCATCACTTCCTTTTGATTTGACATAATGGTCTTTATATAATAAAATCGGTGCGTAATACCCCAAACTTTCGAGCACTTCTTCTGCTTTCTCCAGTTGCGTATCCTCTACAACAATATCCACATCTTTACTATCGCACTGCGTTAGTAGAGCTTTAAATTGAACAACATAATTGATGCCATTCTCTTCAAATGCCTTAGCTACTTTTCGGAGTTCATTAACGGAAAATCCCATAGACTTCGCTTTCCTGCGTATTCGCTCTAAATCCTCAGGATCGTATTTAGATTCGAGTTCAGCACCCACTTTGTTGTAGAGTGAGAAACAAAGTCTGTTATCAATTATAAAATCCACGGGCAGCGTTTCCGGAAGCTGATACTCGCTTTTTCCCGGGTCAAAGATATCTATTATACTGCGTTCTTCCTTACTTAAAAGCAGTTTAACCATTTAAAACACCCTCATATATTCGCTTCATTCTCAAAGCGACTTTTTCATACGAGAAATCATTTATAATCGTCATTCTCGCATTTGCATTTATTCCTTTGCCCTCCTCTTTTGACATATAATGTAATATAGCATCAACTTTTTCAAAATCTCCTAAAGGTGTGATATATCCATTATACTCATCTTTAATGATTTTTGGAATCGAGAACACATCTGGAGCAATGACGGGGACGCCGCAAGACATAGCTTCGAGCATCGTAATTGGCGGGTCAATAACAAATACGTGTTTATAGGAGTTCATTTCTTTACTGAACGGTAGAATAAACGCATCAGCAGCGTTGTATATCAATGCTTTCTGCTCTTCACTTAATATCTCTTTTCTTAATATCACATTTTTATTGTGAAGTATATTGCTTTTTTTAAGCCAGTCGGTGTCAACGAGATTTGGCAGTATTAACAGCAGATTATTCGGCTCCCTCAAAAATTTGACATTCTCTATAAAATCAGGAGAAAATCGCACTTCGCTCAGGTTTCCTATATACAGTAGTATAAATTTATCTTCAGGTAAATTAAGCTTTTTTCGTGCTGTTACTTTATCTATCGGTTTAAAAAGCTTTGTATTTATAGGTGGATTCACACACTGGAAATTATTTATGCCTAAGTCGTTAAACCACTTATTTTCGATAGATGTCGTGATATAGAGATTAACTGATTTTGGCACACGAACTCGTTTTAGATTATTGAAATTGGGATTGCCGAAAAATTGTGCAACTACTGGTTTTTTTATTCTTTTTCCATAAAATGCGAATACAGGAAAATGAGCATTGAGTAAATGTATAATATCTATATTCTTTCTTTTGTTTATGGAATTAATTAATCTAATCATAGCAGCATCTCGCAATATATCGTAATGTCTCGTGTATCTTGTGAGCCATGTAGTATTGACATACACCACCCCTTTCATTTTTCCCTCTTTTTTCCCTAAGGTAGAGACAACAGATATATCCAAATCAGTATATTTCTTTAGAGCATCAATTATATTTCGAGAAACTACTCTTTTTCCCTCGTTCCAGGGAGAACTGATACCATAGCCAACGAAACAAATGTGTACCATCTTAGCTCCTCAACATATCATTTCTTCCCACTATTTTACCGTTTTTATAAACGACTTTGTATCTTGGATTCTTTAACTCGTCTTTTAACAATTCCGGATACTCACCGAATCTTTCTTTATCAAAAGGGACGAGATTTTTGCACCGTATTCTATTTACATAGTACTTTGCCGCTTCTTCTATATCTTCTATATCCCAATCACTTTTAATTCTATACATGACGTAATCCTCCAACTTTGGGAACTTATCATAATCACGTAATTCACGCCAATCTGTCCAAAACGCTCTAAATAACAATTTTCTTGCATTCTTTACCGATGCCATGTGAAATATGTGATATTGTCTTCCAAGAATGTATTTGTAGCTTGGCTTGTAGTAAAAGGGGATATGTAGAACTTCAAATCTTCCTTTATCCTTGTATAGCAAACCATCTGAGTATGTGTGTAATCTACTTTGTATATTCAACTTTACGTCACGTCTCTGATGAAAGAGATCTCCTTCCAAATTAACTGCCGGAAGAGAAATTGCATGGTAAATATTCGAGTTCAACCTGAGAATTTCTTCTTTTAGATTCGCAATAGAGCTCTTTGCAATATAATCGCCTTCCCACCATAAAACCCAGCGGAAGCTTGAGTTCTTTAAGGTTATGTTAGCATGCTCAGCATGTTCCCTTGTTTTCCCCATAATTTGGTCTGATTCGCAGTGAATCAATTTTACGTTGAGATCGTATCGGGATGCCGTTTTCTCTATTATTTCTGGTGTTCTGTCCGTAGATGCATCTACGATTACTATTTCATCTGCGAAATCTTTCAGTGATTGTAAATTTAAGCCGATCCATTCCTCCTCGTTTTTTGTCGTTATCCTTACGCTTATGCCGTTCTTGCGTGAATGTTTTGGGATTAATCCAATATACGGAAGGTAACAGAGGGTGTTGCCTAAGAATACTCTTGTTGCTGCCCCGGCTGCTAAGATGCTCTTTTCTTTAAGCTCTTGGTAGTTCATAGTTCTCTTTATGTCCCTCTTCTTTTTTTATTGTCGCCGGCAGACTTACTAAAATACTCATGGTCCAAAAGCCCATACACCAACTCATCATGAAATTTACCATCCCAGAATCGTGCTTCTCTATGTCTCCCTTCCAACTTAAACCTGTTTTTCTCAAAGAATTTTATGCTGGACTCGTTGTATTCAAAAATAATAGCATAAACACGATGTAATCTCAATTCACAAAAGCCATATTTAAGTAAAAGTTGGAGAGCATCACTTGCATATCCTTTTTCTTGCCATTTTTGTTCTCCAATGTATATAGATACCTCTCCATGTCCTTCCTTCCAGTTAATGTAGGTTAAACCGCAACACCCAATCATTTCAGAGGTATCTAATTTCTCAATAACAAACATGATATTTGTTTTGTCCGTTAAAAGAGATGATAGCCATCTATTTTGATTTAACATATTTAATGGACGGCACTCCCTAGTGTACGCCCGAATATACGGCGAATTTCTCCAATCACGGAGTTTATCCAAATCTGCCTCTTCTATTTGTCTTAATCTCACATGTTTCCCTTCCGACATTTTAACACCCCCCTTATTTTAGAATTTTTTATATCATGTCCCAAGTTATCCATTCATCCTCCCTTATATCTCTTTTTGCCTCTCTTCCAATAACAATATCAACAAACTTTGACTTTATCCCGTATCCTGGTCTCTTGATTATAAGCATATCTCTTGTTATTTTTGTTCCTTTTGGAATGTCGACTTTAGCATGAATGCTCCTTCTTGCTTTTATATACATCTCCTCGCTCTCTAATTCTGATTTTTCTTTTATTCCACTTCCTTTTGCTTTTTCCACCTCTCTTATACCCCTAACCATCTCTTTTAACTCGGCGGGCTCAATGGCAAAAGAGTGGTCTGGACCAGGCAAATTTCTATCCAATGTAAAATGTTTCTCAATTACGCAGGCGCCCATTGCAGCTGCTGCAAGCGAGATATGAATTCCCAAGGTATGATCAGAAAATCCAATGGGAACTTTAAAAGCAGTTCTCATCGCCTCTAACGCTCTCAAATTGACAACTTCTACAGGTGTTGGATATAACGAATTGCAATGCAACAATATAATATCTTCATTCACAACAGATTGCATAGTCTTTATTGCATCTTCTATCTCACCCAAATTGGTCATACCTGTCGAAATAATCATTGGCTTCTTTTTCTCAGCCACATATTTTATAAGTTCTAAATCAACGATTTCAAAAGACGCTATCTTAAATGCTGGAACATATTTATCTAAGATGTCAACAACCTCGAAATCAAAAGCAGAAGCTAAAAAACCTATATTTTTCTCTTTGCAATACCTTGCAAGTTCTTTTATCCATTCTCTCGGTGTTTCTATGCTTTTAATCAGTTCATAAGTACTTTTCCCTTTTAAATAGCTAAATTCAGGCGTGTATTTTGAATATAAATTCTCTGCTTGGAATATCTGAAATTTAACGGCATTTGCTCCCGCGTCCACTGCGACATCTATTAATTCTTTTGCCTGCTCTAAACTGCCGTTATGATTGGAACCTGCTTCCGCTATGATGAAACAGGGTTCTCCCTCTCCAATTGATCTATCCCCAATTTTAATTTTTTTCATTTTTCTTGCCGCCGAGGCTGTCCAACAATTACCCAGCAACAGCTAATAATCCACGCGCACATATAAAAAGCAATTCTTCTTCTCACCACCCCAGCTCAACACTTTATAGACATACCTAGCACGAATTGTGAAACCGCATCCTAAAAATTTATGAATTCCGATTCCAAACGAAAAGAAACCGAAAAGCTTTTATTGTAGCACGTACAACTATTCTTAGCTTATAAAAGCGAGGTGATGATGAGAAATGGCGATACGGAATGATAAAATGGGACAGTCATGGCTACTGCCCCCGGATATTAGCGAACTCATACCGGTAGACCATATCTGCTACCTGGTTGCTGCTATCGTGAATGGTATGGATGTCGATGAAGTGGAGAAGAAGTACCGATTCAAACTTGGCAATCCTGCTTATTCCCGCAGGATGCTGCTGAGGCTGGTGATAATGGCGTCTACTGATGCCGTGTGGTCTTCGAGAAAGATTGCGAAGCTGGCTCATGAGAATGTGGTCTACATGTATCTCACCGGGAATGAGAAGCCCGACTTCAGAACGATATGCAATTTTAAAAAGGAGTGCAAAGAGCTGATTGAAAAAGCGTTCAAGGAGACCGTCACGATTGCCAAAGCGCTGAGAATACCGAGCCTGAAGCATATCTCCACGGATGGGACCAAGCTGAAAGCCAATGCGTCAAACAACTACTCGCTGAGCAGGGAGGAGATAGAGGAGATAAGGCGGATAATAGAGCGTGGAATCGCGATAGATGAAGAGGAGGACAGGCTCTACGGCAATAAGCGGGGTGACGAGCTACCACCTGAACTCAATACGCAGGAAAAGCTTCGCAAGAAGATAAGGGAACTAAAACAAGCCTCGGGTAAGAGATTGAAAAACGCTGCGAAGAAGATTATCGAGCAGCATGCGCTTGGCGATGAGAGAGACAAAGAGAAGGTTAAGAAAAAGCTCGATAAAGCCGAGGAAGAGCTAAATAAGAGTGGGCAGAACGCCGTTAGTCTGACTGATCCCGAAGCAAAGTTTATGGAGAATAAGAAGAAGCGTAAGGAGTTGTCATACAATTCACAGATAACGGTGGACCACGATTCGGGGATAATTCTTGCTAATGACGTTACTCAGAACTGCACGGACCATAATGAGCTTCAGCCGCAGGTAGAAATGATGGAGGAGAACTTGGGAAGCTTGCCGGAAGGAACAGAGGTGAGCATGGATAACGGCTACTTCAGTGGTCCGAACCTGCGGTATCTGGAGGAAAAGGGGCTGGATGGCTATATCCCGGACAGAAAGCAGGCACAGGAGATGAAGGGAAATAAGCCGAAGATAAGTCCGTTCTCGAAGGATTCGTTCGATTATGACGAAGAAAAAGACCAGTTTCTATGCCCTAGTGGGGGAATACTCAGCAGAAAGGGCGAGTATGAGTATAAGGGTAAGCCAGTGTATGCCTATTACGGTGCGAACTGTGGTGAATGCCCGTTCCGGGCAGAATGTGCGGGTGAAGGCAAAATAAGGACAATCACCAGTGACGGTTACGAGGGCGAACGCCACAGGATGGCAGCTAAGATGCGGTCGGAAGCGGGTAAGGATGCGTACAAAAAGCGTAAGGAGACTGTTGAATGGCCTTTCGGTAATATAAAGCAGAATATGAAGTTCCGTGAGTTTCTGACAAGAGGAACAGAAAAAGTGCGAATAGAGCACAATCTGGTATGCACATACGTTGTACCGATATTTTTCCCATGAGATAAACTTTTTGTTAAGCAGGTCATGCAGGTATAAATAGTCGTATATCGGATAGATTTACATGACTCTTAGAACTTTTCCACCCTTTTAACAAATGATATAAACCTGCGCAGCACAGAATGAGTTCTGCTGAGATAAGGACGAGTCCAGCTCCATGTCTTTCAATCCTTGTATTGCTTCCATCTATTATTCTTGCCCTCTGCTTCACATAATTTGACCTCTCAACTGCGAGACTAACATCATCAACAGGTATGCCTGCCTTGGAGATATTAGTAAGGATGAGATACCCGAGGTCTTCCACAAGCTGGCGAACATTTATTCCATCAACAGATACGTGCTTTTTCATCGCCATTACTCTCCCCAAGGTTGGTTCTTCCCTGAGCAGTTTACCCACCTTGTTCAGAAGAGGTATGTTCTCTCTGAGCCTTTTAAGCCTCCTTTTTCCCAATTGCTTTTTTGGCTTGTGATGAATCCTCCCCGCAGCCACAACGCCATGACTTAAGAATACCATTCCAGCGGACACACGGCTGGTAGTATGACAATCCCCTGAATATATCCTCACACCTTCTCCACATATCGCTTGAACTTCTGCCATGACTTCAACGATGTTCATCGCTTCTGAATCAGTGGAACGATAGTCACCTGAATAGATTGGGCTCATATCAGTAGATACCGCTCTCAGATCAGCCATTCCGATCGTGTAGTACCTGCCATGATATGATGCCAGTATGCTCTTTTTCCTCCCTTCTATACCCATCGTGTCTATCACCACTGCTTCCACGTTTCTGCCGCTTAACTGATCCATACAGTGATTGATGAACCGCAATTCAAGCCTTAAGGTCTCCTCTGTTATGTAGCGCTGAATAAAATACTTAAGGTTCCAGAATTGTTCTGAGTCACGGTATCGTAAGTTCCTGCCAAGAAATCCGATAGCGTCATAAAGTCTCTCAGCGAACTCCTCTTCATCATATTCCATGTAGAAAACGCCATCAGTCTGCTTCCTGAACAAGAGGTTATGCTGGACAAACCAATTCGGAGTGTTCTCTCGCACATAGCGGGATACTTCCCTGAGTACCTCAGAAAAATCTACCCGTGACGTTGGAAAAGCATCTTCGTCTTCATCACCATCACCATAAGCAATCGTATCATAAAGTGGCCAGATATTCACCGGAAAGGTGCCAGAGATGAGTTGTTCGAGGACATCTGAATTAAGGAACCCATCATCTTGACCGATGCGGACCTTCTTTATCCGGGCTCCGAGATCCTGATAGCAGTAACTACTGTGGAAGGTGATTTTACCATGCCGTATGTAATTGATGAGACGGTCAATTGCAAGAAGTATTGCAACATCCTCATTTCCATCATTAATGACTCTTATGAGGTCGGGACTTCTAACAAGCGAGTTCTTCTCTTTCTCCCCTAATAGGCGCCAATCGGTCTTTTCTGTAACCACCTGGAAAAGCAATCTTCCCTCATCACAATGGAAATCAACGCCTTCTTTTATGCCACTGGTAATCTTCTCCAGAATCTGTGAGATTAAATCATAACTCTTTGCATGTCTCCTCAAGAGTTCCATCCTTGCTATCGTTTCTTCACCTATTGTTGGATCTGAGAAGCTGGGAATCACCTCCATATCCGGTGATGACCTCAAAATCATCTCTTCCAGGCTATTCTTGATGGATTTCAAAGCTTCTTTACGAAGGTGGTTCTCCATTTTCTGCCGACTGGCATTCATTGACTGTTGAATACGCCCTTTTCTATGAATAAGCTCAGCAATGAGGAGATCAGTGCATTCTACGATAAAAGCATCCTGGATCTCAAAAATGAGCCTTTTCTGAATTTCTTCTTGCTGACTTGGTGGTATTGATGTGAGGAGACTCCTTATATGTTTTCTTCGTGCAAGGATATGAGGATAATAGCTGATTGGGTCAACGCCGTATACGGAAAACCATTCCTTTGCTTTTATCAGACGCTCATAAATCGCAGGTAAGTCAGCTCCACCGTAAGTTTTGAGACCAGAAAAGGTGAATATGGAGGATAACGAATCTCTTGCTTCTTCAACCGAATACTGAGACGGTATTTTGATGTTTTTAACCTTGAACCAATCATATCCAGAAAAATACTCATTAAGAGCAGTCTGACGATAGAACGTAGAAGTGGGAATGGCTTCCTCACCTTTGATCTTACGTGTATCCTGTAAATCGGAAAGTATGTGGCTTTTGACTTCCAGGGGATTGGAATGAATGCGTTCCTCTATCTCTAAAAACTCATCAAGGGTTATAGAGGGTCGATACCTTCCGAGATAAGTGAGGTTGGTGAAGGCAGGGTCTTCTTTTACCCACTTTGACACCCTTTTCC